>NZ_JBEVLO010000307.1:0-27437 GCF_040509115.1 Mycobacterium sp. | reverse complement strand
GTCATCGCCCGCAGCGCGACCAATTCCCCCGCAATGGTCGCCGAGAGTCGCGCCGTGAAGTCCGCTGGCGTGTCCGCGGCGTCGTCACGCTCGGGCACGATCGCGTCGACGATCCCGTTGCGCAACAGATCCGCCGACCGAATCCCTTGTGCAGCCGCCAATTCGGGGGCATGCAAGACGTCGCGGTAGACGATGGCACTGGCGCCCTCCGGTGGCAGCGGAGCCAGCCAGCCGTGCAGGGCGGCGAGGACGCGGTCGGCGGGCACCATCGCGAGGGCAGGCCCGCCGCTGCCCTGGCCCAGCAGCACCGAGACCGTCGGCGTGTTCAGGGTGACCAGCTCGGCCAGACACCTGGCGATCTCGCCGGCCAACCCACCCTCCTCGGCCTCGGCGGACAGTGCAGGGCCGGGGGTGTCGATCACCAGCACCAGGGGCAGTCGCAGGCCGGCCGCCAGTGCCATCCCGCGACGCGCCTCGCGCAGCGCCTGGGGACCGACCAGCCCGCCACCCACGCCACGCTGCTGTCCCACCACTACGGCGGGCTGTCCGCCGAAGCGGGCCAGTGCCAGCAGCGTGGTGGCAGCGCCGTGCCCCGGCGCATTTCCCGGCCCGTTGCGCTCCTGCCCTCCGCCCGTCCCGGAGAGCAGCACCCGCTCCGTCGTCCCGTGCTTGAGCAGATAGCCGATGCCGGGCCGGTCGGGGCGGCGGGACGCCTCGACCGAGTCCCACGCGGGAACGTCGGCGACGGGTTCTGGGCCGGGGGCCTGCTGCGCGGGGCCCGGCGGGTCGGATAGGACCTTCAGCGCGCGGTCCAGCGTCGAACGCAGCAGCTCGATCGGGACGACGCCATCGATGACGCCGTGGCGGTGCAGGTTCTCCGCGGTCTGAATACCGGCGGGGAACGGCTCGCCGTAGAGGTGCTCGTACACCCGCGGCCCCAGGAAGCCGATCAATGCGCCCGGCTGCGCGGCGGTCACGTGACCCAGCGAGCCCCACGACGCGAACACCCCGCCGGTGGTCGGGTGTCGCAGGTAGACGAGGTAGGGCAGGTGCGCCTGCTTGTGCAGCTCGACCGCTGCCGCGATCTTGACCATCTGCAGGAAGGCGACGGTCCCCTCCTGCATGCGGGTGCCACCGGAACTCGGCGATGCCACCACCGGCAGCCCCTCCGCGGTGGCGCGTTCGATCGCCGTCGTGATCCGCTCGGCTGCGGCGACCCCGATGGATCCCGCGAGGAAACCGAACTCACTGGCCACCACCGCGACGCGGCGACCGAACACCGTGCCCTCGCCGGTGAGGACCGATTCGTCCAGCCCGGTCGACGCCTTGGCATCGGCGAGCTCGCGGCGGTATTGGTCGTCGGCGCCGACGTCGATGGGCGTGCTGTCCCAGCTGAGGAACGATCCCTGATCGAGGACGGCGTCCCGGAGCGCCATGGCGCCGATGCGGCTCACGGAGCAAGGCTATCTGCGCGGTCGTTAGGCTGGCCCCATGATCGGAGTTACCCGAGAGGGCGATGTCACGACTATCGAGATGCAGCGACCCGAGCGCCGCAACGCCCTCAACAGCGAACTGGTGGACTCCCTCAGGGAGGCCATCGACACGGCCGCGGCCGAGGACGTGCGGGCGATCGTGTTGACGGGGCAGGGCACGGTCTTCTGCGCGGGCGCCGATCTCTCCGGTGACGTGTTCGCCGCCGACTTCCCCGACAAGGCGATCGCGTTGAATACGGCGATCGACAAGGCGCCGATGCCGGTCATCGCGGCGATCAACGGACCCGCCATCGGGGCGGGGGTCCAACTGGCCATGGTGAGCGACCTGCGCGTCGTCGCGCCCGACGCGTTCTTCCAGTTTCCCATCGCCAAATACGGTCTGGCACTGGACAACTGGAGCATCCGCCGATTGTCGTCCCTCGCCGGGTACGGTCGAGCGCGGGCGATGCTGATCGCCGCCGAGAAGCTGACCGCCGACGTCGCGTTGCAGACCGGGATGGCCAACCGCATCGGCACCCTGGCCGATGCGCAGGCGTGGGCGGCGGAGATCGCCGGCCTCGCTCCGCTTTCGGTGCAACACTCCAAACGCGTGCTCAACGACGACGGCGCCTACGAGGACCAGTGGCCCGCCCACAAGGACGGCTTCGACAAGGCCTGGGGTAGCCAAGACGTAATCGAGGCGCAGGTGGCGCGCATCGAGAAGCGGCCCGCGAAGTTCACGGGCGCCTAGATGCTCTGGCAGGCGGCGCGGTTGGTCGGCGGCACGGCGGCGCTCATCGGAGGGGGTTTCGCCCTGCGCGCGCTGCAAGGTGCGCCGGAGGCGCTCGGGGCGTCACCAGTGGAGATCGACGCCGTTGCGAAGGGGTCGCCGAACTATCACGACGGCGTGTTCACCAACCTCGAGCCGTCCTCGACCGTCAACCTGACCCGTCAGCAGCAGTTCGTCCTCGCGCGCGAGGTCATCGGCGGCAGCGCCGATCAGAACCCGCCTGCGCCGGTCCCCATCGTCACGCCAGACCCCAGCGTCGTCGCCGCCGATCTGGCTACCACCTGGTACGGCCACTCGTCGGCGATCATCGAGGTCGACGGTTACCGAATACTCGCCGACCCGGTGTGGAGCGATCGCTGCTCGCCATCGCGCGCCGTCGGCCCACAGCGGCTGCATCCCGTTCCCGCGTCGCTGGAGGCGCTGCCCGCGATCGATGCGGTGATCATCAGCCACGACCACTACGACCACCTCGACGTCGACACCGTCAAACTGCTCGCGCTGACGCAGCGGGCCAAGTTCTTCGTTCCGCTCGGCATCGGGGCGCATCTGCGCACGTGGCACATTCCCGACGATCGCATCATCGAGCTCGACTGGAATCAGAGCGCCTCGCTCGGCGAGCTCGAGCTGGTATGCACGCCCGCGCGGCACTTCTCCGGCCGGTTCCTCACCCGTAACGTCACCCTGTGGTCGTCGTGGGCGATCATCGGGCCGCGTCACCGTGCGTTCTTCGGCGGCGACACCGGCTACAGCAAGAGCTTCGCCGACATCGGCTCCGACCACGGACCCTTCGATCTGACGCTGATGCCCGTCGGGGCCTACCACCCCGGCTGGCCCGACATCCACATGAACCCCGAGGACGCCGTGCGCGCTCACCGCGACGTGACCGATGCGGGGCTCATGGTGCCGATCCACTGGGCGACGTTCCGGCTGGCACCCCACCCGTGGTCCGAACCCATCGAGCGGATGCTCGTCGCCGCCGCTGGCGAGGGCGTGAAGGTGGCGACGCCACGGCCGGGGCAACGCATCGAGCCGACGGTTGAATCGGAACCAACGGCGGTGTTGGACCCATGGTGGCGGGCCTGACCGACTAGGTTGCTGGTGTGCACCGTTCTTCGATGTTCAAACTGGCCGTGCTGGTCGCCGCGACGGCGCTGATCGGGGGGTGTGACGCGACGTCATCTGGTCCGCCGACCACACCGGGCACCTCCGAGGTCTCGCCCCCACTGGAACCGGCAACGGCATTGCCGGACAACGCCGTTGAGGATGCGGTCGGCAAGCTCGACGGCATCGCCGACGAACTGATGAAGAAGTCCGGCATCCCCGGCATGGCCGTTGCCGTCGTGCACGGCGGAAAGACGATCTACGCCAAGGGTTTCGGAGTGAAGGACGTTCGCAAGGGTGGTGCTCCCGAGAACGCGGTCGACGCCGACACCGTGTTCCAGCTGGCATCCGTGTCCAAGTCGCTGAGCTCGACCGTCGTCGCCAACCAGGTGGGGCAGGGCAGGATCGCCTGGGACACCCCGGTCGCCGAGAAACTGCCGTGGTTCGCGCTCGCGGACCCCGTCGTCACGAAGATGGTGACCGTCGGTGACATGTTCGCGCATCGCTCGGGGTTGCCCGACCACGCGGGTGATCTGCTCGAGGATCTGGGCTACGACCGCCGCTACGTGCTCGAGCATCTGCGTGAGCTTCCGCTCGACCAGTTCCGAACCTCGTACGCATACACCAACTTCGGGTTGACCGCGGGTGCCGAGGCCGTGGCGGTCAACGCGGGCAAGGCATGGGAGGACCTCAGTCAGGAGGTGCTCTACGGCCCGCTGGGCATGACCTCGACCAGCTCGAACTTCTCGGACTACGAGTCCAGGCCGGACCGGGCCGTGGGCCACATCCACCTCGACGACGCCTACCAGCCGTTGTTCGTTCGCGACGCCCAACCCGAATCACCCGCGGGCGGAGCGAGCTCGTCGGTCAACGACATGTCGAAGTGGCTGGCGATGATGCTGGCGGACGGCAACTTCCAGGGGCAGCAGATCGTCGACCCGAAGGCGCTGCTGCCTGCCCTCACCCCGCAGAGCGTGTCCAATCCGCCCGCGGAGCCCGCGGCGCGCCCCGGCTTCTACGGCTACGGGTTCAACGTCGGGACCACCTCGGACGCGCGGGTGCAGTTCAGTCACTCGGGCGCCTTCGACCTGGGGGCGGGCACCAACTTCGTCATCATTCCGTCGGCCGACGTGGCGATCGTGGCGTTGACCAACGCCACGCCCTCGGGTGTCCCCGAGGCGCTGACGGCGCAATTCGCCGACCTGGTGCAGTTCGGCGAGCCCCGCGAGGACTGGTACAAGCTGTACGGCGACGCCTTCGGGGCGATGGAGCAGCCGGTGGGCTCACTGGTCGGCCAGACGCCGCCAGCCACCCCGGCTCCTGCGCCGCCTCCGACCGCACTCGTCGGCACCTACGACAACGACTACTGGGGCCCGGCCAGGGTCGCAGAAGCCGGCGGCAAGCTGACCCTCGCGCTGGGGCCACGCGACGTCTTCGATCTGACGCACTGGGACGGCAACGTGTTCACCTTCACGCCGACCGGTGAGAACGCCTTTCCTGGAACCATTTCCAAGGCCACGTTCGACGGCGACAAGCTGACCCTGGAGTTCTACGACGAGGAGAAGCTGGGCACGTTCAGCAGGGCCGGACGATGACGTCGGCCGCCGTGGCTGCGGGCCTCTCGGATGCCGAGGTCGCCGAGCGCGTCGCGGCGGGCAAGACCAACGACGTCCCCAATCGCGCCGCGCGCAGCGTCTCGGAGATCATTCGCGCCAACGTGCTGACCCGGATCAACGCGATCCTCGGCGTCCTGTTTCTGATCGTGCTGTCGACCGGTTCGCTGATCAACGGGCTGTTCGGCATTCTGATCGTCGCCAACAGCGCGATCGGCATCATCCAGGAGTTGCGGGCCAAGCAGACCCTGGACAAGCTCGCGATCGTCGGTCAGGCGAAACCATTGGTGCGCAGGCAGTCTGGAATCGGCCCCCGGGCGCCGAGCGAGGTCGTACTCGACGACGTCATCGAGCTGGGACCCGGTGACCAGATCGTGGTCGACGGCGAGATCATCGAGGAGGCCAACCTCGAGGTCGACGAATCCCTGCTCACCGGCGAGGCCGACCCGATGGCAAAGGACGCGGGCGACGAGGTGAAGTCCGGCAGTTTCGTGGTGGCGGGCAGCGGCGCCTACCGCGCCACCAGGGTGGGCCGCGAGGCGTACGCCGCCAAGCTTGCCGAGGAGGCCAGCAAGTTCACGCTGGTGAAGTCCGAATTGCGCAGTGGCATCAACACCATTCTGCGTGTCATCACCTACCTTCTGGTGCCCGCAGGCCTGCTGATCATCTACACGCAGCTGTTCACCACCGACGTCGGTTGGCGCGACGCCGTGCTCGGCATGGTCGGGGCTCTGGTGCCGATGGTGCCCGAGGGTCTGGTGCTGATGACGTCGATTGCGTTCGCGGTGGGCGTGATTCGACTCGGCAGACGGCAATGTCTGGTGCAGGAGCTGCCCGCCATCGAGGGTTTGGCCCGCGTCGACGTGGTCTGTGCCGACAAGACGGGCACCCTCACCGAGAACGGCATGCGTCTCAGTGACCTGAAGGCCCTTACCAGGGAGGACGTCACGAAACCGCTTGCGTCGCTGGCCGCGGACGATGCGCGCCCGAATGCCAGCATGCAGGCGATCGGCGAGAAGTACCCGTCGCCGCCGGGGTGGACGGCCATCGCCGGTGCCCCTTTCAAGTCGGCGACCAAGTGGAGCGGCACCTCATACGGCGAGCACGGCAACTGGGTGATCGGTGCGCCAGACGTGCTGCTCGACCCGTCGTCGCCGGATGCCGAGGAAGCCGAACGGATTGGCGCGCAGGGCCTGCGCGTGCTGTTGCTCGGCTCGTCGGACCGGTCGGTCGATGCTCCCGACGCGCCGGGCACCGTCACGCCCGCGGCGCTGGTGGTCCTCGAGCAGCGCGTCCGGCCCGATGCCAAGGAGACCCTCGACTACTTCGCCGAGCAGAAGGTGACGGTGAAGGTCATCTCGGGTGACAACGCCGTCTCGGTGGGCGCGGTCGCGGGAACCCTTGGGCTGCACGGTGAGACGATGGATGCCCGCAAGCTGCCCGACGAGGCCGAGCACCTCGCGGATGCGCTGGAGGAGTACACCACGTTCGGTCGGGTGCGGCCCGATCAGAAGCGGGCGATGGTGCATGCCCTTCAGTCGCGCGGGCACACCGTGGCGATGACCGGCGACGGCGTCAACGACGTTCTCGCGCTCAAGGACGCCGACATCGGCGTTGCGATGGGATCGGGTAGTTCGGCGTCCCGGGCGGTGGCCCAGATCGTGTTGCTGGACAACAAGTTTGCGACGTTGCCGTACGTGGTCGGTGAGGGCAGGCGCGTGATCGGCAACATCGAACGCGTCTCGAATCTGTTCCTCACCAAGACCGTGTATTCGGTGCTGCTGGCGATGCTGGTGGGTCTGGCGGGCGTGGCCTCCAAGGTGTTCGGAACCGATCCGCTGCTGTTTCCGTTCCAGCCCATTCACGTGACGATCGCGGCCTGGTTCACGATCGGCATCCCGGCGTTCGTGCTGTCGCTGGCGCCGAACCGGGAGCGGGCGCACACCGGGTTCGTCCGGCGCGTCATGATGTCGGCGCTGCCGAGCGGGCTGATCGTCGGCACCGCGACCTTCACCTCGTATCTTCTGGCGTACGAGGGCCTCGGAGCCACCGACGTGCAGCGCACCCAGGCGTCGACGGCTGCCTTGATCACGCTGTTGGTGGCTGCCCTGTGGGTGTTGGCCGTGGTGGCCCGACCGTACGAGTGGTGGCGGGTCGGGTTGGTGACGGTCTCCGCGCTCGCCTATGTGGTGATCTTCTCCATCCCGCTGGCGCGGGAGTCGTTCAAGATCGACCCGTCCAACGTGGCACTGACGACGAAGGCCCTGGTCATCGGTGCGGTCGCGGCGGGATTGATCGAGATTGCCTGGTGGGTGGAGGGCGCCGTGCTCAAGGAGAAGCGGCGCCTCTGGAGATCGGAGTAGGGTCCGCAGAGCCTAGGGTGGGGCCATGGGATTTTTGGACACCGTGAAGAACCTGCTCTCGAAGAACGCCGACAAGGTGGACACTGCCATCGACAAGGCCGGTGACCTGGTCGACAAGAAGACGCAGGGCAAGTACGTGCAGCACGTCGACAAGGTGCAGGAGGCCGCCAAGAAGGCGGCCAGGGACAACGCGGGCGCCACCCAGCAGCAGCCCCCGACGCCACCACAGACGCCACCACAGACGCCACCCGCCGCGCCGGCCGGGCCGCCCCCGACGTCCTAAGCGCCATGGCGAAGCTTTCGGTTTCGGTCGACGTGCCGCTCCCGCCGGAGAAGGCGTGGGAGGCGGCCTCCGATCTGTCCCGCTACAGGGAGTGGCTCAGCATCCACCGGGTGTGGCGCAGCAAGCTGCCCGAGACGTTGGAGAAGGGCACCACCCTGACGTCGATCGTCGAGGTCAAGGGCATGCCCAACCTGATCGACTGGCGGATCGTCAATTGGAAGCCCCCGCAGTCGATGACGCTGGACGGCAACGGCAAGGGCGGCGTGAAGGTCAAGCTGATGGGCAAGATCAAGCCGTCCGAGGTCGATGAGGGGTCCACGGTGACGTTCGACGTCCATCTCGGCGGTCCGGCCCTCTTCGGGCCCATCGGGATGGTTGTCGCTGGCGCCCTCAAGAGCGACATCCGCGAGTCTCTGGACAAGTTCAAGTCGGTCTTCGGGTGACCGTAGCGGGTCGACTGGCCGCGCTGGTGCGCGACGGCGCGGGCGTCGACCTTCCGGTGCGCATCCGCGCCTGGGACGGCACGGAGGCGGGGCCGTCGAGCGGACCCGTGCTGGTGATCCACAACCGACGGGCGCTGCGCAGGCTGCTGTGGGCGCCGGGCGAGCTGGGCCTGGCGCGGGCCTACGTCACCGGCGACATCGACGTCGAAGGCGACCTGGCCGACGGTTTCCGCCGTGCGTGGGCCACAGCGGCGAAGCGCCGTCAGTCAATTCCGCTGCGGGACAAGCTCAGTGCTGGCTTCGCCGCGGCACGCCTCGGCGCCGTCGGGTGGCCGCCGAAGCCGCCCTCATCGGAGGCGCGGTTGGCAGGCGGCTTGCACACGCGTGGTCGCGACCGCGCCGCCATCTCCCACCACTACGACTTGTCCAACGAGTTCTACGAGCTATTGCTCGACGACCACATGGCGTACTCGTCGGCCTACTACACCGACGCGGCCATGTCCCTGCACGACGCGCAGACCGCCAAGCTCGACCTGGTCTGCCGCAAGCTGGAGTTGAAGGAGGGGCAGCGACTGCTGGACGTCGGCTGCGGCTGGGGGTCGATGATCCTTCACGCCGCCCGCACCCATGGCGTGCACGCGACGGGCATCACCCTTTCCGCGGAGCAGCGCGACTTCATCGCCGAACGGGTCACTCAGGAGGGCCTCGGCAACCTGGTCGAGGTGCGGTTGCAGGACTACCGCGAATTGTCCGACCCTCCTGCGACATTCGATGCGGTGAGCTCCATCGAGATGGGCGAACACGTCGGCGAGGGCAACTATCCCACCTACGTGTCGACGATGCTGAACGCCCTCAAGGCGGGTGGTCGGCTTCTGCTGCAACAGATGTCGCGGCGTGAGGGCACCGCACCCGGTGGTGGTCCGTTCATCGAGTCCTACATCGCGCCCGACATGCACATGCGGCCGCTGTGGCAGACGGTGCGGCACGTGGCGAACGCGGGCTTCGAGGTCCGCGGGGTGGAGGCGATGCGCGAGCAGTACGTGCGCACCGTCGAGGACTGGCTCGCGACCTTCGAGCGGCACTACCAGGAGTTCGTGGCGCTGCAGGGGGAGGAGGTCGCCAGGGTGTGGCGGCTGTACCTCGTCGGTGGTGGGCTGGCGTTCGAGCAGGGTCGGATGGGTGTCGACCAGATTCTGGCGCGCAAACCCTGACCGACCGTGCGGTCTAGGCCTGGCTCACGGCACGCTGACCCTTGTGCAGGGTCTCCAACAACTCGCGGTGCGGACCCACCAGGTAGGCGGTGTCGCCTGCTACCAGCAAGTTGTCCCTGCGGGGATGCAACTGCACGTCGCCGGGACCGTGGACGATGGCGATCACCCGGGTCTGGGTGGAGATCTCGGCCATCCGTAGGCCGTCGAGCTCGCTGCCCGGCTCGACTTCGACACCGCCGACCATGAACGACTGCTGCCCGACCGAGAAGGTGCCGAGCACTTGCAGTCCCATGGCCGTGCCGACGAACCACGGCGCCGCGAGTTCGACGGTGGATCGCACGTTCTCGAAGCCGAAGCGCTGGGCGACCGCAGCCCCAAGCATGCGGTCGTAGACACGCAGCACCACCGGTACGCCCGCCTTGTCCTCCGACCGCATCCAGCGCGCACCGAGGCGCTCGCGCAGCACGATGCCGGTCTCGATGTTGACCATGTCGTCCTGCGTGAGGACCGCGACCGCGACCGCGTCGTCGATGCGGGCCAAGTCCAGCGTTTGGGGCAGCGTCGCGTCACCGAAGATCACCGGCACGTCGAGCTGGGCGGCGGAGGACAGGTAGCGGTTCGTCGGGCTGCGTTCGATGACCACCACGTCATGCCCTGCGGCCTTCAGGTCGGCCACCACGCGGATGCCGAACGAGCCGAGGCCGACGACGACGATGTGGTCGGTCAGCTCGCGGACCTTGCGCTTGCCTGCGTTCTGCACGATGCGCCGGGACAGCAGGAGGTCGGCGACGAACGCCATCAGCACCGCGGTGGTGGTGACGCCGGCGAACATCAACACGATGCCGAACAACCGCAGCCACGTCGGCTGGTCGACGAAGCTGAAGTCGCCGTATCCGACGGTGGCGATGGTCTCGGTGGAGAAGTACAGCGCGTCGATGAAGCTCATGCCCGGCATGTCGTAGGCGAAGCGCAGTAGCACGGTGGCGCCGATCAGCAGGGTCATCGACGCCGCCAACGCCTTGAAGAAGTTCGGATTCACGTCTTCTCGGAACGAACGCCCCGCATCGAGGATCCGCTTGACCGGCTTCCGGCGAACGTCCACCCTGGCCGCCACGGGGGCTGCCACGGCAATGCCCTGGGCGGCCAGCTCCTCGGCCGTCCCGATCATCGCGGTCCAGTCACCGGGGTGGACGCGCTCGTCGCGGCCGGGGCACGGCACCACGACGCCCGGCTCCTGGGAGTTCTCCCCGCGGACGACGGCGACCGGGGCGAGGTCGCCGAAGACGTCACGCAGGGTGGCCCCGCGGGGTGTGTCCGTGCCGGAGATGACGAACTCGGTCCCTGCGACGCTGATCGAGTGCGTGGTTCGCGACAGGCAGGCCTCGACCACCGAAGGCGCTGCCAGATCGGCGACGTCCAGGATGGCGCCAGGACCGTTCCCGATGGCGACGGCCTCGCGAAGGACGCTGTTGGCCAGCCGGGCGACGACGCGCACGTTCGGGTTGAATTGCCGTGCCAGGAGTGCTATTTCGAGGTTGAGGGCGTCGTCGTCATCGGCGCAGATCAGAGCCGCGGCGCTGGCGATCTCCGCGTCGAGTAGCCCGTCGGACGAGTCGATGACTGTGATCTCTCGCCCCGCGGCCCGCAGCTGCTCGATGATCCGACGTCCCAGCGGATCGTCGCCGCAAACGATGATGTGCCCCTCCATGCGAGCACGCTACTTCGGAAACTCGTGGCCCGAGGGGTGAAGATGGACGCATGCCCATCTACGTCAAGGCGTGCATCAACGGCGCCCGCACCCCCGACCAGCATCCCGACCTGCCAGTCACGCCGGCACAGCTCGCGGCCGCGGCTGTTTCCGCGCACGAGGCGGGGGCCAAGGCGGTCCACATGCACCCGAAGGGTTCCGACGGTAAGGACTCCCTGGAGCCGGACGTCGTCGCGGCGGCCGTGGCCGCGGTGCGCGAGGCGGCGCCGGGGCTTCCGCTCGGCGTGACGACGGGTTTCTGGGCGCTGCCCGATCCTGAGGCCAGGCGCAAGGCGGTCGAGGGTTGGACGGTGCTGCCCGACTTCGCGTCGTTGAACTGGCACGAACCCGGGTCGCCGGAGCTCGCCGAGGTGCTGCTCGGCAAGGGGCTCGGCGTCGAGGTCGGGATCTTCCATGCGGAGGCGGCCGCGTCGTGGGCGGCATCGCCGATGGCCCAACACTGCATGCGCGTGATGATCGAACTGCAGGGCCACGAGGACGTCGCCGTCGCCGACGACCTGCTCGCCAAGGTCAACGCCGCCGGTTCCCCCGCGCCGGTCCTGCTGCACGGGCTCGACGAAAGTTGTTGGCCGCTGCTGGAACACGCGGGGGTGTGCGGCGTTCAGACCCGCATCGGCATGGAGGACACCTTGAAACTGCCCGACGGCACGGTCACCCCCGACAACGCCGCGTTGGTGGCGGCAGCGTTGCGGCTGCTCAGTCGGTAGGGGCGGCGAGCGCGAAGTCCGCGAAGTCGAAGCCGGGGACGACGATGCAGCTCACCAGCGTGGGTTCGTCGTCGCGGGGGGTGGCCCGTTGCCACTGCCCCGGCGGGACGACGAACTGCGGCTGCTCACCTGCCGCGATGTCGCTGCCGATGAGATGAGTTGTGGCACTGGTCTGTTCGGCACCAGACGCTGGCCCACCCCAGCCGGGCCGCCCGACCTCCAGCAGCAGCGGGCTGCCGCGGTGGTACAGCCACAGCTCCGCACTGCGCACGGTGTGCCACGCGGACTGCTGACCGGGCATGAGCAGGAACAGGATCGCGGTGCCTGCGCTGCGCGGGCCTGCGTAGTCGGGTGGCAGCGACGACGGGCCCACGGTCAGCGCGCTTCGCCAGGTCTCTCGGTACCAACCGCCCTCGGGATGCGGCGACAGGTCGAGGGTCCGAGCCCAGTTCGGGAGCTCCGTCATGGGTCAAGCCTACGTCGGGGCGAGCATCGGACCCGATAGTCTCGACGCATGGCCCGCCTGCGCCCTGGATGGCTCGTCGTGCTGTGCTCGACGGTGCTCCTGGTCAGCGCGTGGCTGCCATGGTTGGTGACCAGCGCGGGCGGCGGCGGTCGGGCGACCGCGATCGGTGGCGCACACGGCGCGATCGACAGACCCCCGCCGGACTTCGGGGTCGGACAGCTCATCGTTCTGCTGAGTTCGATGTTGATCGTCGCGGCCGCGATGGCGGCACGTAGCCTGCACCCGAAGATCGCTTCGACTGCGGCACTGGGTATTTCGGCGCTATTGGCGGTGTTGGTGGCGTGGTACTACCGGCTTTACGTCGCGGACCCGATCTCGGCGGGCTACGGGTACTACACGGCGGCGGTCGCGGTTCTGGTCGCGGTCCTTCTGTCGGTGGTCGCGATGGTGGTGGCGTGGTCGGCCAAGGGAGGAAGGAAACGATGACGGCACTTCTGGAGCCGGTGGCGCTGACGGGAGACCGGTGGGTGTCCCTCGAGCCGTTGACGGCCGCGCATTACTCGGAGATCGCCGAGGCCTCCGCCGACGTCACGGAACTCTGGTTCACCAGCGCACCGACGCCGCGGACCGCCCAGGAGTGGGTGGACGGCCGATTGGCGGTCCAGCATCCGGACACGGGCTTGACGATGGTCGTGCGTGACAAGGACGGCCGCGTCATTGGATCCTCCAGCTTCTGCCACGCCGACCCGTCGAACCGGCGCCTGGAGATCGGCTACACCTGGTACGTCCGGGCCGTCCGGCGCACCGGCGTCAACACTGAGTGCAAACTATTGATGTTGAGCCATGCCTTCGACGAATGGGATTGTGTGGCAGTGGAATTCCGTACCGATTTCTTCAATTCCACCAGTCAGGCGGCGATCGAACGGCTGGGCGCCAAGCGGGACGGGATCCTGCGCAGCCACCAGATTCGACAGGACGGTTCCCGCCGCGACACCGTGGTCTACTCGATCCTCGACCACGAATGGCCGTCGGTCCGCAACAACCTGCGGTTCCGGCTGGACCGCTGAGCGGCTAGGCGAAGTCGACGCTCGCGGCGTCGACGGTCTCGGCCGTCCGTCCCGGTGCCGTCTGGTAGCTCCAGTAGAGATTGGTGTGCGCGATCACCGCGGCCGGCGGCGGCGCGCCCCATGCCGTCTTGTCGCCCGTCGTGTGGGCATCCCCGACGAGCGTCACGTCATAACCACGGGTGAATCCACCGTGGATGGTGGAGCGGACGCATGCGTCCGACTCCGCTCCGGTGACGATCAACCGACCGACACCGAGGCCTGCGAGCTCGGCTTCCAGCGTGGTGCCCTCGAAGGAGTCGCCGTGGTTCTTGGCGACGAGCGGCTCGGCTTCGCCGGGGTGCAGGTCGGCGACGATCTGCCAGTCCTGGGTTCCCTCGACGAGACCATCGTCGGCGTGTTGCACCCATACGACGGGAATCCCTTCCGTCCGTGCCCTTTCGACGAGGTCGCCGATCTTCCCGACGACGGCGTCTCGGTCGTGGGCCTCCCCGACGACGCCGTTCTGCACGTCGACGACGAGGAGCGCGGTGTTGGGTCGGTTGTCGAGTGTGGTCATTCCTACTTCTCCTCTACCTGGGCGCCTCGGAGCGGCTTGGTGCATTGGTCGCAGGCCAGCACCGCGTCGAGGGTGTGACCGCAGCTGGTGTGTACGAGTATGACGGCGGGTCCCTCCGGTGCGTGGAACCAGCGTTGCGCCCATTGCAGTGCGGTGATCAGGATCGGAAAGACCGCGTGCCCCTTCTCGGTGAGCAGGTAGCGGCCACCCGTCGAGGCCAGCACGCCGTTGGCCGTGAAGATCTGCAATCGGTCGGTCAGGGAGCCGGGTGGGGCGCCGAGTTGGTCCTGAAAGTCGGTGAATCGGCTGGTGCCGACGAAGGATGCCACCAGCAGCGCAAAGGCCCACCGATTGCCGAGGATGCTCATGGTCTGCGGAAACAACGTGGTGCGGGCGGGGCGGGAGACCGGTCGGCGTCTGGTGGATCCACGCGTCGGCTCGAACGGCACCGACCGCGGCCAGGAACCGCTGGGACCCCATCGAGGGGCGAGGTCCTTCTCGGTGACGGCCTCGCCGCAATGTCTGCACAACAGCCGGGGGGTGAAGTTCGCGCCGCAGGCCGCGTGATGCATCGCAGGCAGCGCTGCGGCGTGTTCGGGTACCCAGTGCCGCTCCCATTCCCAGATCGAGGTCAGCACGGGCCACAGCGACCGGCCACGTGGAGCGGTCAGGTATTGGGACCGGGCAGGCTTGTCCTGGTAGGTCTCTCGGATCAGGAGACCGTCTCTGGTCATGGCTTGCAGTCTCTTGGTGAGGACAGCGTTCGAGATGGGCAGGCGCGCAGCGAATTGCCCGTATCGGGTGGCGCCTGCAATCGACTGTTGGACGAGCAGCAGGGTCCACTCGTCGCCGAGGACGCCAAGCATGTGGCCGACGGCATTGGTGCCGCCCATCGGCAGCTCGGTCGGTTGGTCGTGCAACTACAGACCGATCGCCTCGGCGGCGCCGTCGGTCTCGCGCCACCGCCGCAATTCCGAACCGGGTGCCCACGTCGAATGGGTGCCACTGGAAACCCGTTCTGGCAGAGCCAGTTTGCATACGGGACCGTCCCCCACCCTGGCTGCGTCGAATATCAGGCAGTACGACGCGTCGGCCACCATGTCGGTGGTGATGGTGACCAGATAGCCGTCGTCCTCGCCGGCGCTGCCGACTCCCGGAGCACCCCCGGCGGGGACAGTGGACCGAGGCGCCATCGCAGTCTCGCTGCCGTAGACGCCGTCGGGGAAGGCGAACCGCTCCTCCCGGCCGGTGTGCAGGTCGTGCTTGACGAGGCCGTCGAACAGGAACCAGCCCGGCTTGCCGGTCGCCGCATACGTGTAGCGGTAGGGGCTACCTGCATGGCGTGGGTTGATCATCCCGAATTCGGTGATGCTGTCGGACAACTGCTCCTCGCGGACGCCGCCGGTGACGAGGTTGAACCGCCAGCGGTGCAGCCGGGCCTGCATGCGGTCCAGGGCCAGGAAGCGGAAGGCACGCTGCCACTTGTCACCGAGCCCGTTGTCGGAAGGTTCCGGGTCACCTTGATAGAAGCCGTCGAGCACGATCTCATCGCCGTCCTCGTAGGCGTTGGTGAAGTGCAGGACGTAGGTGGGGTCGGCCTCGAACCACTGAATCTGTGACGACTGACCGCGTCGCGGGATGACGGCGAACCGGGACGGCATGTCACGGTGGAAGCGGGCCACATGGGCATTGCGCTCCAGGTATTCGGGCTCCCAGAACAGCGGAAAGTCGTTGAGAATCGCGTAGTTCTCGGTGAACGCCATGTCGTGTGGCAGTCGTGGTCCGGGCAGCGGCACGTCGACGTAGTGCACCAGGGTGTTGTCGGCGTCGACGACGCCGTAGTGCATGAAGGGGTCCTGCTTGCCGTAGTTGAAGAACAGCAACTCGCCGGTTCTGTCGTCGACCTTGGGGTGTGCCGAGACTCCCCACTCGAACGGGAATGCTCCGTTCCAGTCCTGCTTGCCGAGGCTGTCGCCGGAGAGGGGATCAACGCGGTACAGGTCGCCACACTGGTAGAAGCTGGTGAGTGCGGTGCCGCGGTGCACTATGACGTCGGTGCTGGACGCATCCTTCATCAACGTCCTTGCGCCCCAACCGTAATCGCGTTTGGCGAGGCTGACCGGTTCGGCAAGGCCCGGCCATAGCGGTCCGCCTGCTTCACCCTCTTCGAGGAACCCGTCGGTGCGGACGAACCTGTTGCGGTAGAACGCCTTTCCATCACGGAAGCCGACGAGGTGCAGCATGCCGTCGCCGTCGAATGGGTGGTAGGCCTTGAGCGCCGGGTGCAGCGGGTTCTCGGTGTTGCGCAGGTAGACGCCGTCGAGGTCGGTGGGAATCTGGCCTTCGACGACGGTCAGGTCGTCGGCGTCCCACTCGGTGTTCTGCGGCCGCCATGGGCCCGTGCGGTAGGGGTGGTCGTCGTCCTCGGGCAGAGTCGAGAGGTACTTGCCGACGACTTCTACGTCCATCGCTTACTCCTTGCCGAACTCGTGGCTGATGACGAAGCTGACCGTGGTGGCCGTGCTGCCGCCGAAGTTGAGCGTGCCGAATGTGGTGGCGCCGTCGACCTGGTAGTCCCCTGCGGTGCCGCTGACCTGTTTGGCGGCGTCGACCAGCATTCTCACCCCGGATGCGCCGACGGGATGGCCGCCGCCGATCAGGCCGCCGCTGGGGTTGATCGGGAGCCGCCCTCCGATCTCGATCTCCCCGTTCTCGATGGCCTTCCAGGATTCGCCGGGTCCCGTGAGCCCGATGTGGTCGATGGCGAGGTACTCGCTGGGGGTGAAGCAGTCGTGGACCTCGATGCCGTCGAGGTCGTCGAGCGTGACATGGGCGCGGTCGAACGCATCCATGACCGCCCCGCGGACGTGCGGCATGACGTATGGTCCGTCCGCCGAGCGGTCGAGCTTCTGCCGCATGCCGAGTCCGACGGTGCGGTGACCCCAGCCCTCGATGCGGGCCAGTGGCTTCACGTCGGGATGGTCGCGCAGGTAGTCGTCGGTGACGAGGACGACTCCGGCGCCACCGTCGGTCATCTGGCTGCAGTCGAAGCGGCGGAGACGGCCCTCGACGATGGGGTTGACCTCGTCGTCGCCGGGGTCGGGAGTCGTCAGGGTCGGCACCGTCCACTCGCGGGTCTGGGCGTTCGGGTTACGACGGGCGTTGGCGAAGTTCACCGAGGCGATCGCGCGCAGGTGGCTTTCGTCGAGCCCGTAGCGACGGTCGTATTCGTCGGCCACCCGGGAGAACATCGACGGCCACATGTACTTCGCTCCTTCGCCTTCGTGGCCGATCCATGCCGCTGCGCCGAGGTGTTGGGCTGCGGTGTCGCCCGGAACGGTCTTCTCGAGCTCGACGCCGATCACGAGCGCGGTGTCGTAGGCCCCCGACCGGAGGTCGGCGATGGCCGCGAGCACTGCGATGCTGCCTGAGGCGCAGGCCGCTTCGTGACGCGACGACGGGGTGTCCCAGAGGCCGTCGACCACGGTGGCGGGCATGGCTCCGAGGTGCCCCTGAGCGGCGAACATCTCACCGAACGCGTTGCCGACGTGGACGACGCCGACGTCGGTGGCGTCGATCCTGGCCGCCTGGAGCGTGGAGTTGGTGACTTCGGCGGTCAGCGCGGCGAAGTCGTGGCCCTCGCGGGTGAGGTTTCGGGCGAAGTCGGTCTGGTAGCCCCCGAGGATCCATACGTTCGAGCTGCCCATGACCGGACCGTACTACAACTAGCAGAGTCACCAAGTGGGTATTGTAAAAGCGGCCCCGCCGGCTCGAGTCTGAACCGGTGAGGCCTGAGCGCTCTCGGGTGTCGACCACCAAGAGCACCTGTGTGCGAGCATTTCCCTGATATCCGGGGCACAAACGTTGCTTCGACCTATGGAGAGAGCAATATTGCAGGGATGAAGGTGCAGAGCTACGACCTCGCGCTCCGGATGGCGGAGCTCGCGCGGGTCATCGCGTTGCGGAAGGTCGACGACGTGCTCGCCGACGTCACCGCAACTGCCAAGGAGTTGATCCCGGGCGTCGACGTCGCGGGTGTCCTCCTGGTCGGCAAGGCCAACAGTTTCGAGACTCTCGCGCCCACGTCGGATCTGATGTTCAAACTCGACGAGTTGCAGATGCGCTACGGCGAGGGGCCCTGTGTGGAGGCCGCGCTGGATGAGGTCGTGGTGCGTACCGACGACTTTCGCAACGAGCCGCGGTTTCCCAAGTATGCCCCCGAGGTCGTCAAGCTCGGCGTCCTGAGCGCGTTGTCGTTCAAGCTGTACACCGCCGACCGCACGGCGGGTGCGCTCAATCTGTTCGGGTATGAGCCCGGCCTGTGGGACAGCGAGGCCGAGACCACCGGCATGGTGCTCGCCGCCCACGCGGCGGCGGCGATCCTGGCCAGTCGCGAGGGTGATCAGCTCCAGTCAGCGCTCTCGACGCGTGATCGGATCGGCCAGGCCAAGGGCATCATCATGGAGCGATTCAAGATCGACGACGTGAGGGCATTCGCCATGCTGCGTCAGCTGTCGCAGGACACGAACACCAAGTTGATCGACGTCGCGCAGCGGGTCATCGACACTTGTACGGAGTAAGGCCCGGCCGCTCAGCCCTCCGGCTGCAGCCGTTGGCCCTCGGATTCCTGATTCCTCCGGCCCCCGGTTGCCGACGAGAGGGCCCAAGCGGCCAGTTGCGAGGCGACCCCGAAAAGCGATCCGAGCGCCGCGGCGGCCAGCGCGACCGCAACGGGTCCATGGATCGTGACGTCATCGATTGGCAATTCCGTGATTTGAACCGCGGCGGCAATCATCGCGAAGCCGACGAATGAGCCCGGCGACTGCGATAGAACACGCAGGCGGGCAGACTGTGCGATCAGGAAGGCGGCAGCGGCGACCACGAGCATCGGGACGATGATCGATCCACTGAGCCGCGAAATCGCATACAGTGCAATCACTCCCATGAGGATGCCCCAAAGATTGCTCGAAAGCTGTAGTACGAGACCGGTTTTGCCGAGGCCGCAGAAGAAGAAGGTCAGCCAGGCCAGGAAGACCAACCACGTCGGAATGCCGAGGAGGTCGGTTACCCAGACTGAGACACCGGCGAGGACGGCAACGCTGATGGCCAGACTGTTCGTTTCGTTCATGGCGGAGACTTTCTGTAAGGCGTGCGTGATTTGCGGGATGGCGCGGCAGCGGGCAGCGCCGCACCACACGGATGCGTCGCTGTTGGGCTGTCCGAGTTAGGTGGACTTGGCGGCGCTCAGGAGGATCTTCGCGGCGCGCTGGGCGCTCTTGGCCGCTTGGTGGTCGTCTTCGACGAGCGCCGTGATGATGGCACCCTCCATGAGCAGCATCAGGTGGTCGGCGAGTTCCTGCGACGAGGTCGTGTGGACACCGGAGTCCTCGGCGAGTTGGCGAAGCCAGACTCGGGTGCGGTCCTTGTGAGTGAAGACCGCCAGTTGGGCGCCAGGGTTCGTCTTGCCGACCTGGACCGAGGCATTGATGAAGGTGCATCCGCGGAAGCTGCGCGAATTGATCCACTTGTCCAGGACGTCGAAGACAGCGACCGCGGGCGGTTCGGTGTTCGACGTCGCGCGCGCAAGCTGGTCGACGAACCATTGAAAGTGCTTCTCGTCAACGGAGGACAGGCATTCGGCAACGAGGAGTTGCTTGGTCGAGAAGTGTTTGTAGAGTGTGGGTTTGCTCACTCCGGCGGCTGCAGCGATGTCTTCCATGCTGATCGGAGCGATGCCCTCCCGGTAGAAGGTATCGGCTGCCGTTTCCAAGATGGCACTGCGGGTGGCCTCCTTGCGGCGGCGCCGCGCCACGTAATCGGGTTGAGCGGTCGTCATCGCCGTCCTCCGTGGTCGGCCGAGGACACCTGGCGATGCTCGACGCGGATTGGGATCTTGTACTTCGCCAGACGGGCAGACATCCTCTGCCGGAAGTCACCGCGAGTGGGTGCCAGTTCGATGTCGGTCCACGCCATGATCGCCGTCACTGCTTCGCCCCATTGCTCGTCCGGTCGTCCCACCACGTCCACGGACGCGGCGTCGGGAAACTCAGCGCTGATGGCGGCGGCCACCTCGGCTGGGTAGACGTGAAAGGCCCCAGTGTTGATCATTCCATCGAGCCGGCCGTGCAGGAACAGGTGACCTTCCTCGTCTGTCGTCGCCAGATCCCCGAGAGCGCACCAACCATCGGCATCGGTGAACAGTGGTGCGGTGCAATCGCTCCGGACGCGCAGCTCGGCCCGCGGGTCATCAGCGACATGACGAACCAGGTCGACCTCGATCCCGGGGACGATCCGACCGCAGCTTCCAGCCAGCCGGTGTTCGCCCTCGGTGATCCTCTGGTGATCAGCGCCGTCGAGAACCGTGATCGGCCACCCTCCCTCGAATCGTCCGTACAGTTGGCTCAGCCGTTGCGGACCGAGGACGGCCGCCGCGCGCTGAATGGCTTCCAGCGGGAACGGGGCCCCGCCGTAGAGCACATTGAGTGTCCACCGCGACATGTCGTGTCCGTCAAGCGCGTCGCAGAGCCGCGCCACCATTCCCGGGACCATGAAGGTCGTCGTCGCACCATGCCGTTCAACGGCGTCGATCACCTTCGCGGCGTCGAACTTGCTCAAGATGACTTGCGGCAGCCCCATGCGCAGGAATGGAAAGGTGCCGAGCAACCCGGTTCCGTACTGAACTTGTTGCACGGTCAGGTACACCGAATCGGGTCCAACGGTGTGCCCGTAGAGACCGCCTCGAAGGAAGGACATGGATTGCCTCATGTGGGCATCCCAGTTGTCGTGTGTCAGTGGGATGTTGAGAACACCGCCACCATCGAGTCCCCTGACGATGCGAACCGCGATGTGCGTCCCATCGCGTTCTGGCGGTACGAAGGCCATTCCCGAGGTGGTCCACACATCGCGAGTCAGCGGATGGGAGGGACGCCCCACGTCGACGGCATGCTCCTCGTCGACGAACACGAAGTCGGCACCGACCGCGTCCAGAATGGCGCGTGCCTCTGCCGGTGGCGCCTCAGGGTCGATCGGCACTCGAGTCAAGCCGGCGCGATCGGCGGCCAGGTGCGCCACGATGACCTCCGGTGAGTTCCAGGCCCAGATGCCGACCACGCCATCGTGATCGACCACCGCGCTCAGCCGCCTGGCGAGTACGTCGACCGCTGCGTCGATCTCACCTCCTGAAAAGGATCCTTCCTGGTGGTGCAAGAGGGGGCGGTCACCCGCCGCGTGCAGCGCTTGCCGTGTTGGTGCTCCGTACGTCATCGCTGCGCCTGCAGCGACTCACGGAGCACGTTGCGTTGAACCTTCGCGCCTCCGAGGACTGTCGGCAACACGTCGACGAAGACGACGTCCACCCCGCAGTCAAGGCCGTCGAGGGCTGATGCCGAGATGGCCTGCAATGCGTCGCGCATAGCCGGATCGGGCTCCAGGCCGGCCTTGAGCAGCACCGCGGCAACGACCAGGGCTTGGTTGCCTTCCTCGACCTTCACCACGCCGCAATTGGACACCGAATCATGAGCCAGCAGCGAGGCTTCGACCACGTGAGGGTAGATCACGCTGTCGGCAATTTCGATGGTGTCGACGGCCCGGTCGCCGTAGTACAGGAAGCCGTCCTCGTCGAGCCGGCCGACGTCGCCGCTACGAAACCAGTCGTTGTCGAAGAAGGCGTCCGCGGTGGTCTTGGGAAAGCCCCAGTAGTAGCCGTCCGACATCGCTGAGCGAACGACGATTTCGCCGACCTGGCCGCTGGCCAGCGGGCGTCCGGTGCCATCGACGACGGCAACCTCGAAGTTGAATGACGCTGGCCTGCCGACGCTGTCGAGCCGCGCTGGGTGATCCGGAGTGACGTCACTGGGCAGCAGCCGGGTGGCCGCAGCGCCTTGTTCGGTCGATCCGAACGCATGCGCCCAGACGTTGCCGACCAGCCTGGTGGTTCGTTTCAGCAACTCCGGGGTCCCGAAGAAGACGACGAGCCGCTTGATCGACAAGTCGACTGACGCGCGGCGTTCGATGGCATCGAGGATGGGTGCCAACAGCGGGCCGGGGGCGAACGTGCCCGTGACGCGCTCGTTCACCATGGTGTCGACGACCACGTCGGCGTCGAACTCCGCATCGGATAGCAGCACGGTGCGGGCGCCGCGGATGAAGTACGGATAGAAGGTCTGGAATCCGGTCGCCCATTGCAGCGGGTGAAAGTGCAGATTGACGTCGGTCTCGTCGATGGCCGCCTGGTCGTCGAAGGTGTCCAGGTGGATGGCGTTGTGGTTGATGACGGCAAGCCACGAACGGTACGACTTGACCCAGGGCTTCGACATGCCGGTGGTGCCCGACGTCAATTGCATGAAGCACGGATCATTCTCATCGACGTCGATCCGAGGATCGTCGGAGCCACCACTAGCGAGCACTTCGGTGAATGGAATTGCCCAAGAGGGACATTCGTCACCGAGGGCGATGAACGTGGTGGATTCAGGGAGCTGCTCCCTGATATCGGAAACAGCGCCTTCGAAGGCCGTGTCGAAGACCAGCGCCTTCGCTCCGACGTGTAGCAGCAGGTCGGCGTGATGCTGCACGGGGTTGTGCGTGTGCATGCCGACGCGGACCAGACCGAACTTCTCACAGCCCAGCCATGCATAGACGACTTCGGGCCTGTTCCAGGACAGCACCGCGACGCGATCACCCTTCGCGAGTCCGAGCACCGTGAGGCCGGAGCCAAACCGGTTGGCGGTCGTATTGACCTCACGGAAAGTGATGTGACCACCGTCGTATGTCAGAGCGATGCCGTCGCCGTAACTCTGCGCGGCTCGGCGTGCAAGGAGGCCAGCTTCGTACTTCATTTGTGTGCTCTCCCTTGGGTTCACGGATGGACGATGATCTTGATGTGCTGATCCTTGTTGCGGATCAGCTCGTCGAAGCCTGCCTCGACGATGTCTTCGAGCGCGATTCTCGCAGTGATCATGTCGGCCGGCTTGATGCGACCGTCGTCCAATGCAGATATCACGCTGGGATGCACGCCTGCGAAGCCCAAGGTCGACGCGAGCTTCTTGCCGCCGGTGACGAGCGAGTTCATGTCGATGGTGGTGGGTCCCTCCCAGATGGCGACGTTGAAGGCGGTGCCCTTTGGTCGCACGCTCGCAATCGCCGTCCGCAGCGTGCTTTCCAGGCCGGAACAATCGAAGGACACGTGCGCACCGAGTCCCTGGGTGCGTTCGCGGACACGTTCGGGAACGTCGTCGGTCATCGGATCGAACACCTCATCTGCGCCGAAGGCCGCGGCCTGGGCCTTCCTCGCCGCGGATACCTCACTCACGCCGATCCACCGCGCACCGCTGGCCTTGAGGACCAACACCAACGCCAGGCCGATGGGGCCGGCGCCGATGACGATCGCCGTCTGTCCTGGTGCGTATCCGGAGTCCAGCATGGCCTGCCATGCCACGACGAGCGGGTCGATGAGAACACCGACGTCGGTCGAGACGGTTGGTGGCAGTACGTACGCGTTGCGCGCGTCGATGACGGCATATTCGGCCAGCCCGCCGCCCCATCCGGACAGTCCGTAGAAGCCGCCCTGAGGGCACAGGTTGTAGGACCCGGTGGTGCATTGGTGGCAGGTGTTGTCGCGGATGTTCGGCTCGACGATGACGGGGTCACCCACGGCGAATCCTGCTACGTCCGGGGCAATCTCGACGATGCGTCCGGTGAACTCGTGGCCCATCGTGACGGGAAGTGATTCACCGGTGAGGGGATGTGGGTGCCCGTCCTCGGGGATCAGGATCGGACCGCCGAGGTATTCATGCAGGTCTGTTCCGCAGATGCCGCACCACTCGACGCGAATCTTGACATGGCCGGGCTTGATCTCGGGCTCGGGGATGTCCTCGAGCCGCAAGTCCTTCTTCCCGTGGAAACGCAGTGCCTTCATGGTGTCGACCCAACTCTCAGTAAGTTTACGAGATCGGTAAGTTACCGGTTACGTAAACCTACTGCCGAGACCGTCGATTTTCGACCCACGACAGAAAAGGGCGGGGTGTGATCTACATCACATGATTATCGATGGAGTGAGCGCACCCTGTCCCATGGAGGCGTGGCGACTGACGCTGACGAGCAGGAGATGAGCGTGACGGATTCACTCGGCAGGTCCGGTCGCACCCTCTTCGAGGGGACGGCCTGGCATTACGCGCGATACCGGCCCAACTATCCGGAGGCGTTCCTTGCCGACCTCGTCGCTCGCTTCCACCTCGACGGCAGCGGGCGACTCCTCGACCTCGGCTGCGGCACCGGCCAGCTGACCGTCCCACTCGCGGGGCACGTCGCCACAGCAGTCGGCATGGACCCCGAACCCGAGATGCTCGCCGAAGCTGCCAGCCGCGCACGGATGGCCGATGTCACCAATGTGACCTGGGTGCAAGGAGGTTCGGGTGATCTGCCGGGCGAGCTTGGCTGCTTCCGAGTGGTCACCATGGGGCGCTCATTCCACTGGATGGACCGCGAAGAAGTCCTTGCCGTCCTCGATGGAATGGTCGACGCCCAAGGCGGCGTCGTGATCGCCAACGACAGCTGCCTCGTCCGGCCGACCACGGCATGGCAACAAGCGATCGAGAATATGCAGGATCGCTTCCTGCCGCCCAACTGGCAGGCCGGCAGCCCGAACCCGGCCGACGCCGGCGAGCCCCACGAGGCGATCCTGGCTCGCTCGCCGTTTCGATCCGTGCATCGGCGGGTCTACGAGTTCACTCGGGCTTGGACCATCGAACGAATCATCGGCTATCTCTACTCGACCTCACTGCCCCTTCACCGGCTACTGGGCGACCGGCGAGCGGCTTTCGAGCAGGAAGTCACTGACGCATTGCTCGCGATCGACGCGGGTGGATCGTTCGTCGAACCCGTTGTGTTGGAAGTGCTGACGGCAACCAAGGGCCACTGACGACACCAAGGTTTGGCAGGCGGTCGAACCGTGGCGATTAGGCGTGTCGTCTCGCAGCTGAGCGGGGTGGTCGGTGACGCATGTGGTCGCGGATGCGAGTCATGAGATCGCCGAGGGTCTGCACGTCCTGATCGGAGAGTGAGCCGTACAGCAGGTCCCGTACCACCTGAATGTGGCCGGGTAGGACCTTCTCGACGCGGGCGCGGCCCGCGGCGGTGATGGCGACGACTGTGGCGCGCTGGTCATCGGAACTGGCCTCGCGGGTGATCAGGCCGGCCTTCTCCAAGAGACCCGCCTGGTGGGTGAGACCGCTGCGGCTGTAGACCACACCGTCGGCCAGGTCGGTCATGGTGAGTGGCCGTCCCTCGGCGGTGGCAAGTGTGGCCAAGACCTCGAATTGCACGTAGCTCAGGTCACCCTCGGCCTGCAGTTGTCGTCGCACCGCGTACTGCAACAAGCTGACCGCCTCCGTCAAGGCGAAGTAGGTCCGCATCTGTGTGGGCTGGAGGGAATCGGCCATGCAAACCACTGTAATGCTTCGATGTGGAAGCAATGCGATTTGGCGCGTCGTCGATCGAGACGGTGATCCCGTGGTGGCGACGATTGGAGCCTCCTACGCCCGACTCAGCAGAGGCTGCACGACGTGGTTGCGGAGGTGATCGAAGACCACCTCGGTGCGGACACCGGCGACTTCGCGGCGCTTGGTCAGTGAGTCGAGCACGAAGTCGCGTAGTGCCTCGGTCGAGGCCACGGCGACGTGAACGAGGAGGTCCTCGGTGCCCGTCGTGACGAATACCTGCAGCGTCTCGGGCAATTCGAGGACGAAGTCGCGAAAGCCTTGGACTACTTGGCGCGATTGGGGTCGCAGTCGCACGGTGATCATGGCCTGCACGGGGCGCCCGACCTCGGCGAGATCGACGTCGTAGTGAACGCCGCCCAGGACGCCTCGCTGCCGCAACGCGCGGACCCTCTCCAAGGTGGTCGATGGCGACACGCCCAGTTCTGTTGCGAGGTCACGGTTGCTGCGCCGACCATCTGCCTGCAGTGCGGCGACGATCGCCGAATCCAATTCGTCCATCGCTCCAGTATGGCCCGTCGCGTCGAATTAAATTCGGCAGAGCCGCAGCATCGTACGTTGGATTGCTAGTTTCGATCGATATGAGCGAACTCATGGCTCCCATTGCGGGCATCAACCGACCATTGCATCACACCAAGATCGCCGTGGTCCTGTTCGAGGAGTTGGAAACGTGGCAGAAGCTCAACGTGACCGCCTTCTTGGCCAGTGGCATCGCGGCGACCGCCGGAGAGTCGATCGGACTCGCCTACGCGGATGCCGACGGAACCGAGTACGCGCCGATGTTCGGCCAACCAGTGATGGTGTTCGCCGCCAGCCAATCGCGGCTGAACCGAACCTTTGATCGGGCGCTGAGCCGCGGTGTCGCTCCGGCCATCTTCACCTCGGAGCTGTTCGGTACGGGCGACGACGACGCTAACCGGGCCGAGGTGGCGGCGAGAAGTCGCGCCGAGCTGGACCTCATCGGCATGGCGGTACGTGCCGAGCGCAAGGTCGTCGACAAGATCGTCGACGGGCTCAAACTTCACCGCTGACAACCCCGTTGGTGCCGACTGAATTTCGGGTCCAGGGCATGTCGGTCCTCCGCTCGCAGGTCGGATGGGTCATGATCGACGTGTGGTCAAGGTCGATGTCTCCGTTCCGATCAGTACTACCCGGAGCTCGCTGGCGCCCCAGATCTCTCAACCTCGACCGGACACGACTAGTGGAACGTGACCAACTAGCCCAGATCTGGCCGCAGTTCGCTCTTCACGTCGCCCTTGAGGGCGCTTGTCTTCAAAGTCCAACGGACACCGAACTTTCAGTGCTCACACGGCGCGCTGCCGAGCCGGGTGCCGTACTCCCAACGACGGACTCCCACTTCGTGACATGGATTCACGATCGAACGCGCGAGGAAATCGCAGAGCAGTTGACCAGTCGTGCCCGGTCGAATCGCGATCTCACGAAGCGCTCCGGATGGACACTCGATCTCGCGGTGATCGTCTCGGGCCAACCAGTGGGGATGCAGAGCTTGTCCGGATTCGATCGATGGCCACACCGCCGCATCGTGGGGACGACCTCTTGGCTACTCGCCCCGTTCCAACGCAGTGGCCTCGGAACCCGTTCTCGCGCAGCCGTCCTCGAATTGGCCTTCGCCCATCTCGGCGCAGAATCGGCGAAGTCGTGGGTGCTCGAGGACAATCATGCCAGCGTTTCGGTGTCCACCAAGCTGGGCTACCACCTCATCGACCGCCACGCCATCACCGAACACGGCCGCCACTACACCGAACACGTCTATCAGCTGGACCGAGACACCTGGCTACGCTCACCGATCCGCCGTCAATGCCTTCCCGTCATCACCGGCGCTCGGCCGTTCGTCGAACTCGTGACCCCATGACGGGTAGTCGTTGGCCAGCTGCTTGGACCGTTTGTCGGAGCAGGACGGCGATCGTCGTGGGGCCGACTCCGCCGGGGACTGGGGTGATGAGCCTGGCTCTTTCGGCCGCAGGAGCGTACTCGACGTCGCCGATGTTGCCGGGGTTGTAGCCGGCGTCGACGACGACGGCTGCGGGCTTGATCCATGCACCCTTGATCAATTCCGGTTGGCCGACGGCAGGGACGACGATGTC
>NZ_JBEVLO010000306.1:0-52872 GCF_040509115.1 Mycobacterium sp. | reverse complement strand
AGGTCGGCAGCCACGTCCACCTGCCGCAGGCCAACGCGGCGCTGCAGTTCGACCGGGAGGCCGCCCACGGGTACCGCTTCGACATCCCCGCGGGCACCGCAGTGCGCTTCGAACCCGGTGTGGCCCAGCAGGTCTCACTCGTGCCGTTGACCGGCACCCGGGAGGTCTACGGGCTGTCGCTGAACCCGCCGGGAAAGTTGGACGAGGAGTGATGAGCGCTTGCGCGAAGAACCGAGGAAACGATGAGCGCTTGCGCGAAGAACCGAGGAACGATGAGCGCTCGCGCGAAGAACAGAGGAAACGATGAGTGAGCTCTCCCGCAGTCGCTACGCGGCGCTGTTCGGCCCCACCACCGGTGACCGGATCCGACTCGCCGACACCGACCTGTTCATCGAGATCACCGAGGACCGCAGTGGCGGCCCAGGACTCGCTGGCAACGAAGCCGTCTTCGGCGGCGGCAAGGTCCTCCGCGAATCGATGGGCCAGTCGCGTGCCACCCGCGCCGACGGCGCCCCCGACACCGTCATCACCGGCGTGGTGATCATCGACCACTGGGGAATCATCAAGGCCGACGTCGGAATTCGCGACGGCCGCATCACCGCCATCGGCAAGGCGGGCAACCCCGACATCATGTCGGGGGTGCATCCCGACCTGGTGGTCGGACCCTCCACGGAGATCATCGCGGGCAACGGCCGCATCCTCACCGCGGGCGCCATCGACTGTCACGTTCACCTGATCTGCCCGCAGATCATGGAGGAGGCGCTCGGCGGCGGCATCACGACGATCGTCGCGGGTGGCACCGGGCCCGCGGAGGGCAGCAAGGCCACCACCGTCACCCCGGGCGCCTGGCACCTGGCCCGGATGCTGGAAGCACTCGACACGTGGCCGCTGAACGTCGTGCTGCTCGGCAAGGGCAACACCGTCAGCGCCGAGGCCATGTGGGAGCAACTGCGGGCGGGCGCAGCGGGTTTCAAGCTGCACGAGGACTGGGGCACCACGCCAGCTGCGATCGACGCCTGCCTTACGGTCGCCGACGCCGCCGGTGTCCAGGTGAATCTGCACTCCGATACGCTCAACGAGGCGGGCTTCGTCGAGGACACCCTCGCGGCCATCAACGGCCGGGCCATCCACGCGTATCACACCGAGGGCGCGGGCGGCGGCCACGCTCCCGACATCATCACGGTGGTGTCGCACCCCAACGTGCTACCCAGCTCGACCAACCCGACACGTCCCCACACCGTGAACACGCTCGACGAGCACCTCGACATGCTGATGGTGTGCCATCACCTGAATCCCAGTGTCCCAGAGGATCTGGCGTTCGCCGAGAGCCGGATCCGTCCGTCGACCATCGCCGCCGAGGACCTGCTGCACGACATCGGGGCGATCTCGATGATCGGCAGCGACGCGCAGGCGATGGGCCGCATCGGCGAGGTCGTGCTGCGGACCTGGCAGACCGCGCACGTGATGAAGAAGCGGCGCGGTGCGCTGGAGGGCGACGGGGCGGCCGACAACAACCGGGTCCGTCGCTACGTGGCGAAGTACACGATCTGCCCGGCCGTCGCGCACGGGATCGACCACGAGATCGGTTCGGTCGAGGTCGGCAAGCTCGCCGACCTGGTGCTGTGGGAGCCGGCGTTCTTCGGCGTGCGCCCGCACGCGGTGATCAAGGGCGGCATGATCGCGTGGGCCGCGATGGGTGATGCCAACGCGTCGATTCCCACTCCGCAACCGGTGCTGCCGCGGCCGATGTTCGGTGCTTCGCCTGCCGCGGCGGCGGCGACGTCGGTGCACTTCGTGGCACCGCAGGCCATCGAGGACGGTCTGGCCGACCGACTCGCCGTCAACCGCAGGCTCGTCGCCGTCAACGACGTTCGGCAAGTCGGTAAGGCGCACATGCCGCTCAACGACGCGCTACCGAGCATCCAGGTCGATCCCGACACGTTCACCGTGACGATCGATGGCGAGGTTTGGGCCGAGCAGCCTGCCACGGAACTGCCCATGGCGCAGCGATACTTCCTGTTCTGATGTCCTCCCTGACGACGCTGTTGGCCCTCGCCGACTCCCGGCTCCCGACGGGTGGGCACGTCCACTCCGGTGGCGTCGAGGAGGCCGTCGCCAGTGGATTGGTGGTCGACCTGCCGACGCTGCGGGCGTTCCTGCGCCGACGCATCCGCACCAGCGGGATGGTGACGGCATCGATCGCTGCCGCCGTTCACGCCGGCACCTTGAGCGTCTCCGACGCCGATCTCGAAACCGATGCGCGCACACCGGCGCCCGCGGCCCGCGGCGCATCGCGGGCGCAGGGCAGGGGCCTGGTTCGGCTGGCGCGCAAGGTGTGGCCGGACCGGGACTGGGAGGCGGTTGGCCTCAAGCCGCACCTGAGCGTCGCGGCGGGCGCCGTCGGTGCGGCCAGCGGCCTGCTGCCCGAACAGACCGCGCTGTCAGTGGTGTACACCACGATGACGGGATCGGCGACGGCCGCGCAACGGCTGCTCGCCCTGGACCCCGGTGACGTCGCGGCGCTGACGTTCGAGTTGTCCACGCTGTGCGACCAGACCGCTGCCGAGGCCGCCAAGGAACTCGCCGACTTGTCCGACCCACTGCTCGACGTGCTTGCTCAGCGGCACGTCGAACGCGACCGACCTCTCTTCGTTTCCTGAAAGGTGCCTCATGCCACCACATCTCCTCGATGGTGAGCCCCACACCCACGTCGACCGTCCGCGTCGCGTGCGCGTCGATGGTGAGCCGTTGCGCATTGGCATCGGTGGACCCGTCGGCTCCGGCAAGACCGCGTTGGTGGCCGCACTGTGCAGGCAGCTGCGCGACGAGCTCTCGCTTGCGGTGCTGACCAACGACATCTACACCACCGAGGACGCCGACTTCCTCCGCCGCAATGCGGTGCTGCCCGACGAACGCATCGCGGCGGTGCAGACCGGCGGCTGCCCGCACACCGCGATCCGTGACGACATCACGGCCAACCTCGACGCCATCGACGACCTGATCGCGGGCAACGAGAAGCTGGACCTGATCCTCGTCGAATCCGGTGGCGACAACCTCACCGCCACGTTCTCGTCGGGTCTGATCGACACGCAGATCTTCGTCATCGACGTGGCGGGCGGTGACAAGGTGCCCCGCAAGGGCGGGCCTGGAGTGACGTTCTCGGATCTGTTGGTGATCAACAAGACCGACCTCGCCCCGATGGTGGGTGCCGACCTCGACGTGATGCGCCGTGACGCGGCGATGGTCCGCGGTGACCGCCCGTTCGTGTTGATCTCGCTGACCGAGGATCCGACGGCGTCCCTGGTGTTGGACTGGGTGCACCAGCAGCTGCGCGTGCCGGTGTAGTCAATGATCTCCGACGTCCTGATCGTCGCGTCGACCGGTCGCGGTCCGCGCATCGAGTGCTCGGGCGGGGTGGCTGGCCGCCGTACCGGCGTGGACACCGTGCACCTGGTGTCGGCGGCGGCCACTCCGTTGGGGGGAGACACCATCCGAGTGCGGGTGGTCGTTGAGGCGGGGGCGCGACTCGTACTGCGCAGTGCTGCCGCGACGATGGCGATGCCCGGCGTGGTGTCGATGGAGTCGCGTTCGGGCTGGGATCTGGAGGTGGCGGGACACCTCGATCTCGATCCTCAGCCGACGATCGTGGCCGGGGCGGCCCGGCACGTGACCTCGACACGGTTGAGCGTCTCGGGCGAGGGCAGCGTGCGGGTGCGCGAGCGGATCCAGATCGGCAGATCATTTGAGCGCGAGGGCAATTGGTCCGGTTCGTTGCATGCCGACGTGGACGGAGCTCCGCTGCTGCGGCACCGCATCGAGATGGGTTCCGGCTCGGTGACCGACGACGAGCTCGGCCGACCGCTGGCGTGCGTCAGCGAATTGCGTTATCCCGAGCCTGCGTTCGACGCCGCAGGCACGCTGCTCGAGCTTGCGGCGGGCGGCGGCCTGGCCACCTGGCAGGGCGAGCGGCTCTGACCGAGCCGCCGGCCCCGGGCAGGTGGGCTAGCTGGCCGCTCTCTCGGTCTCCTTGGCCGCCGCGAGATCCTCGAGTTGCTCGATCCGGGTTCTGGCGTAGGCCTGCTGCTCGGTGATAGTCAGCTGACCGCGGCTGCGGCTGAGGAACGTCACGGCCCACGACAACAGCGTGGCGATCTTGGTCTTGAACCCGACGAGATAGATCAGGTGCAGGCCGAGCCAGGCAAGCCAGGCGATGAAGCCACCGAACTCCAGCTTGCCGACCTGAGCGACCGCGTTGTACTTCGACACCGTCGCCATCGAGCCCTTGTCGAAGTAGTGGAACGGTTCGCGGGGCTTGGGCACGTTGCCGTGCTGGCGGGCCGCGACTTCGTTCTGGACGATCTTCGCGACGTACTTGCCGCCTTGGATGGCGCCCTGCGCCATGCCGGGAACGCCTTCGACGTAGGCCATGTCACCGACGACGAACACGTGCGGGTGGCCGGGAATCGACAGGTCGGGCAGCACCTTGACGCGGCCGGCGCGATCGATCTCGGTCTCGGACTGATTCGCCAGGTCCCGACCGAGCGGGCTGGCCTGCACACCGGCGCTCCACACCTTGCAGGCCGCCTCGATGCGACGGATGGTGCCGTCCTTGTCCTTGACGGTGATGCCGTTGCGGTCGACGTCGGTCACCATGGCGTTGAGCTGAATCTCGACGCCCATCTTCTCGAGCCGGGCCTTGGCCTTGAGCCCGAGCTTCTCGCCCATCGGCGGCAGCACGGCGGGTGCGGCGTCGAGCAGGATGACGTGCGCCTCGGTGGGGTCGATGTGCCGGAAGCTGCCCTTGAGGGTCTGGTCGGCCAGTTCCTGGATCTGGCCGGCCATCTCGACCCCGGTGGGGCCCGCCCCCACGACGACGAACGTCAGCAGCTTCGCCCGGCGGACGGGATCACTGGACCGCTCGGCCTGCTCGAAGGCGCCCAGAATGCGACCGCGGAGCTCCAGCGCGTCGTCGATGGACTTCATGCCGGGGGCGAATTCGGCGAAGTGGTCGTTGCCGAAGTAGGACTGGCCCGCGCCTGCCGCGATGATCAGCGTGTCGTACGGGGTCTTGTAGTCGTGGCCGAGCAGTTCCGAGGTGACGGTCTGGGCCGCCAGATCGATGTGCGTGACGTCGCCGAGCAACACCTGTGCGTTCTCCTGCTTGCGCAGGATGAGCCGGGTGGGCGGGGCGATCTCACCCTCGGAGATGATCCCCGTGGCAACCTGGTACAACAGCGGCTGGAACAGATGGTGTGTGGTGCGGGCGATCAGCTTGATGTCGACGTCGGTCTTCTTGAGCTTCTGCGCTGCGTTCAGAGCGCCGAACCCGGACCCGATGATGACGACCTTATGCCGATCCGTTGCCGTAGCTCCGGGGTGGCTCATTGCTGCTCCTCGCGTGCGAAAAACCTACTCGGTACAACCGATAGGTTAGTCGGCACCGTTCCCGGCAGCGCGGTGAGATCAACCACCACCCCGGATGGCTACTTGGCGAGCAGCGGCTTGAGCTTGTCGGCGACCTCGGTGATGTTGCCGGGCTGGTAGCCGTTGAGGCTAGTGACGGGGCTGATGATGACACCGTCGACGCCGACGTCGAGCACCTTGGTCTTGATCTGGTCGACGACCTGTTCGGGGCTCCCGAAAACGGCTTGCTGCCTGAACTCCTCGGGGATGGCGTCGACGGTGATGCCCTCGTCGATGATCGCGATGACCAGCATGCTGGTTTCGAGCGTGGCGGGATCGCGATCGATCTCCTCGCACTTGGCCTTGACGACGTCGAGCTTGCGGGGCAGCTCGTCGAAGCCGGCGATCACGTTGAGGTGGTCGAAGTGCTTGGCGGCCAGTGGGATGGTCTTCTTCTCGCCACTGCCGCCGATCATCAGCGGAATGTGGTCGCGGAAGCGCGGCTCGGCCATCGCCTCCTGGGTCTGGTAGTACTTGCCGGAGAAGGTCGGGCGCTCACCTGCGAGCATCGGCAGGATGATCTGCAGCGCTTCGCCGAGTTTGTTGAACCGGTCGGTGAAGGTGCCGAACTCGTAGCCGAGTGAGTCGTGTTCGAGCTCGAACCAGCCGGTACCGATGCCGAGGATGGCGCGGCCCTGGCTGATCACGTCCAGCGTGGTGATGGCCTTGGCGAGCAGCGTCGGATTGCGGTAGGTGTTGCCCGTGACCAGGGTGCCGAGCTGAACGTTCTCGGTGGCATTGCCAAGGGCGCCCAGCGCCGTATATGCCTCGAGCATCGGCTGATCGGGCGTGCCCAGCCCGGGCAGCTGATAGAAGTGGTCCATCAGGAAGACGGAGTCGAAACCGGCGGCGTCGGCTTCTTGCGCTTGCTTGATGACGGTGGGGAAGAGCTCTTCCACACCGGTGCCGTAGGAGAAGTTGGGGATCTGGAGTCCGAGTCGAATCGTCACGCAGACGACCCTAGCCACGGGCTAACCGGAACCGTAACCCCGTTTCGCTCTCCGCGAAGAGGGAATAATCCCGGCCCGTCGGTCCCTAGCCGAATTTGGCGAGTGCGCCGTGACTGACGTGGAGCGTCTGACCCGTGATGTGCCGGGCGGCAGGCGTGGTGAGGAACAGTGCGAGCCTGGTGATTTCGGCGGCGACCGACGGCGACGTGGTGGCGATGCCGTCGTAGCCGGGCTCGGCGCCACGACCCGAGGCGACGGCGTTCAGCGTGATGCCGCGGATCCCGAAGTGAGTGGCTTGCCCTGCCGTCCAGTTCGCCAGTGCCGCCTTGGTCGCGGCCTCGGCGCTGCCCTCGGTGGAGTTGTCGGCGACGACGTTGACGATCGTGCCGCCGGAGCGCAGATGGTCACCGAGCACCTGCACGGTGAGGACCGCCGACAGCACGGTGGCGTCGAGGGCAGCGCGCCACGCCGCGGTGCGCTCGGCCAGTGTGTAGGTGCGGGGATCGCCACCGTCCCAACGATGGGCCGGGATGTTGACGATGGTGTCGAGATGATGCGGGAACTGAGCGCGGGCCTCTTCGAGGCTGGCCGGGTCGGTGTTGTCGAAGACGATGAAGTCGACGTCGAGTTCCTTGGCGGCGACCTCCAGGTCATCGCGGCGGGAACCGGCAATCGTCACCTCGTGCCCCGCATCGCGAAACCCTTGGGCGACGATGCGCCCGAGCTCGGTGTCACCGCCGGTGAGCAGCACATCCATCACCACGACCTCCTCGTGTTCGACGCTGAACCCAGCGAGTCGCGGTTCATGTTACTGGACGGTAGCTATTGGACGAAATGCGCCACGCAGGGAAACGGGACAGCGGGATGGGGGTGCCCTAGGGTTTTTCCGATGATCAGGTCGCACCGCGTGGTCGCCGCCCTTGTCGCCGTGTTGCTGGTGGGCCTCACCGCCTGTGGGTCCGGCGGTCAGGGCAATTCGCCGTCGAGCAGCGCCGCCAGCGGTTCCACCGAGGCCGCCGAGGGAGGCTCGCTGACCGTGTATGCCGCCGCGTCGCTGAAGAAGTCGTTCACCGACATCGGCGGTCAGTTCGAGACCGACAACCCCGGGTGGAAGGTCGAGTTCAACTTCGCGGGCTCCTCCGACCTCGTCACGCAGCTGACCCAGGGCGCGCCTGCCGATGTCTTCGCGTCGGCCGACACCAAGAACATGGACAAGGCGGTCGACGGTGGCCTGCTCGCGGGCGATCCCGTCGACTTCGCCTCCAACACGTTGGTGATCGTGACGGCACCCGGCAATCCCAAGGGCGTGACGTCGTTCGCCGACCTCGTCAAGCCCGACCTGTCCGTTGTCGTGTGCGCACCCCAGGTGCCCTGCGGTTCGGCGACCGAGAAGGTCGAGCAGGCCACCAAGGTCACGCTGAACCCGGTCAGCGAGGAATCCCAGGTGACCGACGTGCTGACGAAGGTCACCAGCGGGCAGGCCGACGCGGGACTCGTCTACGTCACCGACGCCATCAGCGCGGGGGACAAGGTCGCCCAGGTCGACTTCCCGGAGGCCTCGTCGGCGGTGAACACCTATCCGATCGCCGTGCTGAAGGGCGCAGCCGACGCGGCGGCGGCGCAGAAGTTCGTCGACCTGGTGACCGGTGAGGCGGGCCAGAAGATCCTGTCGCAGGCGGGCTTCGCCAAGCCTTGACCGGTTCGGGCGGGCTCCCGCGCTGGATCTACGTGCCGGCGGCGATCGGCGCGATCTTCGTCGTGCTGCCGTTGGTCGCGGTGGCCGCGAAGGTCGACTGGTCGCAGTTCTGGTCGTTGATCACCAGCCAGTCGTCGCTGACCGCCTTGGAGCTCAGCTTCCGGACGGCGCTGGTCAGTACGACGCTCTGCATCGTGCTCGGGGTGCCCATGGCAATGGTGTTGGCCCGCACCAACTCTCGTATGGTGCGCTGGATGCGACCGCTGATCCTGCTGCCGCTGGTGCTCCCCCCGGTGGTGGGCGGCATCGCGCTGCTGTACGCGTTCGGTCGACTCGGCCTGCTCGGCAAGTACCTCGAGACGGCGGGCATCCAGATCGCCTTCACCACGACGGCCGTGGTGTTGGCGCAGACGTTCGTCTCGCTGCCGTTCCTGGTGATCGCACTCGAGGGGGCGGCACGCACCGTCGGGGCCGACTACGAGGTCGTGGCGGCGACGCTCGGTGCCAGGCCGTCGGTGGTGTGGTGGCGCGTCACGTTGCCGTTGTTGGCCCCCGGATTGGCGTCGGGCGCCGTGCTGGCCTTCGCCCGCTCGCTGGGGGAGTTCGGCGCGACGCTGACGTTCGCCGGTTCCCGGGAGGGCGTGACGCGAACCCTGCCGCTGGAGATCTACCTTCAGCGTGAAGTCGACGCCGACGCCGCGGTGGCGCTGTCGGTACTGCTCGTCGCCGTCGCCGCGGTGGTGGTGGTCGGGCTCGGCAGCAGGCGCATCAAGGCGGGCGGCGCCAGTGGTTGGCAGTAACCCGTGAGCGGCGTCGAGTTGAGGGCCGTTGTCGAAAGCCGTTCGCTGGACCTGGAATTCACCGTGGCACCCGGGCAGGTGGTGGCGGTGCTCGGTCCCAACGGGGCGGGCAAGTCGACGGTGCTCGGGGTGATCGCCGGGCTGGTGCGACCCGACAGTGGCTGGGTCCGGGTTGGGGACCGGGTGCTCACCGATACCGCGGCTGGGCGGCACGTCGGCACTCACGACCGTCGGGTCGGTCTCCTCATGCAGGACCCGCTGCTGTTTCCGCATCTCTCGGTGGCCGCCAACGTGGCCTTCGGCGCACGAAGTGGTAAACGATTGGCGCGCAAGGCTTCTCAAGCCGCGGCCGGGCGTTGGCTGGAGGAAGTCGAGGCTGCCGCACTTGCCGAGCGCAAGCCGCGCCAACTGTCGGGCGGCCAGGCGCAGCGCGTGGCGCTGGCGCGGGCACTGGCGGCCGATCCCGACGTTCTGCTGCTCGACGAACCGCTCGCTGGTTTGGACGTCGCGGTCGCCAGCGCAATGCGCAAGGTGCTCAGAAGGGTGCTGGCCCGCGACGGCAGATCCTCGGTGCTGGTCACCCACGACCTGCTCGACGTCGTCACCCTCGCCGATCGGGTGGTGGTCCTGGAGGCGGGTCGCATCGTCGAGGCAGGTCCGACGGCGACGGTGTTGGCCGCCCCGCGCAGCGGCTTCGGCGCCCGGTTCGCCGGCGTCAACCTGGTGACGGGGCACGTCGGGCCGGGCGGCTCGCTGGTCAGCGGATCCGGTCAGGTGTGGCACGGCATCCTCGACGAGGAGCTCGAACCTGGCGCCGCGGTGACGGCGACGTTTCATCCCTCGGCAGTCGCGGTGTACCGGGACAAGCCGCACGGAAGTCCCCGCAACAGCATCGAGGTCGTGGTCGCCGAGTTGGACGGTCGCGGCCCAGCCATCCGGGTGCGGGCCGACGAGCAACCCGACGGCACGCCCGGCCTGTCCGCCGACATCACGGCGGAGTCCGCGGCCGACTTGCGGTTGGGACCGGGGGAGCGCGTGTACTTCGCGGTGAAGACGCAGGAGGTGGCTATCCATCCGGTGCGGTAACGGCTACCGGAACGGTGGCGATCAATCAGTGGAGCCACCCCGCGCACCGCGCGGGCGGCTCGTCGCGCGCGGATATTGCCAGCAATCTCGAAACTGCACTGCGGTCAGTCATTTTCAAGCCACAGCAATCTCCAAGATTGACACTTTAAGAGCAACTCACACTTGCGTCACGGCCGTAACACGGTAGTTTCTTCCCCATGCAACACCCCCCACGACGATGGAGTCTCCCGAAGTCGCTGGCCACCGCGGCGTTCGCAGGTGTGACCGCAGTGACGGTCGCGATACCCGGCGCACTCGCCTACGCGGAGCCGCTTCCTCCTGCGCCCGTACCCGTACCGGCGCCAGCACCTGCTCCAGCACCCGCCCCAGTGGACCCGAATGCGCCGGCCCCTGCCCCGGCGCCGGCACCGATCGACCCCAACGCGCCGGCCCCGCCGCCCGCGGATCCCAACGCACCACCCGTCGATCCCAATGCGCCGCCGCCGCCACCACCTCCGGAGCCCGGCCGCGTCGACAGTGCCGCAGGCGGACTGAGCTATGTCATCCCCGCCGGCTGGCAGGTGTCCGACGCTACGCAGCTGTCGTATGGGCAGGCGCTGCTGACCAAGGTCCCCGAGGGCGGCGGTCAGGCCCCGTCCGACACCAGCGTGTTGCTCGGAAGGCTGGACCTCAAGCTGTTCGCCGGCGCCGAAACCGACAACTCCAAGGCCGCAACGCGGTTGGCGTCTGACATGGGTGAGTTCTTCATGCCGTTCGCCGGCACGCGCCTCAACCAGGAGGCAGGTCCGCTCGACGCGGCGGGCGTCCCAGGCGCCTTCTCGTCCTACGAGGTCAAATTCACCGACGCCAGCAAGCCCAACGGGCAGATCTGGGCCGGTGTCGTCGGCAACACGCCCCCGGCGGGTACCCCGCGTGGCCAGCGGACGCCGGAGCGCTGGTTCGTCGTTTGGCTGGGTTCGGCGAGCCATCCGGTGGACAAGGCCGCCGCGATCACGTTGGCCCAGTCGATCAGGCCGTACACGCCGCCTCCGCCCCCACCACCGCCACCGCCGCCAGACCCCAACGCGCCGCCGGATCCGAACGCCCCGCCGCCCGATCCGAACGCCCCGCCGCCACGGCCAGGCGTCGGTGTGCCGGTGCCCGTCACCGATGCCCCACCGGAGATGATGCCGGCCGGCTGATCCGTCGGCCCCGAATCGAGGGACGAACGTACACGTTTCGCCTGCCTAATCGTTACCCTCGGCGAGTACACCGGAGAGGGTCAGCGGTTGCGTTGACGCGTTCGGCGACAGGCTGGAGTTCCTGATGGACATGATTACGGCTACCGAGTTCCTGGCTGCCAGATCCACCACTCTGACGAGCGTGGGGTGGATCGGTTACATCATCATCGGCGCAATCGCGGGTTGGATCGCGGGCAAGATCGTCAAGGGCGGCGGCTCGGGAATCCTGATGAACATCGTCATCGGCATCGTCGGCGCGCTCATCGGCGGCTTCCTTCTGAGCTTCTTCGTCGACACCGCGGCGGGTGGTTGGTGGTTCACGCTGTTCACCGCGATTCTCGGATCGGTGATCCTGCTGTGGATCGTCGGCAAGGTGCGGAGCCGCTAGCGCGGCGCTACATCGCCGCCAGCACGCCCCGCATCGCGGCGGAGAAGCTGCCCTGCCCCGACCGGTAGATGGGGCCTCGGCCGTCGCCGAGCAGGATCCTCAGCCGGGCCATGCCGCGTGCGCGCACCGGCAGTGGACTACCGAGGCGAGCGAGTACGTCGCCGACGAGTTCTGCCGACCTGCGAACGTCGTCGGCCCGGATGGGCACCCGCATCGTCTTGGTGCCCTCGTTCGGTGTCACGCCCGCGTCGCGCAGTAGCAAGGTCAGGGCCATCGCCATGTCCTCCCGTTCCTGGCGGGAGGCGAGGCGGGCGTAGTGCGCGGCCAGCGGCGTGCCTGCGTGCACCGTGACGCCCCGTTCGATCTGCAGGTCGTAGCGTCCGGCGAAGAGTCGCGCCCACATACGTCCTGAGAATGGCACGTCCGCGGCGTCGATCCGGCGGATTTCGCGGCTGGCCGGGTCCTTCGCATCCGTGGTGTCGGCGTTTCTCGGAGTGTCGGCGTTCCGCGGAGTCCCGTTCTGCAGCGTCATCGTCATGCCTTTCGTTTCGTGACCAACGTAAACGCTATACCGGTCACGAATGACCGGTCAAGCCGTTATGGCGGTCACGGTCGAGTTAGAGTGGGTGGCATGTCGACGCCCCAGTCGTCCGGACGGTGGTCCGGAGACACCGAGACCAAACCGGCACCCGAACCGCTGCGCCGCGTCCAGGCCCTCGTCAACACCGTCGACCTGGAATCTGGCCAAGACCGCTTGGCCCTGGCTGCCGACGCCGGGCCCTGGCTCGTCGACCACGCCTTGCTGACGCCGGGAGCCACTCCGACGGAGGAGGAACTGCGCCTCGTCGTTGGTGTGCGGGAGGGGTTGCGGGCCCTGCTGATACAGAACGCCGGCGGCGACGCCCCGAACGCGTCGCGGACCGCGCCTCTGACCGAGATCGCCGCGGCCACGCCGGTACGCGCCACCATCGACGACGACGGCCGGATATCGCTGGTGCCCGACGGCGAGTCGGTGCGATCACGCCTGGTGTCGCTGCTCCTGCTCGTCAAGGACGCCCAACTCGACGGCACCTGGAGCCACCTGAAGGCCTGCGCCAACGATGACTGTGCGTGGGCGTTCTACGACCGCTCGCGCAACCACGGCGGCATGTGGTGCGACATGGCGGCATGCGGAAACAAGTTGAAGAACCGCGACTTCCGGGCAAGGCGGCGACAGCCGCTGGTGCGGTAAGGGCGACAGCCGCTGGTGCGGTAAGGGCGACAGCCGCTGACGCGGTGAGCGGCGACAGCCGCTGGTGCGGTAAGGGGCGACGGCCGCTGACGCGGTGAGGGGCGCCGATCAGGTCGACAGGTGCCACACCAGGGCGGCCGCCAGTGCACCAAGACCGTTGAGCGACCAGTGCAGCGCGATCGGTGCGATCAGGCTGCCGCTGCGTCGCCGCAGCCAGGTGAACACGAAGCCCGCGGCCCCGGTGGCGAGCACCGCCATCACCACGCCCGCGACCATGCCGAGCACGCCGGCGCCGAAGAGATTCGTGAAGCCGACGTTGCTGCTGGTCAGGCCCAGTGACGTGGCGATGTGCCACAGCCCGAACAGGAGCGAGCCCGCTGCCGCCACCCCACGGAACCCCCACGCGCGATCGAGTGCGCCGTGCAGCACCCCACGAAACGCGAGCTCCTCCGGGATGACCGTCTGCAGCGGGATGATGATCATCGACGCGACGAGCGCACCTGACACCGTGGCGTAGTGGTCGTTGAGGAACATCGGCCGAGTCCACGGCAGCATCGCGCCCGCGGCGATTACCGACCCGACCAGCGCCACGGCGCCCAGTGCGTACCAGGCGCCCGAGCGCCAGTGATCGCGACCGAGGCCGAGCTCCGTCCAGCCCAGCCCGCGGGACCGGACCAGCAGCACCAGACCGACCGCCGCGGCGGGCACCACCACGAGGTTCGCCAGCGGAGTGGTGAAGTGCGCGACGAGGTTCGTCAGAGCGAGGACCACGACCACGACGCCGATGTCGACGTAGATCCGGAAGTGGTGCAGTGCAGCCATCTGACCGATCAGCGGATGGGGCGGCGCGTCGGCCGTGCTGAGGTCAGACATAACCGAGCCAGCATACGTGCGGTGTGGGTAACGGCAGGTCAGTGTCGAGCACCGCGCGGATCGGGGCGTCCGCCGCACGGTAACCGGAAGATGAAATCCCGGGACGCGCGCAAGCGCGAGGGCCTCGCCGGGGGTTTGATGGGCAGTGGACCATTCGCCTCGACGCGTAGGAGTGTTTGCGATGACCGCCCTGATGCCAGCCTGGAACTCCATCGATGCCGGCCCTCTCAGCGATGAGACCGTCGCGCGGCTGGACGGCTGGTGGCGCGCCGCGAACTACCTCTCCGTCGGGCAGATCTATCTCTTGGACAACCCGCTGCTGCGCACGCCGCTCTCGCGCGACGACGTCAAGCCCCGGCTGCTCGGCCACTGGGGCACCACGCCGGGCCTCAACTTCATCTACGCCCACCTCAACCGGGCGATCAAGGCCCGCGAGCAGTCGACGATCTACGTCACGGGCCCCGGGCACGGCGGACCCGGCCTGGTCGCCAATGCCTATCTTGACGGCACCTACTCCGAGGTCTACTCCGACATCACCTCCGACGTCGAGGGCATCCGACGACTGTTTCGGCAGTTCTCGTTCCCCGGAGGTATCCCGTCCCACGTGGCTCCCGAGACCCCGGGCTCGATACACGAGGGGGGCGAGCTGGGTTACGCGCTGTCCCATGCCTACGGCGCGGCGTTCGACAATCCCGACCTTCTGGTCGCCGCGGTCGTCGGCGACGGAGAGGCGGAGACCGGAGCCCTGGCGACCAGCTGGCACTCCAACAAGTTCACCAACGCCGCCAAGGATGGCGTGGTGCTGCCGATTCTTCACCTCAACGGCTACAAGATCGCCAATCCCACTGTGCTGGCGCGCATCCCAGAGGACGAGCTGCGCAGCTTGATGATCGGCTACGGGCACCGGCCGTATTTCTTCGAGGTCCCCGACGATGCGGATGCCGCGGGCGGCGGCGACCACATCGAGGTGCACCGCCGGTTCGCCGCGCTGCTCGACGAGGTCCTCGACGAGATCGCCGAGATCAAGGCCAGGGCGCTCAGCGGCGACGAGGAGCGGCCGCGTTGGCCGATGATCGTCTTCCGCACCCCGAAGGGCTGGACCGGACCCGCCTACATCGACGGCAAGAAGACCACCGGATCGTGGCGAGCGCACCAGGTTCCGCTCGCCAACGCCCGCGACACCCCCGAGCACCTCCAGGTGCTCGCCGAGTGGCTCGCCTCCTACCGGCCAGAGGAACTCTTCGACGAGAACGGGAGCCTGCACGCCGACATCGCCCAGTTGGCGCCCGCGGGTCAGTTGCGGATGAGCGACAACCCACACACCAACGGCGGGCTGCTGCTGAAGGACCTGCGGCTGCCCGACTTTCGCGAGTACGGCGTCGACGTGCCTGCGCCTGGGGCGACGGTCGCCGAGGCCACCAAGGTGCTCGGCGGGTGGCTGACCGACGTGGTGCGACTGAACCCGCACAACTTCCGGATCTTCGGCCCCGACGAGACGGCGTCCAACCGCCTGCAGGCGGTGTTCGACGCGACCGACAAGCAGTGGAACGCCGAGTACCTGTCACCGGAGGTCGACGACCACCTGGCCCGCCTCGGTCGGGTCGTCGAGATGCTGTCCGAACACCAGTGCCAGGGGTGGCTCGAGGGGTATCTGCTGACCGGGCGACACGGGTTGTTCAACTGCTACGAGGCGTTCATCCACATCATCGACTCGATGATGAACCAGCACGCCAAGTGGCTGAAGGTCACCAACCACATCCCGTGGCGTCGGCCGATCGCCAGCCTGAACTACCTTCTCTCCAGCCATGTCTGGCGCCAGGACCACAACGGGTTCAGCCATCAGGATCCCGGGTTCATCGACCACGTCGTCAACAAGCGCGCCGAGGTGGTCAGGGTCTACCTGCCGCCGGACGCGAACACGCTGCTGTCGACCTACGACCATTGCCTGCGCTCGCGTCAGTACGTCAACGTCGTCGTGGCGGGAAAGCAACCGGCGCCGAACTACCTGACGATGGAGGAGGCCGTCGCGCACTGCACGCGGGGGCTCGGCATCTGGGAGTGGGCGGGCTCCGAGCGCTTCGGCGAGGAACCCGACGTCGTAGTTGCCACGTGCGGTGACGTTCCGACGTTGGAGGGGCTCGCCGCGGTCGATCTGCTCAAGCAGCACATCCCGGATCTGAAGATCCGGGTCGTCAACGTCGTCGACCTGATGCGACTGCAGGACGAGAGCGAGCATCCACACGGGTTGTCCAACAAGGCCTTCGACATGGTCTTCACCCCGGACAAGCCGGTGATCTTCGCCTACCACGGCTACCCGTGGCTCATTCACCGGTTGATCTACCGCCGCACCGGGAGCAACAACTTCCACGTCAGGGGGTACAAGGAGGAGGGCACCACCACGACGCCGTTCGACATGGTGATGCTCAACGACCTGGACCGCTTCCACCTGGTGATCGACGTCATCGACAGGGTTCCTTCGCTGCAGACGAAGTATGCGTCGCTCCGCCAGGACATGGTCGACCGCCGGATCGCGGCCCGCGAGTACACCCGCGAGCACGGTGATGACATGCCCGAGGTGCGCGACTGGGTCTGGCCCGATGCGCGCGGTGCTGCGCCAGGAACCAGCATCGATGCGACCGCGTCGACGGGCGGCGACAACGAGTAGCGGTAGAACGAGCAGCGGTAGAACGAGTATCGGTGGCCAGTGGCGAGGCCCCGGCACACGGCGGTGGAGCTCGCTGAACGATACTGATCGGCATGCTTGACAGGTGTCAGCTTCTCGCATCGGTGCGGGTGCTGGACGTCGGCGGCCCCGAGTCCGACGGCGTCGGCCGGTTGCTGGCCGACCTGGGGGCCGACGTGCTGAAGATCGAGCCGCCCGGCGGTGCCTCTTGCCGCACGGCGCGCCCCACGATCTCGGGCGCCAGTGTCGCGTTCGCGTTGAACAACGCGAACAAGCGCACGGCAGTGCTCGACGCGGCCGATCCGGGTGACCGCGGCCGGTTCACCGAGCTCGTCGCGGCGGCCGACATCCTCGTCGACGGCCCTCCAGGAACGACGGCGTTCGGAGCCACGTGCGCTGACCTCGCCGACCGCTTCGATCATCTGGTGGCCCTCGAGATCACCGACTTCGGCACCTCAGGTCCTCACGCCGGATGGCAGGCCACCGACGCGGTGCTGTATGCGATGTCGACGGCGCTGTCTCGCTCCGGGCCCACCGCCGGGCGACCGGTGCTGCCGCCGTACGGAATTGCGTCGGCCGCCGCCGCGACGCAGGCCGCGTGGGTGGCGCTCAGCGCCTACTATCACCGGTTGCGCTGCGGAAGAGGCGACTACATCGACTTTTCGCGTTTCGAGGCGGTGTTGCAGTGCCTGGATCCGCCGTTCGGCTCGGAGGGGCAGGCTGCGGTCGGCAGGAAGCCGTCGGAGGAATTGTGGCGGGGCAGGCCGCGCAATCAGCAGATCTACCCGACTTTCGCCTGCCGGGATGGCTTCGTGAAGATCTGCCTGCTGTCGGCGAAGCAGTGGCGCGGCATGCGGGCCTGGCTCGGCGAGCCCGACGCCTTCGCCGATCCGAAGTTCGAGACGATCGCCGCCCGCTACTTCGCCTCCGACGAGATCAACGCCGCCGTCGCCGAACTGTTCGGGCCGCAGACGATGGACGACCTCGTCGCCGAGGGGCAGCGTCGCGGCGTTCCGATCGCCGCGGTGCTGACCCCCGCCGAAGCGCTTGCCTCCGAACACCTTCGGTCCGTGGGTGCCCTGACGGAGACCGAGGTCGGCGGGCGGACGCTGCAGGTACCCGTCGGTGCCTTCGTCCTCGACGGCCACCACGCCGGGATCCGCAGACCATGTCCGCGGGCGGGCGCCGACGATGCCGACTGGGTCGCGACCACTCCCGGCGCCGAAGCTGCCGATGCTTCGCACTCCGGCCCCCCGACGTCACGACCATTCAGCGGGCTCCGGGTGCTCGACCTCGGCGTCATCGTCGCAGGCGGCGAATTGGGCAGGCTCTTCGCCGATCTGGGCGCCGAGGTGATCAAGGTGGAGAGCGCGGCCTATCCCGACGGGCTGCGCCAGACGATTCCTGGCCAGCCGATGAGCAGGTCATGGGCGTTGACGCATCGCAACGAGCTCAGCCTCGGGCTGGATCTCCGTGACGAGGGCGGTGCGGAGATCTTCCGCAGGCTGGTCGCCGACGCCGATGCGGTGTTCGCCAACTTCAAGCCGGGAACCCTTGCCGCCCTTGGCTTCTCCTATGATGAACTGCGGACCATCAATCCACGGATCATTCTCGCCGAGAGCAGCGCGTTCGGCGCCTCGGGGCCGTGGAGCGCGCGGATGGGCTACGGTCCGCTGGTTCGGGCCACCACCGGCATCAGCAGGCTGTGGTCGTCGGATGACCGCGGAGGGGAGGACTCCTGCTCCAGGTTCTTCGATGCGACGACGATCTTCCCCGACCACGTCGTCGCCAGGATCACGGCGTTGGCGACGCTGGCGGCCCTCGTCAGCCGGACCTCCGCCAACGTCCACATCTCCCAGGCCGAGGTGGCGGTCAACCAGCTCGCGACGTCATACGTGACCGAAGCCGCCCGCGTGGCTGGCCTCGACGTCACCGACGACGACGCGGTCCATGCGGTGTACCCGTGCGCAGGCGACGACGAGTGGTGCGTGATCTCGGCGCGGACGGACGCCGACCGCGCCGCGCTGGCCAAGTTGCTCTCGATCGATGAATTGCCAAGGGGTAGAGAGGAATTCGTAGACATCGTCGCCAGTTGGACGGTGAGCCGGGACAAGGCCGACGTCGTGGCCGCCGCGCAGGGCGCGGGGGTTCCCGCCGGGCCGATGAACCGCGCCGTCGACGTGCTCGCCGACCCGCAGGTCGTCCATCGCGGCCTGTACACCGAGCTGGTGCACCCGCTGTTCTCGGTGCCGATGTCCGCTGAAGCGCACCCTGCGCCGTTTCGGAGAATTCCGGACGCCGAGCTACGGCCGGCGCCGATGCCGGGGGAGCACACCCGAGAGATCGCCACCCGACTTCTCGGCCTGACCGACGACGAGACCCAACGCCTGATCGCCGATGGCGTGCTGTTCGCAGCTTCCGATGCGGATCGAGGCTGACTTCGCCCCCTCCGGCCCACCAACCCCTTCCGCGAGCGTGCGTGTCTGCACGCGACACGCCGCGGCGAACCTGAAACAACGCGCACGTTTGCGCTCGACGGAAAGGCCACCCAGTGCCGCTAGATCCACGCACGCCAGTGCTCGTCGGCTACGGCCAGGTCAACCAGCACGACGAACGTCCCGACGTCGAACCCGTGGATCTGATGGAGCGGGCCGCCCGCGCCGCCGCCGACCCGCGTGTGCTGGAGGCCGTCGACTCGGTGCGAGTCGTCAACCTGCTGTCCTGTCATTACCGCAACCCCGGATTGCTTCTCGCGCAACGCATCCGGGCATTTGATGCGCAGGCTCGCTACACCAGCATCGGTGGCAACGTGCCCCAGTCGCTGGTCAACCAGGCGTGCCTGGACATCCAGCGAGGCACCGTCGACTCCGTCCTGATCGCGGGCGCCGAGACGTGGCGGACGCGGACGCGGCTACGCAAGGCAGGAGCCAGGCTGGAGTGGACGCAGCAGGACGACTCGGTGCCGATCCCGCCCGGTGCCGAGGACGACTTCATGCTGGCGGGTCCGTTGGAGATCCGCATCCATCTGGATCGACCCGCCTACGTGTATCCGATGTTCGAGCAGGCGCTTCGCATCTCGGCGGGGGAGACGCCCGAGGACCACCGTCGCCGGATCGGGGCGCTGTGGGCGGGATTCAGTGCGGTGGCGCAAGGCAATTCTCATGCGTGGAACCGCGATCCGTACTCCGCGGAGGAGATCTGGCAGCCGAGTGCGAGCAACCGGATGATCAGCTGGCCGTACACCAAGTTGATGAACTCCAACAACATGGTCGACCAGGGGGCGGCGTTGATCCTCACGTCGGTGGAAAAGGCCACCCAGCTCCAGGTTCCCAGCGACACCTGGGTGTTTCCGTATGCGGGCACGGATGCGCACGACACGTATCTGATCGCCGAGCGCGCAGCGTTCGACCAGTCACCGGCGATCCGCATCGCGGGCGGGCGCGCGCTGGAGTTGGCGAACAAGGGCATCGCGGACATGGACATGGTCGACGTGTACTCGTGCTTCCCGTCGGCCGTGCAGGTCGCGGCCAGGGAACTCGGTCTCCCGCTTGACGATCCGGGCAGACCGCTGACGGTCACGGGTGGTCTGACCTTCGCGGGCGGGCCGTGGAACAACTACGTCACGCATTCCATCGCGACCATGGCCGAGCGGCTGGTCGCCGCGCCGGGCAGTGTCGGTCTGATCACCGCCAACGGCGGCTACCTGACCAAGCACAGCTTCGGCGTGTACGGAACCAGGCCGCCCAGCGGTGAATTCCGTTGGGAAAACGTGCAGTCCGCCGTCGATGTCGAGCCGACCGTGGTCGCAGAGGACGACTGGACCGGCGTCGGCACCGTCGAGTCGTGGACCACTCCAGTGAGCCGGGACGGGTCGGCCGACAAGGTCTTCCTCGCCGTGCGCACCCCGGAGGACACTCGGATGCTGGCGGTGATCGCCGACGCCGACGGGGCAGAGGCGAGCACCCGTGAGGACATCGCGGGCGCGAAGGTCCTGGTCGGTGCGCAGGCCGTCGCCACACTGCTCTAGCCCTGCGATTCGTGGAGACGTTTCGGCGCGTACCGCTGCTGAGATCCACTGGCTGCCGAGACTCCACTGGCCGCTGTTGACGTCGTCGCGTTGGCGCGGTTAAGGTGAGCCGCGTCACCAATTGAAACGTTTCAACAGGCAGGGAACTCGACATGGCCAACGCCGCCACGGAGCGGGTGTGCTTCGTGCTTCGACTCAAACCGGACCGGGTGGACGAGTACGTGGCCGCTCACCAGGACGTTTGGCCGGACATGCTGAGCGCGCTCAGCGAAGCCGGGTGGCACAACTACTCGCTGTTCGTCCGGCCCGAGGACGGGCTGGTCATCGGTTACCTGGAGACCGACGACTTCGCGGCCGCACAGTCGGCGATGGCCGCCACCGAGGTCAACGCCCGCTGGCAGGCGGGCATGGCCGACTTCTTCCAGAACCCCGCGGGCGTCGCACCCGACGAAGCGATGAAACCGCTCACCGAGTACTTCCACCTCGACTGAACAGAACAGCCCTAGACCGACCCCGCCATCACAACGGACACTGAAGGACGACCATGAAAATCGGAGCAACGACGACGACCGGTTGGAGGGCGACCATCGCGGTCGCCATGTCCAACTACATCGAGGCGGGGTCGATCATCGCGATCGCGACCAGCCTCGCGTTCTGGCAGGCCGAGTTCGGCATCAGCAACTTCGCGGTCGGGCTGCTCGCCGCCCTGAGCGCCAACGCCTTCGGCGCGGCCATCGGTGCGATCCTCGGTGGTCCGCTGTGTGATCGCTTCGGCCGCAAGGCGATCTACACCTACGACCTGCTGGTCTACATGGTCGGCGTGCTGTTGGCCGCCTTCGCCGTCAACTACACGATGCTGTTGGCCGCCTTCATCATCACCGGCGTCGCCGTCGGTGCAGGCGTGCCCGCGTCGTGGACCTACATCGCCGAGCAGGCGCCGTCGGACGGGCGCGCCAAGCACGTCGGCACCGCGCAGCTGGCCTGGTCGATCGGCCCGCTGATCGGCTTCGGCCTCGCCGCCGCGCTGGCCCCGATGGGTCTGCTGGGCTCGCGGCTGATCTTCGGCCACCTGTTCGTCGTCGCCGCCGTGGTCTGGTGGGTGCGGCAAGGCCTGGCGGAGTCGAAGATCTGGACCGAGGAGGGGCAACGGGAACCGGAGGGGGTAGCCAACGCGGTCGGGCTGCGTGGCCTGCGCGGCCTGTTCTCCCGCAGGGTCAACATCTCCGCGCTGCTGTTCCTCGGCGGCATCTACCTGTTCTGGAACACCGTCGCGGGCCAGGCGGGCATCTTCATGCCCCGCGTCTACGACACCGCCGGCCTGCACAGTCCCGTCGCGCAGAACCTGCTGCAGGTGCTGGTGTGGGGATGCACGGTGGCCGCCACCTACTTCGGTTTCATGCGCTACGGCGACAAGATGTCGCAGCGGCTGCTCTACGCGATCGGCGCCGCGCTGGGCATCGTCGGGTGGATCGTCCTGGTGGCGTTCACCGACAGCGGGGTGCCGACGATGCTGGTGTTCGCGGTCCTGTGGGGTGTGTCGGCAGGCATCGGAGCTCAGGCGTTCTACAGCCTCTGGGCCAGTGAGATGTTCGCGACGCCGTATCGGGCCAGCGCGCAGGGCGTCATGTTCTGCGTGGTGCGCAGCTTCACCGGACTGCTGAGCTACTTCTTCCCGACGCTGCTGGTCGCCATCGGCCTCACCGGCGTCGGCCTGCTGCTCATCGGGCTCCTGACGGTGGCACTGGTGATCGGCGCCGTATGGGCGCCCGAGACCAGGGGAAAGACATTGCAACAGATCGAGGTCGAACGCTACGGCGACGAGGCGAGCGAAGCGACGGGGAATGATGGAGTGGAGAGCGCCGCGCCCCAAACGGAGGTATCCGCATGAACGCCCTACTCGACAACCTGGCCATCGAACTGCCCTCTTGGGCGTTCGGCAACTCCGGGACGCGGTTCAAGGTGTTCGGCACGCCCGGCACGCCGCGCACCATCGAGGAGAAGATCGCCGACGCCGCGACCGTGCACCGGTTCACCGGCATGGCGCCGACGGTCGCGCTGCACATCCCATGGGACAAGGTCGACGACTACGGCGCCCTCGGCGCCTACGCCGCCGAGCAGGGGGTGAGGCTGGGCACCATCAACTCCAACACCTTCCAGGACGACGACTACAAGTTCGGCAGCCTGACCCACGTCGACAAGACGGTGCGGCAGAAGGCCATCGACCATCACCTGGCCTGCATCGAGATCATGGACCAGACCGGATCGCAGGATCTCAAGATCTGGCTTGCCGACGGCACCAACTACCCCGGCCAGGGCGACATCCGCGGCAGGCAGGACCGGCTGGCGGACTCGTTGGCGGCGATCTACCAGCACATCGGTGAAGGTCAGCGAATGGTGTTGGAGTACAAGTTCTTCGAGCCGGCGATGTACATGACCGACGTGCCCGACTGGGGTACGTCGTACGCGCAGGTCTCCGCGCTCGGCGAACGCGCCAAGGTGTGCCTCGACACCGGTCACCATGCGCCAGGCACCAACATCGAATTCATCGTCGCGCAGCTGCTACGGCTGAACAAGCTGGGTTCGTTCGACTTCAACTCGCGGTTCTACGCCGACGACGACCTGATCGTCGGGGCGGCGGATCCGTTCCAGCTGTTCCGCATCATGTTCGAGGTGATCCGCGGCGGCGGGCTAGGTACCAGTGGGAAAGGCACCGAGAGTGACCTTGCGCTGATGCTGGACCAGTGCCACAACGTCGAGGCCAAGATCCCCGGCCAGATCCGCTCGGTGCTCAACGTCGCCGAGATGACCGCACGGGCGTTGTTGGTCGACACCGACGCGCTCGCCGCAGCGCAGGAGGAGGCTGACGTGTTGGGCGCCAACGAGATCTTCATGGACGCCTTCTACACCGACGTCCGTCCGACCATGGCGCAGTGGCGCACCGACCGAGGCCTGCCAGAGAACCCGATGCGCGCATTCGCAGAATCGGGCTACCAAGACACCGTCAACGCCGCCCGAGTCGGCGGCACCCAGTCCAGTTGGGGAGCGTGAGGGGACATCATGACCAACTCCACCGTTAGCGAGCTGATCGCCAGGTCCAACCGGCTCGGCGCCGACCCGAAGAACACCAACTACGCCGGCGGCAACACCTCGGCCAAGGGCACCGACGTCGACCCGGTCACCGGTGCGCCGGTGGACCTGTTGTGGGTCAAGGGATCCGGGGGAGACCTCGGCACCCTGAAGGAGAACGGACTGGCCGTGCTGCGGCTGGACCGGATGCGCGCCCTGGTCGACGTGTACCCCGGCGTCGAGCGCGAGGACGAGATGGTCGCCGCGTTCGACTACTGCCTGCACGGCCGCGGCGGCGCCGCACCGTCCATCGACACCGCGATGCACGGCCTGGTCGACGCCAACCACGTCGACCACCTGCACCCCGACTCGGGCATCGCCCTGGCGACCGCCGCCGACGGCGAAGCGCTGACCAAGCAGATCTTCGGTGACCGCGTGGTGTGGATTCCGTGGCGCAGGCCCGGTTTTCAGCTCGGCCTCGACATCGCCGAGATCAAGAAGCGCAACCCGCAGGCCATCGGCACCATCCTCGGCGGCCACGGCATCACCGCGTGGGGTGAAACGTCGGCCGAGGCCGAGGCGTACTCCCTGGAGATCATCGACACCGTGCAGCGGTACATCGACGCGAACGGGCGACCGCAGCCCTTCGGTGCGCCTTTGGACGGTTATGGCGCACTGCCCGATGCGCAGCGTCGCGCCAAGGCCGCCGAACTGGCCCCGTTCATCCGCGGCCTGGCCTCGGCGGACAAGCCCCAGGTTGGCCACTTCACCGACGACCCGCGGGTGCTGGAATTCCTTGCCAGCAGCGAACATCCGCGACTGGCCGCACTAGGCACCAGCTGCCCGGACCACTTCCTGCGCACCAAGGTCAAGCCGATGGTGCTCGACCTGCGGGCCGACACCTCCGTCGAGGACGCCAAGGCCAGGCTGACCGAGCTGCACGAGGCCTACCGCGCCGACTACCAGGCGTACTACGACCGACACGCCTCGGCTGACAGCCCGGCGATTCGCGGTGCCGACCCGGCGATCGTGCTCATCCCCGGCGTCGGAATGTTCAGCTACGGCAAGGACAAGCAGACCGCCCGGGTGGCAGGCGAGTTCTACCTCAACGCCATCAACGTGATGCGCGGCGCAGAGTCCATCTCCACGTACGCCCCCATCGACGAGGCGGAGAAGTTCCGCATCGAGTACTGGGCGCTCGAGGAGGCGAAGCTCGCGCGGATGCCCAAGCCCAAGCCGCTGGCCACCCGCATCGCCCTCGTCACGGGAGCGGCGTCGGGTATCGGCAAGGCCATCGCGGAACGTCTGGCCGCCGAGGGCGCGTGCGTCGTCATCGCCGACCTGGACGCCGAGAAGGCCAGTGCCGCAGCCGAACAGATCGGCACCACCGACGTGGCGATCGGGATCGCGGCGGACGTGACCGACGAGGCGGCCGTGCAGGCCGCGATCGACGCCACCGTGCTGGCGTTCGGCGGCATCGACATCGTCGTCAACAACGCGGGTCTCTCGCTGTCCAAGTCGCTATTGGAGACCACGGCCGCGGACTGGGATCTGCAGCACAACGTAATGGCCCGAGGTTCGTTCCTGGTGTCGAAGGCCGCGGCGCGCGCGTTGATCGACCAGAAGCTGGGCGGCGACATCATCTACATCTCGTCGAAGAACTCGGTGTTCGCCGGTCCCAACAACATCGCCTACTCGGCGACCAAGGCCGATCAGGCCCACCAGGTGCGGCTGCTGGCCGCCGAGCTCGGCGAGCACGGCGTCAAGGTCAACGGCATCAACCCCGACGGCGTGGTGCGCGGCTCGGGCATCTTCGCAGGCGGGTGGGGTGCCAAGCGGGCCGCGGTGTACGGCGTTCCCGAGGAGGAGCTCGGCGCCTACTACGCACAGCGCACCCTGCTCAAACGCGAAGTGCTGCCGGAGAACATCGCGAACGCGGCGTTCGCCCTGTGCACGTCGGACTTCTCGCACACTACGGGGCTGCACGTGCCGGTGGACGCAGGCGTCGCGGCGGCCTTCTTGCGATGAGCACCCGCACGTTCGTCGCGGTCGACCTGGGCGCCACCAGCGGCCGGGTGATGTTGGCCGACGTCGGTCCCGGGTCGCTGGAGATGCGCCAGCTCAATCGGTTCGCCAACGATCCCGTGTACCTGTGGAACGGCAAGCGCACCGCCATGCACTGGGACCTCCCCGGACTGTTCGCCAACGTGTGCGCCGGGCTCGCGGAGGCTGGCCGGGCGGCTCCGGACGTGACGAGCGTCGGCGTGGACTCTTGGGCCGTCGACTACGGCCTGCTGCGCGAGGGCAAGCTGCTCGGCCTGCCCTACAACTACCGCGATGCGCGGTGCGCCGCGGGCGCCGACTCCGTACACGCCACGCTGAGCCAGGAGCAGATCTTCGCCCGAAACGGGCTGCAGTTCCTCAACTTCAACACGATGTTCCAGCTGGCCGCCGACAAGGCCGACGGTCTGCTGCACCTCGCCGACTCCGCCCTCCTGGTGCCCGATCTGATCGGTTACTGGCTGACGGGGCGGATGGCCACGGAACGCACCAACGCCTCGACGACCGGTCTGCTTGGCATCGACGGGCGGTGGGACGACGAGCTGGAAACGCTTCTCGGACTGCCCGCCGGGCTGTTCCCCACGCTGGCCGAACCCGGCGCCGAGCTCGGGCACGTGTTGCCCGATCTTGCCGAGCGGGTTGGTCTTCCGGCCGGGCTGCTGGTCAGCACGGTGGCGTCCCACGACACCGCATCGGCGGTGGTGGCGATTCCCATGCGGGCGGAGTCGGCGGCCTACATCTCCTGCGGGACGTGGGCCCTGGTCGGCGTCGAGTTGACCGGACCCGTGGTCGACGAGGCGGCGCGGTCGGCCAACTTCACCAACGAGGTGGGTGCGGACGGAAGAATCCGATTCCTGCGCAACGTGATGGGCATGTGGGTGCTCAGCGAGTCGGTCCGGCACTGGGAGCGGGACGGATCGCGCGTCGACCTGCCCCTGCTGTTGAAGCAGGCCGCCGAGTGCCCGCCACCCGTCGACGTGTTCGACGCCGACGATCCCCGCTTCGTCGAGCCCGGTGATCTGCCCGCTCGCATCCGAGACTGGTACGCCGACCACGACCTGCCCGCGCCGGAAGGACGCCCGGAGATGGCGCGCGCGATCGTCGAGAGTCTGGCCGCCGGGTTCGCCAGAGGCGTCGAGCAAGCGGCCGCGCTGTCCGGGGTCCCCGTCGACACCGTCCACCTGGTCGGGGGCGGCGCCAAGAACCGGCTGCTGTGCCAGCTGGTCGCCGATCGGGTCGGCAGGCCGGTGGTCGCCGGGCCCGTCGAGGCCACGGCCATCGGTAACGTATTGATCCAGGCCCGCGCGCACGGCGTGCTGGACGGTGGTCTGGACGACCTCCGTGCCAGCATGGCCGCCGCGCTGTCCACTGAACGTTTCGAACCGCAACGAACCCCGGCCGGAAGGGCTTGACTGTCATGAACCAAAGGGTGAAGCGACGCCTCCCAAATCGGCACGATCTCGCGCCGCTGATGCAGTTCAAGAAGCCCGAGTTCGACGCCACGAAGCGCAGGCTCGACAAGGCGCTGACGATCGAGGACCTGCGCCGCATCGCCAAGCGCCGCACCCCGCGGGCGGCGTTCGACTACACCGACGGGTCGGCGGAGGCGGAGCTGTCGATCACCCGCGCCCGCCAGGCGTTCGCCGACGTCGAGTTCCATCCGGCGATCCTTCGCGACGTGTCGAAGGTCAGTACCGGATGGGACGTCCTCGGCGCACCGGTGAGCATGCCCTTCGGGATCGCACCGACCGGGTTCACCAGGATGATGCAGACCGAGGGCGAGATCGCGGGCGCACACGCCGCGGCCAAGGCGGGCATCCCGTTCTCGCTGTCGACGATGGGTACCACGGCCATCGAAGAGGTCAAGGCGGCCAACCCATTGGGCCGCAACTGGTTTCAGCTGTACATGTGGAAGGATCGCGACCGTTCGATGGCGCTCGTCGAGCGTGCGGTGGCGGCAGGTTTCGACACCCTTCTGGTGACCGTCGACGTGCCCGTCGCGGGGGCACGGCTGCGGGACAAGCGCAACGGGATGTCCATTCCGCCCGCGCTGACGTTGCGCACCATCGCCAACGCGTTGCCGCGACCCCAGTGGTGGATCGACTTCCTGACCACCGAGCCGCTTGCCTTCGCGTCGCTGGACCGGTGGTCGGGCACCGTGGCCGAGCTTCTCGACACGATGTTCGATCCGACGGTGACGTTCGACGACCTCGCCTGGATCAAGTCGCAGTGGCCGGGCAAGTTCGTCGTGAAGGGCGTCCAAACGGTCGCCGACGCGCGGGCCGTCACCGACCTCGGCGTCGACGCCGTCCTGCTGTCGAATCATGGTGGCCGACAGCTTGATCGGGCGCCGATACCGTTCCACCTGCTTCCCGCGGTGGTGAAGGAGGTCGGCAAGGACACCGAGGTCCATCTGGACACCGGGATCATGTCGGGTGCCGACGTGGTGGCTGCGGTCGCCATGGGAGCGCGCTTCACCCTGATCGGTCGCGCCTACCTGTACGGTCTGATGGCCGGCGGCGAGGCCGGGGTCAACCGGGCCATCGAGATCCTGTCGGGTCAGGTGGAGCGCACCATGCGGCTGCTCGGGGTGACGTGTCTCGAAGAGCTGACGCCAGCGCACGTCACGCAGTTGGTGCGGCTGGCGCCGCGGTCACTGTCGGGTGCAACGGGGGAGTAGACCCCCATGGCGGTCGGAATCCGCGAGGTGGCGGCTGCGGCATCGGTGTCGGTGGGCACGGTGTCCAACGTGCTCAACGCACCCGACCGGGTCGCACCTGCCACGGTGGCGAGGGTTCACGCCGCCATCGAGCGGTTGGGCTTCGTCCGCAACGACGCCGCACGGCAACTGCGGGCAGGCCAGTCGCGGTGCGTCGGGCTGCTGGTGCTGGACGTGGGCAACCCATTCTTCACCGACGTGGCACGATCCGCGGAAAGGCAGGCGGCGCAGAGCAATCTGGTGGTGCTGCTCGGCACCTCCGACGACGATCCCCAGCGCGAGCGCGCCTATCTGGAGACCTTCGACGAACAGCGGGTGTTCGGTCTGCTGATCTCGCCGGTGAGCGAGGATCTCACCCGCCTGCACGCCCTGGCTGGTCGCGGTGTGCCGGTGGTGCTCGTCGACCGCGACGGCGCGGGCACCCCGTTCGCCTCCGTTGCCGTCGACGACGTCGCCGGTGGCCGGCTCGCGGTCGATCACCTGTGCAGTCAGGGCCGAAGGCGGATCGCGTACGTCGGTGGGCCGGACGGGCTGAGGCAGGTGGCCGATCGCCTCGCAGGTGCGCGTGACGCGGTGGCCGAGCATCCCGGCGCCGCCCTGGAAGTCATCCCCACCGACGAGCTCAGCGTGCTTGCGGGCCGGGCGGTGGGGGAGCGGCTGTGCGCGCTGCCCGCGGGTCGCCGCCCCGACGCCGTGTTCTGCGCCAACGATCTGTTGGCCATCGGGATGCTGCAGGCGCTGACGATGAATGGCGCGAACGTGCCAGGCGACATCGCGCTGATCGGTTACGACGACATCGACTTCGCCAGGTCGGCGATGGTTCCGCTGTCCTCCATTCGGCAGCCGAGCGCGGACATCGGCAAGACGGCGATCGAGCTGCTGCTCGAAGCGCCGGCAGGCCAGCCCAGGCACGTCGTGTTCCGCCCCGAGCTGGTCGCCCGCGCCTCGACTGCTACTTGATGGTGTACCCGCCGTCGATCACCAAGTCGGCGCCGTTGACCATGGCTGCCGCGCCGGAGGCGAGGAACACCGCGGCAGCGGCGATTTCGTCGGGATAGGCGAACCGTCCGGTGGGGATCAGCTTCTTGAGCGCGTCACCCTTGGGGTTGTCCCACGCCTTGATTCCGAGGTCGGTGAGCACGACCGTCGGGGAGATGCTGTTGACCCGTACCCCGCGACCCGCCCATTCCGTGGCAAGGACCTTGGTTATTCCGACGACGCCGAACTTGGACGCGCAGTAGGCGACGTGCTCGTCGATAGCGACGCTGGCCGCCTGCGACGCCATGTTGACGATGGCTCCTCGGCCGGCCGCCAGCATGTGCCGTCCGACCGTCTGGCACATCAGGAACGTGCCCTTGAGGTTGATGGCGATCGTGGAGTCCCAGTCGGCCTGTGACAGTTCCTCGGCGGGCGCGAGTCGCGCGATGCCCGCGCTGTTGACCAGGACGTCGATGCGGCCGAACTCGGCGATGGTGGCGTCGACGGCCGCGGTGACGGACTCGGGATCGGCGACGTTGCAACCGAATCCGCGGCTGCCAGGCAGCCCGTCCGCGAGCTCCACGGCACCGGTCTCATTCAGGTCGACGACCGCGACCCGGGCGCCCTTGGTGGAGAACGCCGTCGCGATGGCCGCGCCGATGCCGGATGCGCCGCCCGTCACCAACGCCACCAGGCCGTCGAGACTGAAGTCGAAATCCACTACCGGCGGCGATGTTTCGGGCATGCTCATCTCTCCTTTGATGTGAGTCGGGTTCAGTCGAGAACCGAGGCGGCGATGTCGATGTCGGTGACGAGTGAGGACACCAACCCGGACAGCAGGACCGCCTTGGTGGCGGCGGCCTTCTCCTTGCCCGCCGCGATGGCGATCCTAGTGGGGATCGCACGAAGGACGCTCTCGTCGATCCCCATTCGGCGCTCGTCGAGGCCAGCGATGCGGGTGCCGTCGGCGTCCATCAGCAGCGCGCAGGTCTCACCGCAAACACCTGCTGCGGCAAGGGCTTCCTGCTCGTCGGGGGTCAACGACTCGTAGACCTGGGAGGCGCCTGCGGTCCACGCGCCAACCGAGACGATGGCGCAGCTGACACCGGCCTGGCGCGCGATGGTGTCGCGGATTTGGAGGTTGTCCCCGAGGCTCTGTGCCGTGCGCGCATCGGTGACGACGAGAGGCGCGTACAGCGGCCAGGATTCGCCGCCGCTGACCTCGCTGATGCGCCGCACCAGATCGGTGCCATTGGAGGTGATGGTGCCCGCCATTCCCGTCAATTGCACGACGTCGCAACGAGGTAACGACGTGAGGTACGGCGCGATGTGCGTGAGGGTTCGGCCGCAGTCGACGCCGACGACGTCGCCGTCGCGCAGGATCGACTGCAGCAGGTCGGCCATCGCCCGCGCCACGGCGTCGACGTGGTCGGCGGCATTGCTCGAGTCGGCCGTCACCGCATAGGCGTGCTCGAGGCCGTACCGCTTCTGAAGTGCGGTCGAGAGTTCGACGTCGATCGAGCCGGGATTGTGGATCTTGATCTCGACCATCCCCGACTCGATCGCCTCGTCGAGCATCCTGGCCACCTTGAACCGGGACAGCCCGAATTCCTCGGCGATCTGGATTCGTGTTCGTCCCTCCAGGTAGTACCGACGGGCGATGACCGCGCGCTGGAACAGCTCGTCGGGCCCCATAGATCGCCTCCCGTGGATTGCGAGCCGCTAGGCTCCCCAGTCGCCGCACATATGTGCAGCTGCGTTGACATGTGAGCATAAGCATTGCATGATCCACATCACAAAGGAACACATGAGTACTGGGGCTAACAGATGAGCAGCGACGACGAAGGGCTGGCCACCTCGGCCACGTCCGCCGGATCCCGTTCGCTCACGTCCGCCGGATCCCGTTCGCTCCTCACGTCCGCGGTCATGGGTGTCGATTCGTCCACCCAATCGTGCAAGGTCGAGATCCGGGATCTGACCAGCGGCAGGCTCCTCGGCTCCGGTTCCGCGCCCCATCCGCCCGCCTTCCCGCCGTGCAGCGAGCAGCACCCCGGTGATTGGGTCAGCGCGTTCATCGCCGCGGCCCGGCAAGCGATCGCACGATGTGAGCAGCGCCCCGAGATCAAGGCGATCTCGGTGGCCGCCCAGTGCCACGGGCTGGTGCTCCTTGACGATCGCGGCGAGGTACTGCGCGCCGCCAAGCTCTGGAACGACACCACCGGCGCTCCCAACCTGGCCCGCCTCGTCGACCGCATCGGCGCCCGCCGCTGGGTGATGCGCATCGGCTCGCTCCCGACGGCGGCCTTCACCATCGCCAAGCTGGCCTGGGTCGCCGAACACGAACCCGGCCTGCTCGAGCGGGTGGGCACCATCCTGCTGCCCCACGACTACCTCACCTACTGGCTCACCGGCGAGGCCGTGACCGACCGGTCCGAGGCGTCGGGCACCGGCTACTTCGACGCCACCGACGGGCAGTGGATTACGTCGTATCTGGAACTTGCTGCCGGCGACCGCAATTGGGCCGCCAAGCTGCCTACGGTCCTCGGCCCCACCGACTGTGCGGGCACGGTGCGCCCCGAAAGGGCCGCCGAACTCGGCATCGGGGACGGCGTGTTGGTCGGGGCGGGTGGCGGTGACCAACACGCCGCCTACCTCGGTCTCGGCCTGACCGACGGCGATCAGTACTTCAGCATCGGCACCTCGGGCGTGGTGGCGACGTCCTCACGGGGCCCGGTGTTCGACACCACCGGCGCCGTCGACGGGGTCGCCGACATGACCGGCGGCTACCTGCCACTGATGAGCACGCTCAACGCCGCCAGGGTCGTCGACCGCGCCGCCGTCCTGCTTGGCACCGACCTGGCCGGCATCTCCGAGCTGGCCCTCGCGGCAGGCCCAACGCAGGGTCCGGTCCTGGTGCCGTTCCTCGACGGGGAGCGCACACCCGACCGACCGGACGCGCACGGCGCCTTCGTGGACATCACCTCCCAGACCACCCGCGAGGAGATCGCCCGGTCCTTCGTGGAGGGACCGCTGCTGTCACTGCTGTCCGGCCGCGACAGCCTGCGGGCGTGCGGCGTCGAACTCGGCGGTGTCGCAACGGCCGTCGGCGGGGGCGCCCGATCACCCGCGACCCTGCAGCTGCTCGCCGACCTGCTGGGAGAGGAAGTCACCGTGCCCGACGTCGAAGAGGCCACCGCCCGCGGCGCCTGCATCCAGGCGGCCGCCGTCGCGTCGCGCGCCGACCGCGCGGGCCTGGTCGACCTGGCCAAGCGGTGGACGCCGGACGCGCGCGTGCGGGTCGCCCCCCGCAAGCACGGCAGGAACCTCTCCGCCCTGCGGACGCGGTGGGCCAAGGTTGCCGAGTCGCCGCTGATCGACTCACCCATGCCAGAAGGGGGCCCGCTGTGACGGGTCTCGCGGCGTGGTGCAGCAACTTCCCCGGGACCGTGGCGGGGTCCGTCTATGCCGCCCCGGGCTCCCGGGTACAGGCCGCGGAGTGCCTCGCCGACGGCGGCCTCGACGTGCACGTCGACGTGATGGCCGCCTCCGAGGGACTGCCCGCGGGCGTGAGTCTTGCCGACCTGCAGATGATCTCGTCCGTCGTCGACAGGCAGCGCATCGGCGTGCACGTGATCGGGTCGGCCGACTTCGCCGACAGCGTGCTGCCGAAGATCCTTGCGCTGCAACCCGGAGTCGTCTTCTTGCCGTGGCACGCCTTCACCACCGAGCGGGCCAACGCGATTCGCACGGCCGGGGGCGAGGCGTGGATCGCCGTATGGCGGGAGTGGGACGGCCTGGACGACCCGCACTTCCCCGCCGACCCGGACGGCGTTCTGGTCATGCTCATCGAACCCGGCAGCCGTGACCGATGCCGACTGGACCGACTCGGTCTGGTCACCGCCTGCACCACCCAGTTCCCCCATCTGCCCGTCGCCGTCGACGGCGGCGTGACCGAGGAGATCGCACCCCTGTGCGCGGCGGCCGGCGTCCGCCAGATGATCGTCGGCCGGGCCCTTCTCACCTCCGAACGAAAGGAAGCAATGTGACTGAGACAGTCCTTCCCACCTCCTCCATGCGCGCGAGCGTGATGACGGGCGTCCGCGAACTTCAGATCGAGGACCGGCCGGTGCCGACGCCGAAACCTCACGAGGTTCTCGTCGAGGTTGCCGCGGTGGGCGTCTGCGGCTCCGACGTGCACTACTACCGTCACGGCCGGATTGGCGACTTCGTCGTCGAAGACCCGATGATCCTGGGCCACGAGCTGTCCGGGCGCATCGCAGCCGTAGGTGAGAAGGTGGACCCGAGCCGGGTTGGCCAACGCGTCGCCGTCGAACCGCAGCACCCGTGCCGGCGCTGCAAGCAGTGCACCGCGGGCCGCTACAACCTGTGCCCCTACATGGAGTTCTACGCCACGCCGCCGATCGACGGCGCGTTCTGCCGCTACGTCACCATCGACGCCGAATTCGCCCACCCCGTACCGGATTCCATGTCCGATGACGCGGCCGCGCTCCTCGAGCCGCTGTCGGTCGCCGTCACAACGATGCGCAAGGCTCACGTGCAACCGGGTAGCTCCATCCTCATCGCCGGGGCCGGGCCCATCGGAATCATGTGCGCACAAGCCGCGCGGGCCTTCGGCGCGGCGCGCATCGTGGTGTCCGATCTGCTGCAGTCACGGCGGGAAGCCGCCTTGCGCTTCGGCGCCACCGAGGTGCTCGATCCGATGGCAGACGACGTCGCCGCACTCACCCCCCAGGTCGACGCCTTCGTCGACGCCAGTGGCGCCGCCCCCGCGGTGGTCAGCGGCATCAAGGCGGTCGGCCCAGCCGGGCACGTCGTGCTGGTCGGCATGGGTTCCGGCGACTACGCGCTGCCCATCGGCTACATCCAGAACATGGAGATCAACGTCACCGGGGTGTTCCGATACACCGACACCTGGCCCGCCGCAATCCATCTGGTGACCTCCGGTGCCGTCGACCTCGACGCGATGGTGACCGGCCGCTACGACCTCGAACACGTTGCCGACGCGTTGGACAGCGACACCGACCCGGCAAGCCTCAAGTCAATCGTCGTCCCCAAATGAAGGAGAGTGCCCTAGTGAGTGCCCGTTCACCGTTCGATCTGACCGGCCGCACCGCGCTGGTCACGGGCGGAAACCAAGGCCTCGGAAAGGCGTTCGCCTTCGGGCTCGCCCAGGCCGGGGCCACGGTCGCGATCTCCGGCCGCAGCGCCGAGCGCAACGAGAAGACGGCGGCCGAGGCATTGGAAAGCGGAGTGGCGGGGTTCCACCCGATCACCGCCGACATCACGAATCGGGCCGACGTCGACCGGATGACCACCGAGGCCATCGAGGCGCTCGGCCACATCGACATTCTGGTGAACAACGCGGGCACCTGCTACCACAACGAGTCGTGGGACGTCACCGAACAGGAGTGGGACGACGTCTTCGACCTGAACGTCAAGGCGCTGTGGACGTGTTCCTTGGCGGTGGGCGCGCACATGCGGGAACGCGGTTCGGGGTCGGTGGTCAACATCGGGTCGATGTCCGGTTTGATCGTCAACCGTCCGCAGATGCAGCCCGCGTACAACGCGTCCAAGGCTGCGGTGCACCATCTCACCAAATCGCTTGCCGCTGAATGGGCTCCGCTGGGCATCCGGGTCAACGCCGTCGCTCCTGGCTACTGCAAGACCGAGATGGCGCCCGTGGACCGGCCCGATCTCAAGCGTTACTGGATCGACGACGCCCCGCAGCAGCGGTACGCGATGCCGGAGGAGATCGCCCCCAGCGTGGTCTTCCTCGCCAGCGACGCCGCCTCGTTCATCACCGGTTCCGTCCTGGTCGCCGACGGGGGGTACACCGCATGGTGAACCCGGCCGAACCCGGTGTGAACCGCCGCGTCGTCGTGAACTCCATCGACGACGTGGTGTTCGAGAGCGTGGCCGAGGACGAGCCCGCGGCCGGTGAGGTCCGCATCCGCGGCACGGCCGTCGGGATCTGTGGTTCGGATACCCATGCGGCGTGCGGCCACCATCCGTTCATCGACCTGCCCTACCGCCCCGGCCACGAGGTGATCGGCGTCGTCGACGCAGTGGGCGCCGGAGTCGACGACTCCTGGGTCGGCACCCGGGTGGTCGTCGAACCGAACCTGGCCTGTGGCCACTGCACGCAGTGCCTCGCGGGTAGGTACAACATCTGCGCCGAACTGCTGGTACTGGGCTGCCAGACTCCTGGTGGCCTGGCTGACAGCTTCACGGTGGCCGTCGACCGAGTCATCGCGCTGAGTCCCGAGCTCGACGACGACCACGCGATCCTGATCGAACCGCTCGCCACCCCCGTTCACGCCGTACGCCGGGCCGCCGAGGCGGTCGGCGATCTACGCGATCGCCCCGTCGTGGTGATCGGAGCGGGCCCCATCGGACTGTTCGTGCTGCTGGCCCTGCGCGACGCGGGTGCCAACGTGGTGGTGGCCGACCTGCTGGCATCCAAGCGAGAGAGAGCCGAACGGCTCGGCGCAGTGGGGACGTTCGACCCGACGGCTGCCGATGCCGTCGAGTCCGCACTGGCTCTCCTCGGTGGACCCGCCGCCGTCGTGATCGACTGCGTGTCAAGGGAGAGTTCGGTCGCGCAGGCGGTCGATCTCGTCGACAAGGGCGGCGCCATCATGATCGTCGGCGTCGCCTCCGGTGCGGTTCCCGTGCGGCTCGACCTGATCCAGGATCGCGAACTGGCCCTGATCGGCAACCTGATGTACGTCCGCGAGGACTACGCCGCCGCGATCGACCTGCTGGCCTCAGGGGCGGTGCCCATCGATGAGATCATCACGGCGCGTTACGACTTCGAGCACTCCGCAGATGCGTTCAGCGCTTCGATGGATGCGGAGAACGTCAAGGTCGTCGTCACCCTGGGCGGCCGCGACGAGGCTCCGGTCTCGGTGGGCGCCACTTCGACGAGGAGTCTTCCATGAGCTCAGCCATCCTCGAATGTGCCGACATCACCAAGAGTTTCGGTGGCGTACCGGTGCTCAAGGGCATCACGCTTGATCTGGAGCCCGGCACGGTCACCGCACTGGCCGGTGAGAACGGCGCGGGCAAGTCGACACTGATGAAGATCGTCAGCGGTCAGTACAGCGCCGACTCCGGCGAGGTGTCGGTGCAGGGCACCCACCTCGCGCCCGGCAATCCGCGCGACGCCGTCCGCCACGGCGTGGCGATCGTGCCGCAGGAGTTGGCGTCGATCGAGGACATGACGGTCTACGAAAACCTTTTCGTAGGACGGGAATTGCGGCGTGGGCCGTTCCTGAACCGTCGGGCGATGATCGCCGAGGCCAAGGAGACCCTGTCGGCCTTCGACGTGGCCATCTCGCCGACCGCGCGGATGGGCAGCCTGCCCGTCGGTCTCCGGCAGATCGTGGAGATCGTCAAGGCCGCCCGCACCGGCGCACAGGTCGTCATGCTCGACGAACCCACCTCCGCCATCTCCGAGCGTGAGGTCGAGGGCCTGTACGGGATCGTGCGTCGGCTGCGGGATCACGGCGTGGCGATGGTGTACACCACGCACAAGATGGCCGAGATCCGTGCCATCGCAGACCGCGTCGTCGTGCTCCGCGACGGCGGGCTGATCCTTGACAAGCCACTGACCGACGTGACCGACGACGACATCGTCACCGCGATGATCGGCCGCGAACTCGACGCGCTGTTTCCCGACCGCGTCGAGCCCAAGACGGACCCCGTCCTGGAGATCCGCGACCTGCAGGTGGCCGGCGCCACCGGGCCGGTGTCGTTCTCGGTGAGCTCCGGCGAGATCGTCGGTCTCGCCGGACTGGTCGGTGCGGGCCGAACGGAGTTGTTGGAGGCGATCTTCGGTGCGCACCACACGGTCTCCGGCGACATCCTGGTGCGGGGCAAGAGCGTGAAGCGCAACGCGCCAGCGGCCGCCATCACGGCGGGCATGGCGATGGTTCCAGAAGACCGCAAGATCTCGGGTGTCGTGCTCTCGATGAGCGTGCTCGACAACGGCTCCCTTCCCCGGTTGTCGTCGTTCAGCGTCGCAGGCTGGCTGCGCAGCAAGGCAAGGGGCAAGGCGGTGTCCGACGTGATGAAGTCGGTACGCCTGCGCAGCAATGGGATGGGCCAGCTCGTCGGCACCCTGTCGGGCGGAAATCAGCAGAAGGTGGTGTTGGCCCGGTGGCTCACCGGCGAGGTCAACGTCCTGCTGCTCGACGAGCCCACCCGTGGCGTCGACGTCGGTGCGCGAAGCGAGATCTATCGCATCATCACCGAGTTCGCCGAGGCGGGCATGGCGGTGGTGATGGCGTCCTCGGACATGCCCGAGATCATCGGTCTCTCGCACCGCGCCTTCGTGATGCGCGGCGGCGTGTTCGTCGGCGAATTGAACCGTGACGCCCTCGATCATCCCGCCGTGCAGGAATCCGTGTTCCGGATGGCGACCGCGCTGGACGGGCCCGTCCACGTCGACACACCTGCATCAACACCTGAACCACCCACGGCCGAAAAGCGGCACGAGTCACCGGAGGAAACATCGTGACAACGCAAGTCGACGACACCCCGGAGGCCTCTGGCCCTCCGGTGGTCGCGTCTCCCACCACGGGTGAGCCGGTTCGGCTCTTCTCGCGCGAGTGGATCAGCGGCGTGGCGCTGCGCTACTCGATGGTGATCATCATGCTGTTGGTCATCGCGTACTTCAGCTACCGCAGTGCACGATTCGGCACGGTCGACAACCTGGTCACCATCTTGGTCGCGGCCGCCCCGTTCGCGCTCATCGCGCTCGGGCAGACGCTCGTCGTGCTCACCGGAGGCATCGACCTGTCGGTGGGCTCGGTGATCGCGGTGTCCGCCATGGCGGGTGCGGCGACGGCGAAGGCCAATCCCGGCCAGGTGTGGATGACCGTGCTGGTGGCCATGGTCGTCGGCTTGGCGGTGGGTTCCCTGAACGGAATCATGGTGTCGCGCATCAACGTTCCACCGTTCATCGCGACATTGGGCACGCTGACCGCGGGCTCGGGTCTTGCCTATGTGATCGGCGGCGGCGCCCCCATCAACGGCCTACCCGCCGAGTTCGGGTCGATCGCCAACACCAAGATCTTCGGTCTGACGATCCCCGTGCTCGTCATGATCATCGGCATCGTCGTGCTGGCGATCGTGATGAAGCGGACCACCTATGGCATGCGGGTCTACGCCGTCGGCGGCAACCGCAACGCCGCCGAGATCGCCGGCATCAACGCCAAGAACGTGCTGTTCAGCGTGTATGCGTTCTCCGGCCTGCTGGCCGGCATCTCCGGCGTCATGCTGGCCTCCCGCGTCATCTCGGGACCGCCCAACCTCGGGCAGGGTTACGAACTGGACGCCATCGCCGCCGTCGTGATCGGTGGCGCCAGCCTCATGGGTGGTCGCGGCACCATCTGGGGAACGGTGTTGGGTCTGTTCATCATCCAGACACTCAACAACGGTTTGGACATCCTAGTGGTGCCCGCCTACTGGCAGGACGTGATCAAGGGCGTCCTCATCGTCGCGGCCGTGGCCGTCGACGTCTGGTCGACCCGACGACGAACGTGATCGTTTGACCGACAACCAATTCACATCCAACGAACACAACGAGAGTGGGATCAGATGAGACTGACAACGAAGTTCGTCGCCATCGCCTCGGCGGGGGCACTTGCCGTGGGCATGACCGCCTGCGGCGCTGGCGATACCGAGGCCAACAGCGACAAGACCAGGATCGGCGTCTCGGTGTATGACATGAGCTCGTTCATCACCGCGGGCAAGGAGGGGATGGATCAGTACGCCAAGGACAACAACATCGAACTGGTCTGGAACTCGGCCAACCTCGACGTGTCGACCCAGGCCAATCAGGTCGACTCGCTGATCAACCAGGGTGTCGACGCCATCATCGTCGTTCCCGTGCAAGCGGATTCGCTCGGCCCGCAGGTGGCCTCGGCCAAGTCCAAGGGCATCCCGCTGGTCCCGGTCAACGCCGCGCTGGACAGCAAGGACATCGCGGCCAACGTGCAGCCCGACGACGTCAAGGCGGGTGAGCAGGAGATGCAGATGATGGCCGACAAGCTTGGCGGCAAGGGCAACATCGTCGTGCTGCAGGGCCCGCTCGGCCAGTCCGGTGAGCTCGACCGCACGAAGGGCATCAACAACGTGCTGGCCAAGTACCCCGACATGAAGGTGCTGGCGATGGACACCGCCAACTGGAAGCGCGACGAGGCCGTCAACAAGGTGAAGAACTGGATCTCGGGCTTCGGACCGCAGATCAACGGCGTGGTCGCCGAGAACGACGACATGGGTCTTGGTGCCCTTCAGGCGCTGAAGGAAGCCGGCCGCAGCGACGTGCCGATCGTCGGCATCGACGGCATCGAGGACGGCCTGAACGCCGTCAAGAGCGGTGAGTTCATCGGCACCTCGCTGCAGAACGGCACCGTCGAGCTATCCGCGGGCCTGGCCGTCGCGAACGCGCTCGCCAAGAAGGAGCAGGTCAACACCGAGCCCGTGTACATCATGCCTGCGATCACTCAGGAGAACGTCGACGTCGCCATCGAGCACGTCGTCACCAAGCGGGCGGAGTTCCTTGCCGGTCTGTCCGAGCTGACCAAGAAGAACCTCGAGACCGGCGACATCGCCTACGAGGGCATTCCGGGTCAGAAGCAGCCCTGATTCCCGTTCGACAATGCATTTCAATCGAATCACCACAGAAAGTGAATAGATGAGACTGACAACGAAGTTGGGCGCCATCGCCTCGGCGGGGCTGCTCGGACTCGGGCTGACCGCCTGCGGCGCAGGCGACACCGAGGCCAACAGTGACATCACCAAGATCGGCGTCACGGTGTACGACATGAGCTCGTTCATCACCGCGGGCAAGGAGGGGATGGACACCTACGCCAAGGCCAACAACATCGAGCTGGTCTGGAACTCGGCCAACAACGACGTGTCCACCCAGGCCAGCCAGGTCGATTCGCTGATCAACCAGGGCGTCAAGGCGATCATCGTCGTTCCCGTGCAGGCTGATTCGCTCGCCCCGCAGATCGCGGCCGCCAAGGAGAAGGGCATCCCGCTGCTCGCCGTCAACGCCGCGCTGGAGAGCACGGACCTTGCGGGCAACGTGCAGCCCGACGACGTCGCGGCCGGTGCCCAGGAGATGCAGATGATGGCCGACAAGCTCGGCGGCAAGGGCAACATCGTGATCCTGCAGGGTCCGCTCGGCGGATCAGGGGAGATCAACCGCGGCAAGGGCATCGACCAGGTGCTCGCGAAGTACCCGGACATCAAGGTGCTGGCCAAGGACACCGCCAACTGGAAGCGCGACGAGGCCGTCAACAAGATGAAGAACTGGATCTCCGGTTTCGGCACCCAGATCGACGGCGTCGTCGCTCAGAACGACGACATGGGTCTCGGGGCGTTGCAGGCGCTCAAGGAAGCCGGCCGCACCGGTGTCCCGATCGTCGGCATCGACGGTATCGAGGACGGTCTGAACGCCGTCAAGAGCGGTGAGTTCATCGGCACCTCGTTGCAGAACGGCACCGTCGAGCTGTCCGCGGGCCTGGCCGTCGCCAACGCGATCGTCAAGGGCGAAGAGGTCAACAAGGAGCCGGTTTACGTCATGCCTGCCATCACTCAGGAGAACGTCGACGTCGCGATCCAGCACGTGGTGACCGACCGGCAGAAGTTCCTCGACGGGCTCGGCGAACTGACCGCGCAGAACCTCAAGACGGGCGACATCGCCTATGAGGGCATCCCCGGCCAGAAGCAGCCGTAGTTCAACGCATCACGTAGCGGGGCCGGTCGGGTGGGTGACCGGCCCCGCTTCGCGTGTCCGATGAGTTTTCGTGCCGACGGCAGTCGGTACGAGAAACCACGAAAGGTATCGATCGTGCGAATCGAACACGTACTGGCCGTCGTCCCCGTGTCAGATCTCGCCGTCTCGGAGGTCTGGTATCAGAAGCTCTTCGGGCGTCCCGCCGACAACAACCCCATGCCGGTGCTCGTCGAGTGGCAGGTGGTCCCCGGCGGCTGGGTCCAGGTCTTCATCGACGAGAAACGGGCGGGGTCGGGGCTGGTCAACTTCGCGGTGGACGATCTCGCCGCCTACGTCACCGAGGCCACGCGTCTCGGCCTGGCACCCGGTGAGATCGAGGACGTCAACAAGGGTGTTCAGCTGGCCACCCTCGAAGACCCCGACGGCAACGTCGTCAGGCTGATCGGGAACTTCCGGGTCGACTACTGACCGTTTAGCACCGTGGTTACCTACACCTCACGGGCCTGACACGAACATCGCGTACCTGTAGTCGATGACGTTCACGAAGGCCGAAATCCCCGAGGGCGACGCGCCCCCGAAGTCTCGTTGGTACACCTCGCTGTTCACCCAACTGCTGATCGCCATCGTCGCGGGCATCCTGGTGGGTTGGCTGTGGCCGGCGTTCGGCGCGGACCTCAAACCCATCGCCGACGCCTTCATCAAACTGATCAAGATGCTCATCGCGCCCATCATCTTCTGCACGGTCGTGATCGGCATCGCACACGTCGGTGACCTCAAATCCGTTGGGCGCATTGGCATCAAGGCACTGATCTACTTCGAGGTCGTCACGACCTTCGCCCTGCTGTTCGGGCTGTTGATCGGCAACGTCGTCAAACCCGGTGCCGGCTTCAACATCGACCCGGAGACGCTGGCCACCGGCGCCGACGCGGTCGCGGCGAAGACGGGCAGCGGGGAGCTTCCCCACACAGTGGAGTTCCTGCTCAACATCATTCCCACGTCGATCATCTCCGCGTTCGCCGAGAACCAACTGCTGCAGGTGCTGTTCTTCGCGGTGTTGTTCGGGTTGGCGTTGGCCAAGTTCGGCGAGCACGGCCCGCCGGTGGTCTTCGAGTTGATCGAGCACTTCAGCAGCCTGTTCTTCACCATCATCGGCTGGATCATGAGGTTGGCGCCGCTGGCCGCGTTCGGCGCGATGGCCTACATCATCGGCCAGTACGGGATCTCGTCGCTGGGCAGTTACGCCAAGTTGATCGGGGCCTGCTATCTGGGGGCGGCGCTGTTCATCCTGGTGCTCGGTGCGATCGCCTGGTTCCTGGCAGGCGTGAACCTGTGGCGCTTCGTCGTCTACATCAAGGACGAGCTGTTCCTGGCACTTGGCACTGCCTCGACCGAGGTCGTCCTGCCGCGCATCATGGACAAGCTGATGTTCGCCGGATGCTCGCGCACCACAACGGGTTTGGTGGTGCCGACCGGGTACTCGTTCAACCTGGACGGCGCGACGCTGTACCTGTCGATCTGCGTGCTGTTCCTGGCGCAGGCCCTCGGCGTCGACCTGAGCCTCGGCGAGCAGATCACGGCCGTGCTGGTGCTCATGCTCACCTCGAAGGGCATGGCAGGCGTGCCGGGGTCGTCGTTCCTCGCTCTTTCGGCGACGGTCGCCGCCATCGGACACGGCGCCATTCCGGTGGCCGCCGTGGCGTTGCTCCTTGGCGCCGACCGCATCATGGACTCGATGCGCGTCTCGGTGAACCTGCTCGGCAACTGCGTGGCGACCATGGTGGTGGCGCGCTGGGAGGGGCAGCTCGATTCAGACCGCATGAAGGCGGTGCTCCGCGGTGACGACGTCGAGGCGCTCGTCGACGACGAGGTTCCTGAGGTGGTCGTCTCGTCGCGTTAGCCGCTGGCGTCGCCGAGCGTGGGCCCCGTGCACGGAGATTCGCTGACCGCCGTGCACCAGACCCAGGGATCAGTGCCTTGGTTGCAACGGCTGCCGGGCAAGCTCGAGTACCTCTTCGGTGGTCAGCGGGCTGTTCGGGTGATACGACAGACACCACGGTGTCGTGATCTTGTGGAACGCAGTGCCTTCGAGGGCGGCATAGAAGTTGCCGGCCCGCAGACGGCTGATGTCGGGCACCAGTCCGCCCTTGACGCGGGCCATCTCCTTGGCGACGGTGATCTGAACCGGCGCGTTGAGCAGACCGAAGAACTGCGTCGCCGCGTTGCCGGGAATGTTGGGATTCAGCCCTCGCGGCGCCTGCGTTGCATAGACCAATCCCAGACCGTACTTCCGGGCCTGCGACGACAGCGCCAACGTACTGCGCGTCGCCACGGTGGTGCGCCCCGACGGTGCGAAGTTCTGCGCCTCGTCCATCACCAGCAGGCCGCCGAGCGGTCGGTCGCCCGCCGGATTCCGCTTGATCCACGCGAACAGCGCCATTTGCAGTTGGTTGACGAACCCTTCGCGCTGCGCTCCGTCGGACAGGCCGACCATGCTGATCACCGACACCCTGGCGCGGTAGCCCTCCGACGGCGTCAGCAATGACCCCGGATCCGCGGGCGCGCCATCGCCCCCGAACATCGGGTCGTTCACCATGGCGGCGCGCAGGTTCTGGCTCAACTCCGCGGCCCGGTCCCTGGCGTTCGCCATCACGCTGACACCGTCGGGCAGATCGGCGAGCACCGCGAGAAACCCCTGCAACGTCGGCGACGGCCGCCGCCCATACCACTGCAGGGCCTCGCGGAGCACCGCCCGCGCCTGGTTGGCCTTCGGAGTCTTTCCCGCGATGTGAGCGTGGGGTTCCATTGCGGCAAAAGCAGATTCGACGGCCTCGTTGAACTCGTCGTGATCATCGACGACGCTGGCGAAGTCGGGGAGCGGCTGAAACGACAGCGGCCGTCCGGCGGAACGACGAGGTGTCCACACCACCACCTCGGTGTTGGCCAGGTAATCCGCGGCCAGCGACGTGTCGGCGGGCCGCCAACCGCTGGGCTGGTCCTTCCACGGCAGGCCCAGTCGCGCCAGATCGTTGTTGGGATCCAACACGATCGACGACACTCCGCGAAGAGCGCACTCCTCGACCAGTCGGCGGATGAGCACGGTCTTCCCCGAGCCGGAGCCCGCGAAGATCGCGGTGTGCTTGCGCAAGGCGAGCAGTTCGACGCTCAGCGGCTCTCCCGTGGTGTCGTCGACGCCGAGGGGAACGGCCGTGCCGGTCGATTGCTCGCGGCGGCCATCCTTCTTCAACCGCTTGGCCCACGGCTCTTGCGCCTGCGCGGGCTCTGGCTCGGGCTCAACATCGGAACCCGTTGTCGGCTCGGGTATCTCGGCTGCTTCGGGTCCAGCTTCGTCGCCGAGGGCTTCACGCAGGAAGGTCAACCCGTGGGCGGGTTTACGGCTCATCAGCCAGCCGACGAGTTCGGGATGATCGTGGTCGATGAGGTCGCGTAGAGCCGACGCGGTGCGCAGGTCGTCGTCCGAAAGGGTCAGGGTTCGGCCACCGGACTCCCCGAATGCCGCCACCACCTCCGCCGTCTTCACGCCACCCGGCCACGGGGTGTTCCGCAGCAGGAACAGCTGACGCTTGTCCACGTTGCTGCCGAAACCTGCTGCGACGCAGGCATTCTTGATGCGGTTCTGGACTGCGATGGCGTTGCCGCTGGCGATCGCGCGGAACGCCCAGTGCCGTTCGTCGTCGGTGTCGGCGTCGAGGCGCTGCCTCAGGCGCCCATGCAACGGCACCGCCTTGCCTGGCGGCGGGTCGAGCGCAAACGTCTGCTCGACGTCGGCGCGTTCGATGATCCAGGCGTCCAACGCGGCCGATAGCAGGCCGGGCATCGTCGTGTCCTCGCCCTCGGGATCCAGCGCCGCCGCACCTACCGCACGCCGCCGGAATTCGGCGAATAGCCGGTCCAGTTCGGTCGTTTCCAGCGGGGCGTCGGGCACCGGCTGCGTCGGTTCGGTGGACGCGTCGAGGTGCGCCAATTCCTCGAGCTCGTCGCGGTCCAGACAAGCGCGGACATGGGCGTCGGCACGCTGAAGCAATCGGCGCGGGGTGTAGTGCGGCGCATCGTCGAAGGCCGATGGCAGGACGGGCCAACTCGGATACCGCGGGGTGAAGTCGACGGCGCGGTAGCTCGCGGTGAATCTGCGTTCGAGGATCGCTCGGCCGATCTCGGCACTCGGTAGTTCGTGCAGGGGAGCGGTCTCCCGGAAGCGGTCGGCCACGGTGGCCGTCGCCCTCGACCTGATCGATTCCCACACCGACGGCAGGCAGGCGACCACCTCTGCGGTCCTTCGCATCGTCTCCCGGATCGACATCAGCCCGTGGGCAACGTGCTCCAGGTCTCGGTTGTCCGCGACGCCGTCGTCGCGGCCCGCGGTCGACGTCGCGGACTGCGCGAGCAGGGTGTCGATCTGATCGATCGCCATCACGGCCGGGCCTGCCAGCGCGACGAGGCGCGAGATGTCGCGCACGCACTCCTGCGGCGTCAGCGTGGACACCCCGATCGACCAGTGCCTGCGACCGGTGTCGTCGACGTCCTCCGCCGAGTTCAGGTACGCCTGCCCGATGTCCTGGATGCCCAGGTCGTCGGCGCCGAGCAGCGTCAGAGCGCGCAGGGTGTGCTGCGTCTGGCGGACCGTCTGCGGAGCCGCCTTGTGAAGCGCGTTGACGAAGGCGGTCAGGATCTCCGGGGTCAGCTCGTCCTCGCCTGCGACGGCCCGACGATCGGCGCGGGACACGTGGGCCACCGAGGCGAGCTGCCACAGCAATTGCTTGAGCTGCGTCTCACGCTCGGCGCCGGGCCTGCCGAGGCTCTCCAGGATGCTGCTGCGCGCCGACTCCCAGAAGCTCGTCGCATCGAGGAGTTGCAACAGGAAGAAGAACCCGCCGCCGGACTGGACTCGCTCGCGGACCTGGCCGAGGAGATGGGTCTTGCCAGAACCTGCCGTACCCCGCACGACCACTCCGAGCGGGCTCGACTCGGGGAAGCGATCGGCGTCGGCGAAGGCGTCCATCACCTGCTCGAGTGCCTTGTCGTGGACGCCTGGCACGTGGAAGGCGCCCTGGGCGTGCCACAGATCGTCGGCGGACGGTGCGAATGACAGGCGCAGCGACTTGAGGGCGTCCCGTTCCCGCGGATCCATCACGACTCGATCGCGATCAGGTGCCTGGCCCGATTGCCGATCTCCACGGCGGCGGCATGGTCCTCATCGGTCAGCGTCTTCTGGTTCTCCTCGGGAATCAGGCTGACGTCGGGACTGCGTTGCATCTGCGTCAGCGCGTCGTCCAACTCTCTCTTGGACACGTCTGGCAGTTCGGCGCGGAGCCGAACCAGGTCGACCCATCCACCCGCCCGCGCCGCCAGCTTGGCGTAGGCGGCGCGGACCTGCGTCTCGACGTCGACGGTGTCGTCCAACGCGAAGAACACCTCGGCGGGAGCCAGGTCCTCCCGGTCGAAGTAGCGGCGCAACCCCCGCAGCACGGTGTACAGCGCCCTGCCCTGCCCCGACGGCCGCTCGGGCACGTCGGCGCCGATGATCGCCGCGCACGTCGCCCAGCCCCTGTCCGTCAGATCGAACACCATCGCGGGCCTCGTCGCAGTGATCTCGATGAGCCCCTTGCGGATCAGCTCGTCACGAGCTGGTTTGTCCAGCTTCGGTCCCAGCTCGCCGAGCTCGGGATTGCGGACGGGCCGCGCTTCGGCCATCAGAACGAGCAGCACCGCTTGCTGTGTGCCGGTCAGTTCATCGAGGGCGACGCTCAAGGCAGATTCCCTTCATTGGTTCTCTTCTTCAATAGCAGGCTTTCGATGACGGCGAGCACCCGCGCGGGGTCGTCGTCGATCTCCTCGTTGGTGAACCGCAGTACGGCGAAGCCATCGAGGGTCAGGCCGTTGTCGCGCCGACGATCGGCCGCGTACTTGAGACTGCCACGGTGGTCGGGCCCGTCGATCTCCACCACACACCGTTCGACCGGCCACATCAGGTCGACGCGGATGGGTGGCGCAAGCGAGTGGCTGGCGTACTCCTGGTTCCAGGTTCGCCCCACCGCCCAGGCGCAGCGGGCGAGGCGCCGTTCGAGCGCTTGCTCGGCGGCGCTGGCCGGATGCGGCAGGCCCGCCAGCGCCGGGTAGTCGAGCGGCGGCGGGTCGCGGTGAACGTCGGGGCCCCAACCGTTCAGATAGTCGGGCACGGCCAGCTGCCACGTCGGATGACGGTCGACGAGCGGCAGGGCGGCCGTCGTGAGCCACACGCCGACGCCGTGATCGACCAGCCACTCGAGGGCCGCCGCGGCCCGCCGCTGATCGTCTTCGGTGTGCGATTCGGGCCCGACGACGAGCAGCGCGACCCCGTCGCGGTGGTAGCTGTCGGCGATGATCCTGGTCAACCCGACCACGCGGACGTCGGACTCGAAACGCCGCTGCGGGGGCCTCCCGCGCAGCGCCGACTCCGCCATCTCCGCGAGGAACGGTCCGAAGTGCGTGCTGTCCGCTGCCTGCCGGTGGGCCATCTCCCGCACCACGCGCCGGTCGAAGTCACTGCTGGCGTCGATGACGTCGGCACCCGGCAACCAGGTGGGAAACAGGTCGAGCGCAACGGTTTCGAGCCGAGCCAGGACGTCGTCGACGAGACCCTGCGACGTCAGGGGCGCGGAGGGCACGCGGTAGCGGATGACGACGGGAGCGTCGTCAGGCAAGGGGTCGAGGCCGACGGCCAGCTGCTCGTCGGTCAGGCCTGCGAGCCTGACGACGTGATCGGTCGGGATGTTCGCCAACGACAGCGGTTCCCCGCACGTCAGTGCGCTCACCCCACCCCCTGCAGCGTTGGACGACCGCCGCCCATTGTCTCCCACGCGTCAGTTCTTCGCCGAGGGCATCAACCGCCGAGATCGCCGAGTGGGAGGTCCGCGTCCGCGAGGCGGCTCGCGTCGACGGGCCTTCGCGACCGGATGAGGGCCTTGATGTCGTCGAGCCCGTCCCAGACGTTGACGTTCATCCCGGCCAGCACCCGACTCTCGTCATCGAGCCAGAACACGGTGAACTCCCCGCCCTTCTGGTCACCGCGGAACACGACCCGCTCGTAGTCGGGGGCGTACCCGACGTACTCCATCCCGAGGTCGTACTGGTCGGTGAAGAAGTACGGCAACTCGTCGTACACGCCGGGGTTGCCCTGCATGCCCGCGGCGGCCACCGCTGGTTGTTTGAGCGCGTTGGCCCAGTGTTCGGTGCGGATCCGCGTCCCGAAGACGGGATTCTCGGCGGCCGCGATGTCGCCGACGGCGTAGACGTCGTCATCGCTGGTCTTGAGTGAGGCATCGACGAGCACGCCGCCGTCCGCCACCTGAAGGCCCGCCTTCTCGGCGAGCTCGATGTTGGGCTTGGCGCCGACGGCCACCAGGACCGCGTCGGCGGGGACCGTTGAGCCGTCCCCGAGCTTGAGGCCGGTGGCCTTGCCGCCGTCGGTGGTGATCTCTTCGACCGCGGTCGCCAGTCGGAGGTCGACGCCGTGGTCGCGGTGCAGTTGCGCGAACACCTCGCCTGCCTCGCGGCCCAGCGATCCGAGCAGTGGCAGTTCCGCGGTCTCCACCACGGTCACGTCGACGCCGCGCTGGCGTGCACTCGCGGCGACCTCGAGCCCGATCCAGCCGGCGCCAACGACTGCGAGCGACGCCCCATCGGTCAGCGTGTCGAGCAACGCGGACGCGTCGTCGACGGTCCTCAGGTAGTGCACGCCGTCGGCATCACCGCCGGGGATCGGCGGTTTGCGTGAGCTCGACCCGGTGGCCAGGAGCAGTTTGTCGTAACCCTGGTGGCTGCCCTCGGCGAAGCCGACGGAGTGCGTGATGCGGTCGATGATGGTCACCTCGGTGCCCAGTCGCAGGTCGACGTCGTGCTCGCGGTACCAGTCCTCGGGGTCGACGGTGAAGTCGTCGAGCCCCTTCTTGCCTGCCAGGAAGTCCTTGGACAACGGCGGCCGTTCGTAGGGGAGGTGGTCCTCCGCGCCGAAGAGCACGATCTCGCCATCGAAGCCATTGTCCCGCAAGGCTTCTGCGGCCTTCGCGCCGGCCAATCCACCACCGACGATCACGTATGTGGGCACTTCGTCACTCCTCTGGATCGAGCGTGTTCACTTGGGCGGCAGGCTCTTGGCGTACTCGACGCCGCGGGTCACCCAGGACTGCAGTTGGCGTTTGGTCTTGACGCCGTCGCCGCTGATCCGCACCCAGCCCCTGGTCTCGCGGCCCGCCATCACCATGGGGTCGACGTGGTCTCGGGTGATCAGCTGCTCGGTGTCCTCGGGTGGCACCCGCACCATCAGGCCGCCGCGACCGCTCGCGGCGACGGACATGTTGCCGTTGATCAGGAACGCCAGCCCACCGAACATGCGCTTCTCCTCGACGCCGCGTTCGGCGCCGACGAGCTCCCTGATCCGGTCGGCGAGGTCCTCGTCGTAGGCCACCCCTTCGACGGTAGTCACCCCGGGTGCGCGATGGCCACGAGATCAGTCGAAGTCGATCCGCACCGTCAAGAGATCGCTGCCCATCAGCTTGACGACGGCACTGTTCATCGCGGGTAGTTGCGCGAGCCGAGCCGCTGCGTCGTCGGCGGGCAGCAGGTGCGCGGTCCCCGAACGCCACCGGCCGTGGATACGGACCCGCACCCTGGGATTGGCCTTGATGTTGAGCACGTAGTGCGCCCGTGCGCCGTGTTCGGACACCATCCAGAACTGGCCGTCGACCACTCTGCCGCCGACGGCGGTGTGCCGCGGCTGGCCGCTCTTGCGGCCGGTGGTCTCGAGCATGGTCACCGGCAGCTTTCTGGCGACGGGGTTGACCACCAGGCGTTGCGCGGTGTGCACGATGCGGCGCTTCAATTCTCGCGGGTCCGGCATCTGCCAAGTATGGATCAGCCGGTCAGTGCGTCACGCAGTTCGGCGTCCAGCGACACCCGAACCAGCGCCGCTGCCAGGTTCGCCACCCGGCGGGGCGCCAGCGCGGCAAGCGCGTCGGGATCGGTGGGTAACCCGACGTCGCGCGCGGCACCGAGGGCCCGCTCGTCGAAGTAGGGCCGAACCCATGTCCAGACGTCCTGCACCTCGCGCAGGAAGATGGCGGCACCGGTCGGCCCGATGCCCTTGAACTCCTGAAGGAGCTTGGCGGCGTGGCCCGCGTCGCCCTCGGCCGCGGCGGCCAGTGCCCTCAGATCGCCGTGATAGTGCTCGCGGACGGAGGTGGCAATGTCGACGAGGCGCGTCGCGGAGCTCTCGTCGTAGCGCGCGTAGCCGGCCCGACCGAAGGCCGCGATCATGGTCTGGCGGTCGGCGTCGAGAACCGCTTCGGGAGTGCGCAACCCGGTGCGGAAGATCTCGTCGGCTGCCCGCACCGCGATCGCCGCGTCGATGGGTTTGCTGGCGAGCATGCACAACACCAACAGCTGAAAGAGGGGTTTCGGGGTGTCCTTGAGCGAAATGCCTGCCTCGTCGGCGTAGGTGTCCCCGGCACGGTCGAGAAGTTGGGCGGCGAGCGTGTCTCGAGTGGTCATGTACGGCGCTTACCCACTCCGGCGAGGCTCATTGCCTCGGTTGCCACCCCAGCCTCGGCCCCAGATGTTCGGCCATGTCACCGATGATCTGGCGGTAGTCGGCCTCGTCGAACGTGAAGGGCAGCGCGAACGCGATCTCGTCGGCGCGCTGGAACCCGGCGTGGTCGAAGAGTTGGTCGGCCAGCTCGTCGGAGGTGCCGACGTAGTCGGGGGAGAACAGCATGTTGCGCGTAGCCGGGCCGCCGGCGACCTTCGCTCCAAGCCCCTGCGGCGTCTTGGTCCGCTCGAACCGGCTCGCGGCGTACTCGCGGTACCTTCGGACCTGGTCGTTGGTGGCCGAATCGGTCGGGATGACCACCAATCCCTGTGACACCCTTGCCCTTTCGGGATTCGGGTGATGGGCGCGGAAGGCGTCGATCTGCTCGCCCTGAATGGTGGCGAAGTCGCGGGACTCGGTTCCGTCGCTGCTGACGACGGAGCTGGTCAGGTAGTTGATGCCCTGCTCGCCGGCCCAGATCGCGGAGGCCAGGCCGCCGCCGTACCAGACCCGGTCGGCGAGCCCGGGCGAGTGCGGTTGGACGCGGTTGGTGAACCGCTCGATGCCGACGACGCCCTCGAAGTCGCTGACCGGTTCCCCGCGCAGGCAGTCCAGCAGCCGCACCACGCGCTCCTTGGAGAAGTCCTCCACGTCGTGGGTGTGCGGATACAGCGCCATCTTGTAGTGGTCGTAGAGCATCGGGGTGCCCACCGACACGCCTGGGTTGATCCGCCCGCCGGAGAGGATGTCCACGGTGGCGAGGTCCTCGGCCAGCCGGAACGGGTTCTCCAGCCCCAGGGGCATCACGGCCGTGCCCAGCTCGATGCGCGACGTGCGTTGGGTGGCCGCCGCCATGATTGCGACCGGCGAGGAGATGCCCGGCTGGAGGTGCCGGTCGCGCAGCCACACGCTGTCGAAGCCGAGCGTTTCGGCCCGCTCGATCACCTCGAGCGTCTCCTCGATGCCCGGTTTTGGATTGGCCTCGTCGAACCGGCCGATGGTCAGGAACCCGAGCTTGCGCAACGGTTCACCGCGTCGTGGCATCTGCACCCTCCTTCACGCCGAATTCTGCACCAGGGCTGCCAATCGTGAACGATCGCAGCCCTGGCGCAGATCTCGTGGACTAGGCGGCCTGGGTGGCGGCCTCCGCCGCCGGCTCCAACGCCTGGACGACGATGTCGGCGACGTCGGTCATCGGCTTCACGTCCAGCGCTTCGAGCACCTCGGCCGGGACGTCGTCCAGGTCGGCCTCGTTGCGCTGCGGGATGAACACCGTCTTCAGCCCCGCCCGCTGTGCGGCGAGCAGCTTCTGCTTCACCCCGCCGATGGGCAGCACCCGACCGTTCAGCGTGACCTCACCGGTCATGCCCACGTCACCGCGGACCTTGCGGCCGGTGGCCATGGAGACGAGAGCAGTCACCATGGTCACACCCGCGGACGGGCCGTCCTTGGGCACCGCGCCGGCCGGGAAGTGGACGTGGATCTGACGGTCCAACGCCTTCGGGTCGACGCCCAACTGCTCGGCGTGCGCCCGCACGTAGGACAGCGCGATCTGCGCCGACTCCTTCATCACGTCGCCCAGTTGTCCGGTCAACTGCAGCCCGGCGTCGCCCTCGTTCGAGTTCGCCTCGATGAAGAGCACGTCGCCACCCAGGCCGGTGACGGCCAGGCCGGTCGCCACGCCGGGCACCGCGGTGCGCTCCTCGGACTCCGGCGTGAAGCGCGGACGGCCAAGGTAGCCAACGAGATCCGGCTCGTCGATCACCAGGCTCTCCTCGCCCGACGCCAGCTTCGTCGTCGCCTTGCGCAGTGCCTTGGCCAGCAGCCGCTCGAACTGACGCATGCCGGGCTCACGGGTGTAGTCCGCGGCAATCTTGCGCAGCGCGTCGTCGGTGACCTCGACCTCGTCGGGGGTCAGCGCGGCCCGCTCCCGCTGCCTCGGCAGCAGGAAGTCACGGGCGATGGCGACCTTGTCGTCCTCGGTGTAGCCATCGATCTGCACCAGCTCCATGCGGTCCAGCAGGGCCGACGGGATGTTCTCGATCACGTTGGCCGTGGCCAGGAACACGACGTCGGACAGGTCCAGGTCGAGGTCTAGGTAGTGGTCGCGGAACGTGTGGTTCTGCGCCGGGTCCAAGACCTCGAGCAGCGCCGCACTGGGATCGCCGCGGTAGTCCGAACCCACCTTGTCGATCTCGTCGAGCAGCACGACGGGGTTCATCGAACCCGCCTCGCCGATGGCCCGCACCAGGCGACCGGGCAGCGCGCCGACGTAGGT
>NZ_JBEVLO010000305.1:0-22518 GCF_040509115.1 Mycobacterium sp. | reverse complement strand
CTGACCGGTGGCCAGGTCATCAGCGAGGAGGTCGGCCTCTCGCTCGAGACCGCCGACGTCGCGCTGCTCGGTCAGGCCCGCAAGGTCGTCGTGACCAAGGACGAGACCACGGTCATCGAGGGTTCGGGCGATGCCGACGCGATCCAGGGCCGCGTTGCCCAGATCCGCGCCGAGATCGAGAACAGCGACTCCGATTACGACCGCGAGAAGCTGCAGGAGCGCCTGGCCAAGCTGGCCGGCGGTGTTGCGGTGATCAAGGCCGGAGCTGCCACCGAGGTGGAGCTCAAGGAGCGCAAGCACCGCATCGAGGACGCCGTTCGCAACGCGAAGGCCGCCGTCGAAGAGGGCATCGTCGCCGGTGGCGGCGTGGCCCTGCTGCAGTCGGCTCCGTCGCTGGACGAGCTGGAGCTCACCGGTGACGAGGCGACCGGCGCGAACATCGTGCGCGTCGCACTGTCGGCCCCGCTCAAGCAGATCGCCTTCAACGGTGGCCTGGAGCCGGGTGTCGTCGCCGAGAAGGTCTCGAACCTTCCCGCGGGTCACGGCCTGAACGCCGCGACCGGTGAGTACGAGGACCTGCTCAAGGCCGGCGTCGCCGACCCGGTGAAGGTCACCCGCTCGGCGCTGCAGAACGCGGCGTCCATCGCGGCGCTGTTCCTCACCACCGAGGCCGTCGTCGCCGACAAGCCGGAGAAGGCGGCCGCACCCGCGGGCGACCCGACCGGTGGCATGGGCGGCATGGACTTCTAAGTCCGGCAACACGTTCGTTCGGGAAGGCCCGGCTCTCTTCGGGGAGCCGGGCCTTTTCACGTCCGGCGGCCGAGGTGGGCCCGCGCCCACGTCGCCGCATCGGTCGTCGGTATCCCTCGAATCGCATTGAAGGAGGTCGCCTTCGGCCACGCGATTCCCTTGCCGAGGGCGAAGACGGCGTGATACTTCCTCATCGCGTCCGTGGGGTGGCGTTCGAGCTCGTCGAGTAGATACGGCAGCGGCCATTCGGTGCGGGTGACGGACGTGCCGCGGACCTCGTCGACGACGTCGGCCAGCCCGTTGAAGCTGATGGTGTCTCCCGCCACGTAGACGATCTGGTTGGCGATCCGCGGCCTCGCATGGACGATCTCGGCGGTGAGGGTTCCGATGTCCTCGGGGGTGGTGAGGGTGACCTCGTTGTCCCAGCTGCCGAGGGCGTTGACGGTGTTGGTGCGGAGGTCCACGACGCCGAAGTCGGGTTCGAAGACGAAGCTGGTGAACATGCCGGTGGACACGATGACCCATTCGGTCGCGTTCTGTCCGCGCAGAAGATCGCGGACGTCCAGTTGTTCGTCGAAGAGATCTTGAGGGCTATTGCGCCCCACCACGTCGTAGTCCATCCCGAACTGCCAGGGGAAGTACCGCGGCACCCCACCCGCGAGCGCGGCCCTCGCCAGTTTGAGCTGAGTTCCCGGTCCGGCCGTCATTCCGAGGCAACAAATCACGGTGTGATGGCGTCCCATGGCGGCCGCCAATTCGGTCTCCGAGGCCTCGGCGACGTCGACCTCGACCACTGCGATGCCCTCCGCGGCCAGATCGGCGGCTCGTTGCCGCGCCTCGGCCGAGGTGGAGCGGCGGACCATCAGCGCGAGGGTTCGGAGGTCCGCTTCGCGGTCGGTGCGCCGGGACAGCGCCCCAAGGACGCTGCTACCGAGTTCTCCGGCCCCGATGACGAGGATGCCTTCTCGGGTGGCGGCGGTGTGTGCAGGGTTGGTCATCGGCAAGCCTTTCTGGGGTAGCGGTCGTCACGCCGGGCGGGGCCGCCATGACCCTGCCTGCAGCCGACGTCCTGTGCCTCTGGTTGGTCCGCCACGCGAGCCAAACTGATTGCGGGAAAACGTCTTCGGTGACACGAGTCAGGCGGCGCGATGATCATTCCGGTTGGCGAGGATCCACACCGAGACGAAGGTGAGTAGGCATCCGCCCATCATGTAGAGCGCGACGCTTGGCCAACCGAAGCTCGACAACAATCCGGTGGCGGCCATCGGCGCGAACGCACCCCCGATCACGGCGCCGGTTTGAATCCCCAGGGAGACACCGGAATACCGAACGTCGGTCGAGAACGTCTCGGCGAAGAAGGCGGGTTGCACCCCGTACATCAGACTGTGGAGCAAGCCAAGTCCGATCAGCATCGCCACGGTGATCAACCAGAACTCGCCCGTCTGCACCAACATCCAGAATGGAAACGCGAAGGCTGCCGTGCCTCCAGCTCCCCACAGGTACACCCTGCTGCGGCCCACTCTGTCCGAAAGGGCGCCCGCCAACGGCAGAACCAGAATCTGCCCGGTGGACCCGATGAGGATGGCGGCCAACATGGTTCGCTGCGAGAGGCCGAGGGTGTTCGTGCCGTAGGAGATGACGAACGTGATGTAGAGGTAGTACGTGAGGTTGATGCCGATGTAACTACCGGTGGTCAGCGCGACCTCACGCGGATATTTCCGCAGGACCGTCAACACCGGAGATCGGGTCGGCGCCGCGCCCGCGGGGTTCGCCGTCGTCGACCGCTCCTGCTGGAGTCGCTGGAAGGCGGGGGTGTCCTCGAGTTTGACGTGGACGTACAGGGCGAGGGCTACGAGAACCAAGCTCATCAGGAAGGGCAACCGCCAGGCCCACTGGATCAACGCCTCGGTGGAGACGAATGCCGTCAATACGAGGAAGGTGAGGTTGGCCAGAAGCACGCCGCCGGGCGCCCCAAGTGAGGAGAAGCTGCCGAAGAACCCCCGACGGTTCGGTGGTGCGGCCTCCACGGCGAGCAGCACTACCCCGCCCATCTGACCGCCGATGGCGATGCCCTGGACGAAGCGCAGCAGTGTCAGCAGGGCCGGCGCCAGCAACCCCACTCCGGAATAGGTCGGAAGCACGCCGATTGCGGTAGACGCGATCCCCATGGTGACCAGGGCGATGACGAGGGTCTTCTTCCTGCCGATGAGATCACCGAAGTGACCGAACACCAGACCGCCGAGGGGCCTGGCGAGAAATCCGATGCCGAAGGTGGCGAACGACAGCAGGACTCCCGTGACGGCACTTTGATTCGGGAAGAACACGGTGGGAAAGACCAGCGCCGCCGCCAGTCCGTAGATGAAGAAGTCGTAGTACTCGATGCTGGCGGCGGTCGCGGCGATCGCGGCCACCCGCGTCACGTCACGCGCCGGTTCATCCGTTCTCGTCTGCCGCGCCTTGGGGATCGTCATGGCTTGCCTTTCGGATGGTGGTGCGGGGAGACACGGTTGGCGCCATTCCGACCGCGGACGACGCCACTGCGGTGTGGCTGACGTCACTATGCATCAAAGCCCCGAGGATGCGCAATAGCGGATTTAACTACGTAATTAAGTAGAGCGCACGATCTTGAACTCGCGACAGAATTCGGGGCTATGTAGTTACGTAACTGACAACGTTATTGCGAAATGAGCGCGAGTTTGTCAGAGTGATGTAGAGCACCGATGACGGGAGACGCGACGATGAAGATCTACGAACAGGTCGCCGTGCTGTTGGCGAAGCAGGGTGTGCACACGATGTTCGGCCTGCTCGGGGATGCCAACATGTTTCTGGTCAGTGCCTTCGAGAGGTCCGGCGGCCGCTTCGTTCGTGCGACGCACGAAGCCGGTGCCGTCAGCATGGCCGACGGGTACGCCCGGATGGTTGGCGGTTGGGCCGTCGCCACGGTGACCCACGGCCCCGGGTTCACCAACGCACTCACCGCGCTGGTCGAGGCCGCGCGCTTCACCACGCCGATTCTGCTCATCACGGGAGACACGCCCGCCGAGGCCACGCACATGCAACGTCTCGACATCGCGGCGGTGTGTGCGTCGATCGGCGTCGCCCACGAGAGGGTGCAGCGCCCCGACACCGTGGTGCGTGACGTCGGACGGGCGATTCGGCGACTCGAAGCGTCTCGGGCGCCCGTCGTGCTCAACGTTCCCGTCCCGATCAGTTTGATGGACAACGGGATCGATGACGCCACCATCTCCTCCCTCTCCACTCGGACCGCACCGGTCGAGCACGTCGACGAGGAGGAAATCGACGCGGCCCTGGGCTTGGCGGCATCTGCGGCGCGGCCGGTGATCGTCGCGGGACGCGGGGCAGTCGCGGCAGGCGCCGAAGCCGCCATCCTCGAGTTGGCCGAGGCGTTGGGCGCAGGCCTGTTCACCACTGGCCTCGGAATCGGGCTGTTCGCCGGTCACCCGCGGCACCTCGGAATCATGGGCGGCATCGCCCACGACGAGGCAACGCCGATCCTGGCGAACAGCGACTGCGTGATCGCCGTCGGCACGAGCCTGAACAAGTACACCAGCCACGGTGGTGAGATCCTCGACGGAAAGTCCGTCATCCACGTCGACGACGACCCCGTCAAGCTGGGGTGGTTCGTCACGCCGACGTGCGGCGTCACCGGCGACGCGCGGACCGTCACCGCATCGATGGCCGAGGCCATCCGCCAGGCCCAGCTGCCCGAGAAGAAGTCCTGGAAACGACACTGCGAGAGCGCATCCGAAGCCATCCGGCAATGGACGCCGCCTGATGACCGGTCCACCGCTGACACCATCGACGTCCGGGTTGCCAGCCAGCGGCTGGACGCGATCCTGCCCGACGGTTATGCCGTGGTCAGCGACGTCGGCCGATTCATCGCAGGGTCGTGGCCGTACCTGTCGAAGCCCGGGCTCGGCCGATTCACCGCGATGACCGGCTTCGGCGCGATCGGACTGGGACTGGCCGGCGGGATCGGCGCCGCGGTCGGCGGCGTCAGCGACGTCACCGTCGTCCTCGTGGGTGACGGAGGCTTCATGATGAACGCCTCCGAGTTGACCACCGCAGTGCGGGAGAAGTTGCCCCTGCTGGTGGTGGTCTACGACGACGGCGCCTACGGAGCCGAGTACCAGAAGCTCGTCAACGAGGGCTTCTCCGCCGAGCACTCCTACAACGTGTGGCCCGACATAGCCGCCACGGCAGCCGGATTGGGCGCCCAAGTGCTGAGCGTGCGCACGCCGGAGGACTTCGAGATCGTCGCCTCGGCCGTGGCTCGGCTCGATGGGCCGCTGGTTCTCGACGTCCACCTGGACCCCACCCACCACGTGGACTTCTGAGGGAGGAGCCGCCATGACCACCCCACTTCTCGTCGAGCGATCCGGCCCCATCCAGACGTGGACCATCGACGTTCCCGACGCGGCCAACGCCATCACGGGTGCGGATTTCATCGACGCCTTCGAGTGCGCCGTCGACGCCGTGAACCTCGACGCCGACGTCGCCGCCGTCGTGCTGACCGGCGCCGGTCGCTTCTTCTCCGCGGGCGGCAACGTTCACGAGATGCGGAACGGGCTGGGCGTCTTCGGTCAAGAGCCAGTTCGCCAACGGCACGGTTACGCGGCGGGCATCCAACGGATTCCGCGCGCCATGCAACGCTGCGAGGTACCCGTCATTGCTGCCGTCAACGGGCCCGCGATCGGGGCGGGGTGTGACCTGGCAACCATGTGTGACATCCGCATCGCTGCCGAAGAGGCGTTCTTCGCCGAGAGCTTCGTGCAGTTGGGCCTCATCCCCGGGGACGGCGGATCCTGGTTCCTCCCGCGAGTGGTCGGCATGGCGCGTGCCGCGGAGATGACGTTCACCGGGGACCGCGTGGATGCCGCCACCGCGCTGGACTGGGGGTTGGTCACCGCGGTGGTCGAACTGGCCGAACTGCCCGTCGTGGCCCGTCGAATGGCAGAACGCATCGCCAAGAACCCCGTCTACGCCGTCCGGATGGCCAAGCGGCTACTCCTCGAATCACGAAGCGCTTCACTGAATTCGGTGCTAACGCTGGCTGCGACGATGCAGCCGCTGGCACACCAGCAGCCCGAGCACCATCGACGCGTGGAACACCTGACTCACCGGAAGAATCGAGCAACGAATTGAACCCCCTGCCAACCGAACCGGAACACCGGCTGCCGACCCCCGGAGCGCTGGCCGGCATCACCGTCCTCGATCTCACCACCGTCGTGATGGGACCGTTCGCGACGTCGATGCTCGGCGATCTCGGCGCCGACGTCATCAAGGTCGAGACGCTCGACGGTGACATCACGCGCCGAATGGGACCTCAGCGCAGCGCGGGAATGACGGCGTTGACGCTGGGCCTGCAACGCAACAAGCGCAGCGTCGCCGTCGACCTCAAGACCGACGAGGGTCGCGAGATCCTCGCGCGGCTGGTGCGCGAGGCCGACGTCGTGGTGTCGAACCTGCGCCCTCGATCGCGAGAAGCCCTGGGCCTCACCCACGCCGAGCTGAGGGCGATCCGCGACGACGTCATCCTGTGCACGGCCCAGGCGTACGCCCAAGACAGCGAGCAACGCGACGAACCCGCCTACGACGACATGATCCAGGCGGCTTCGGGTTTGACCGGCCTCGTCGAATCCGTCGACGGGGCACCGCGTTACGCGCCGTATGTGATCGCCGACAAGGTCAGTGGTTTGTACATCGTGATCGCCGTCCTCACGGCCCTCTATCACCGCGGCGCCACCGGTCTCGGCCAGCACGTCGAGATCCCGATGGTCGACGCGATGATCCACTTCAACCTGGTCGAGCACCTCAGTGGACTGACGTTCGATCCGCCCGTCGGCGGTTTCGGATGGAACCGGGTGCTTGTCGCCGAGCGCGCCCCCTACCGAACCGCTGACGGGTACGTGTGCATCCTGCCCTACACCGACGCGAACTGGCGGGACTTCTTCGCGCTCACCGGCTTGACCGACCTGTTGACCGACGCCAGGTTCGCCGACGTCGACCAGCGTCACCGGAACATGGGACATCTGCACTCCATCATCGGAGGCATCACCCCGCAGCGCACCACCCAACAGTGGCTCGACGCGTGCCGAAGGAACAACGTCCCCGCCTCCGGGCTGCTCGACTTGGCTCACGTCACGGCCGACCGCTACGTCCTCGATCAAGGCGTGCTGCAGCGGCAGAGCCATCCCACCGAGGGCGCCTACTTCAGCGCGCTGACGCCGCTACGGATGAGTGAGACACCCGTTCGCCTGCAACGCCACGCGCCATTGCTCGGTGCGCACACCGTCGACGTGCTGACCCAACTCGGGTACGACTCCGATGAGATCACCCGGCTGGCCGACGACGCGGTGGTGGTGACGAAGTGAAGACGACCCCCCTCTCCGCGGTTGCCCCCGACCCTGCCTGGCGAGAGCTGCGGGAGCGCGTCCGTCGATTCCTGGCAGACGAGCGGGCCAACGGTAGCTTCGTGTCCGGCATCGACGGCTGGCTCACCGGTTGGTCGGAGGAGTTCACCCGCTCGCTGGCCGAACACGGCTGGGTCGGCATGACCATCCCCGCTCAGTACGGCGGGCACGGTCGAAGCCACTTCGAGCGGTTCGTCGTCACCGAGGAACTCCTGGTGGCCGGGGCGCCGGTCGCGGCGCACTGGATCGCCGACCGCCAAGTGGCGCCCTCGCTGATCAAGTTCGGCACCGAAGAGCAGAAGAAGGATCTTCTGCCTGCAATTGCCGCGGGACGGTGCACGTTCGCGATCGGGATGAGTGAACCCGACGCGGGCTCGGATCTGGCCAGCGTGCGCACGCGTGCCGTCCAGGTCGAGGGTGGCTGGAAGATCAACGGCACCAAGGTCTGGACGTCGGGCGCACACCACGCCGACAAGGTTCTGGTCCTGGCGCGCACCAGCGGCACCCCCGCCGACCGCCACCACGGGCTCTCCCAGTTCATCGTCGACCTCGACGCCAAGGGGGTGAACGTCTCACCCATCGAATCCCTCGATGGCGCACGCCATTTCAACGAAGTGGTGTTCACCGACTGCTTGGTCCCTGCTGGCAACCTGCTCGGCACCGAGGGAGAGGGTTGGCAGCAGGTCACCGCCGAGCTCGGGTACGAACGCAGCGGACCCGAGCGCTTCCTTTCCACCGCGCTCGTCATGCGGCTGCTGATCGAGCACGTTGCCTGCGGCGGTGCTGCAGACCCCACGATCGGGCGCTTCCTGGCTCGTCTGCACGGTCTGCACCAGATGTCGCTCTCGGTGGCAGCGGCGCTGGACCGTGGGGAGAAGGCAGACGTCGCCGCGGCGATGGTGAAGATGCTCGGCACGACGACCGAAGGAGACCTAGTGGAGGCAGCCGACTATCTGGTCGCAGGGCCGCCCGGCCCGTTGCGCGACGCCATCGCGGTGGCGACCGTGCAACGCCCGGGCTTCACGCTGCGCGGTGGAACGAACGAAGTCCTCGCAGGCGTCGTCGCCAAGGGATTGGGGCTGCGATGACTACGCTGGACGCCATGGTCGACCCCGACCTGCGAACTCTGATCGATTCGGTGGTGCAGGCGCACGCCGGCAACGACGAGGGTCTGTGGAACGCGCTCGTCGAACTCGGCCTTTCCGACCTGACCGGCAGCGAGGAGCGCGGCGGCAGCGGCGCTTCCTGGCCGGAGGCGGCGGCGTTGGCGCGAACACTGGCCCGGCATGGGTGTTCGCTCACCGTCGCCGACAGCGACCTGGTGGCCGGGTGGCTGCTTGAGCAGGCTTCGGCTCCCGCCACGCAGGCTCTGCGCGGCGTGGTCATCGGTGACGACGAGCCGACCCCCTCCGCGGCGGCCGCCCTCGTCGAGCGGGTCGTGGTGGTGCGTCGTGCCGAGCGTGGCTGGACGCTCTCCGACGTACCGGTCGAGGCGATGGATCGCTTCTCCGACGGCGAGTTCGACGCGTATCCGGTCGGTGACGACGTCGTGGCTGCGGCTCGGACCCGCCGGGCGCTGGTCCGCGCCATCCAGGTCACGGGGGCGCTGGAGGCGATCACCGAGCTGACGATCGAACACGCGCAGACCCGTGAGCAATTCGGGCGTCCGATCGGCAAACAGCAGGCCGTTCAACGGCTGGTCGCCATCGTGGCAGGCGAGACCGCGCTGGCCCGCGCCGCCACCGACGCTGCCGTCCTCGCCGCGGCGGACCCGGCTATGTCGGCTCGGCAGGTGAGTGCGATGGTTGCCGTTGCCCGTTCCTGCTGCGGACACGCGGTCGACCCCGTCGTGCGCCACGCGCATCAGGTCGTCGGCGCCATCGGCACCACCCGCGAGCACCGATTGCACGAATTCACGTTCGCGGCAATGAAACTCCGCTCCGACGGCGGCGCCACCCGGGATTGGGATGCCGCCGTGCTCGATCATGCCATCCGGTCGCATCCCCTCAGCGACCTCGAACTCTCGCCAACTTCGACAAGTGAAAGGATCTGAAATGACCACCACCGCCCGCACCCGAGAGATCCCCGATGCGATGCAGCACAAGGTGATCGCCATCGACGACGCCGACGAGATCCCCGGCCGCCGTACGTTTCTCCAGTACTTCGACCTGGGGATTGCCGACGCGAGCAAGGGTCTGATCAGCACGCAGATGACCAAGGTTCGCTCCGGGATGGCCAATCCGACCGGGTGGCATTACCACGACTGCGACTTCCAGTGGCTCCTGGTCACCAAGGGGTGGTTGGAATTGCAGTTCGAGAATGGTGACACCCACCGAATTCACCAGAACAGTCTGTGCTTCATCCCCGGTGGATATCGCCACAACGAGACGGGCACCTCCGACGACCTGGAGTTCATCGAGATCTTCATGCCGCCCAAGCCCCGGACCGTCGCCGTCGACTCACCTCTGTCCTGATCTTCACGGCGACTGGGAGACCATCCGCGCATGGACCTGCAATTCACCGACACCGACTCGGTACTCATCACTGGCGGCTCACGCGGGATCGGCGCCGCCGCAGCGCACGCGTTCGCGGCCGAGGGAGTGCGTCGCATCCACGTCGTGGGGCGTGACGCGGACGTGCTCGGAGAACTGCGCGCTGCCATCGACGCCGAGGTGATCTGCCATGCTCTGGACCTGTCCCAGCCGACGGATCGGGCCGAGCTCGCGGACACCCTTGCCGAGGTGGACATCCTGGTCAACAATGCGGGCGCAATCCCACAGGGCGGTCTGCAGGACGCGGATCTCATTGCGTGGCAACGTGCTTGGGAACTCAAGCTGTGGGGCTATCTCGAACTCACGCAGATGGCGATGACGACGATGAGTGCCCGCGGCTCGGGGGTGATCGTCAACGTCATCGGGATGTCCGGCGAACGGCCCGACGCCGGTTACCTGGCCGGCTCGATGGCCAATTCGGCGTTGATGACGTTCACCCGTGCGGTGGGTTCGTCGTCCCTGGACCAGGGCGTGCGGGTGGTCGGCATCAACCCCGGACCGGTGCGGACCGAGCGGCTGCTGGCCGCCCTCGACGTTCGGGCCCGCTCGGAGCTCGGCGACCCAGCGCGATGGCCGGAGTTCATCGAGCACTATCCCGGGCGGCGCATGGCGGAGGCAGACGAAGTCGCCGACGCCATCGCGTTTCTCGCCTCGCGGCGCAGTGGCTACACCAGCGGCACCATCTTCACCCTTGACGGGGGACTGGCCTGGAAGGGCCGCGCCCTTTGACCGTGATCCGTCCGGCTACTCGTCGAGTTCCCAACGTTGGCGGTGCTCGGTCAACAGTCCGACCAAGCGGTCACGTTGACCGCGGATCTCGGCGTGCGGGCCCACCACGCTCACGGCGGCGACCGTCCGACCGCCTTCACGCACGGCGACGGCGACCCCGTCGGCGACGTCCGAGATGTCCGGCGCCGCACACACTCCGGTCTCCTGGATCGCCTCGAGTTCATTCAAGAACCGCTCGCGGTTCTTCTCGTCCTCGGCGGACAACGTGTTCAAGTAGCTCCACAGGTCACGACGGGCGAATCCCGCCAGCAGCACCCAGCCGCTCGACGTCCTGATCAGTGATCGGCGAACGAGGTTCTTGGCGAGGTAGTCGTAACGCGGTGTGGAAGAACAACTGTCGACGTAGAACACGCCCTGACCGACCACGACGGACAGCAGCGTCGTCAGGCCGGCCTCGGCGTGCACGGCTTCGAGCTCGCGATGTCCGACCCGGGTGACGAGGTGCCGTCCGGCCATCTGATTGAGCAGATACGGGGCTCCGCCCAGCCGGTAGCGACGGTCGTACTCGTCGAGGTAGCCGGCGGCCACCAGACCGTTGGCCAAGCCTTGGAGTGAGCTCAGTGGAGAGTCGAGCAGTCGCGCCATCTCCGTCAGGGTCAGACCATCGTGGTTGCGTGCAGCCAACTCCAGCATTCCCGCGACCCGGTCGATCATCCGGTGACGCTTGCGCATTGGAGGATTCGCGCCCGTCCCGGTGGGTGGTGCTGGACTCATGCCTTCATCACAGCACAGGCTACCTAATTACGTACTTCTTACCGCGCGTGACGGTGCTCCGTGCCACGATGACCCCGTGATCGATCACTTCGGAATCATCTGCGCCGACTATGACAGGTCCAAGGAGTACTACGACGCGGTGCTAGCCACGTTGGGCTTCAGCCGCCAGATGGACGTCGGGGCCGCCGTCGGCTACGGCCGCGACGGCAAGCCCGACTTCTGGGTGGAGGACGGCGCAGGCAGGCAGGCGACGGTCGGCATCCACTTCGCATTCCAGGCGGCCAACGCCGACGAGGTCCGCTCCTTCCACGACGCCGCGGTCGCGCTCGGCTTCGAGTCGCTGCACGAACCGCGCATCTGGCCCGAATACCACCCGGGGTACTTCGGAGCGTTCGTGCGTGACCCCGATGGGAACAACGTCGAAGCCGTGTTCCACTCAGCGGCGCCGACCGACGGCTGAGCGGGCGCGCCGACAGACGTCCCGGGTAGCGTCGACACCATGGCTGACAACGAAATCGGGGACATCGAGGCTGCTCGCGAACTCCTTCGCGACTCGTTCACCCGACTCATCGAGCACGTCGAGGGCATCGCCGACGGGTTGACCGACGAGGTCTCCTTCCACCGGATCACGCCCGAGGCCAACAGCATCGCCTGGCTGCTCTGGCACAGCGCCCGCGTCCAGGACGCCCAACTCTGTGACATCGCCGGCATCGAACAGGTGTGGTTCCGAGATGGCTGGGTCGACCGCTTCGCGCTCGACCTGCCCGCGGATTCCCACGGTTACGGCCACAGCCCCGCGCAGGTCGGCAAGGTGCGGGTGCCTGCCGAGCTACTGGTGGGCTACTACAAGGCCGTCCACGAGACGACGTTGAAATACGTCGCCTCGGTCACCGCCGAGGATCTCGCCAAGATCGTCGACCGGCACTGGACGCCTCCGGTGACCGCGAGCGCACGCATCGTCAGCATCATCGACGACTGCGCCCAGCACCTCGGTCAGGCTGCCTACGTCAGGGGCATCGTCGGCTAGGTCGGCCGGCTGCCCGAGGGCTTCTTTGCTCCTCGCCGCTTCGGACGCCGCAGGCGGGTCCGGCCTCACGGCCGGTGGCGGCGTTCACACAGCGAAACAACCTACGCCAGCCGGTATGTTGGGCGTCGATGATCACCAGAACGACGGACCGGATGGCCACGACCAAGCTCGTTCGCTGGTGGCCGCTGATTGCCGTTCTCGCGATGGTGGCCCTTGGCATCGCGGTCCGCCGAGGCTCGACGCCGCTGGACGACTGGTTCCTGGCGATGGGCAGGGTCCATCGGCAGTTGTATGCGCTGTTGCTGTTCACCAACCCGTGGGTGCTGGTGCTGTTGCTGGCCGGGGCGGGCGTCGTCGCGCTCTATCAGCGGCGGTGGCGGCTGGCTGGCGCGATGGTGGTGACGCCGCTCGCCGCGTTCGCTGCCGTGCGACTGCTCAAGCCGCTGTTCGATCGCGAGAAGGAAGGCTCGCTGGCCTACCCCAGTGGGCACGTGACGGTCACCGTGGTCGTGCTCGGCATGATCGTGCTGGCCGTCGGCGCGCGGGTCTGGCTGTTGGTGGCGGTGACGGCGTACGCGATTCTGGCCCTGCTCGGCCAGGCGTTCAGGTTTCACTACTTCACGGACACGATTGGCGCGATCTTCCTCGGCACCGCACTCGTCTGCCTCGCCGCGTGGGCAGCCGGAGTTGACAGGTGTCAACCCCGCTGCGACGTGCGTCACAGCAACGGCTAGCATGGCCCCATGACTGCAACTCCCGAAGTTGACACGACGGCCACGATCCTCAACCCCGCCACCGGTGCCGTCGCTGGGTCCGTGCGATGGTCGGACCCGGCTGACGTGCCACGCATCGCGGCGGGCCTGCGGCGCTCGCAGCGGGAGTGGGAGGCCCGCGGCCCGGCCGGCCGCGCCAAGGTGATCGCCCGATACGCGGTGTGGCTCGGCGAACACCGCGACGAGATCGAGTCGCTCCTGATCAAGGAGACCGGCAAGTCGGCGACGGATGCGGCCCAGGAAGTCCCGTTGCTCATCATCATCGCGTCGTACTACATCAAGACGATGAAGAAGGCGCTGGCGCCCGAGACGCGGCCCGCCGCACTGCCCTTCCTGTCGATCAAGAAGGTCACCGTGCACTACCGACCTCGCCCCATCGTCGGCATCATCGCGCCATGGAACTATCCCGTCGCCAACCTGTTGATGGACGGGATCGCTGCGCTGGCCGCCGGTTGCGCCGTGCTGCTGAAGCCGTCGGAGCGCACGCCGCTGACCGCCGAGTTGCTGCTCAAGGGTTGGATCGATTCCGGTGCCCCCGACGTGATGGCCATCGTGCAGGGTGCGCGAGAAGCCGTCGAGGCCGTCGTGGACAACTCCGATTACGTCCAGTTCACCGGCTCGTCCGCCACCGGCGCCAAGGTGATGGAGCGCGCCGCGCGCAAGCTCACCCCGGTCAGCCTCGAACTCGGCGGCAAGGACCCGATGATCGTCCTGGAAGATGCCGACGTGGCGCTCGCCGCCCATGCCGCGGTCTGGGGCGCGATGTTCAACGCCGGCCAGACGTGCGTGTCCGTCGAACGGGTCTACGTCTTGGAACAGGTCTACGACCAGTTCGTCGACGCGGTGGTACGGGACGTCAAGAACCTCAAGATGGGTGCGGGGGAGGGCTACGACTTCGGTGCGCAGATCGACGACAGTCAGGTCAGCGTCACCGAACGCCACGTCGCCGACGCCGTCGCCAAAGGCGCCAAGGTGCTCACCGGTGGGGTCCGCCCCGCAGGTCCCGGCAGCTTCTACCCGCCGACCGTACTGGTCGGCGTCGACCACTCGATGACCTGCATGACCGAGGAGACCTTCGGCCCGACGCTGCCGATCATGAAGGTGTCCTCCGTCGCCGAGGCGGTTCGACTTGCCAACGACAGCCCCTACGGGCTGAGCGCATCGGTGTTCTCCAGTGATGCCGAACGTGCGAACGACGTTGCGCTGGAGCTGGATTGCGGTGCCGTCAACATCAATGACGTGATCTCCAACCTGATGTGCACGACGGCCCCGATGGGCGGCTGGAAGACCTCGGGCATTGGGGCGCGCTTCGGTGGCGCCGACGGTCTGCGCAAGTTCTGCAGGCAGGAATCGGTGATCGCGCCGCGCACCAATGTCGGCGCGGGCGGCAACTACTACAACAATTCGCTCAGGGCCCTCAAGCGGATGAACACGATGATGACGAAGCTTGCGTTGATCCGGCCCAAGCGCACGGCGAAGTAGCCCTTCGCTCGCGTTGCTCCGGGCGTCCGCGCCACTTTCCGTTCACCTTCGCTTCACCGTCGCGTCCCCAGCGCTCGATACCTTCCCAAACGTGACCCTGCAGAGCACCGGCTACACCGTCCGCGACGACGATGACGACGATCCCGAGCTGATCATCCAGCCCACCGGGGAGGTCGTCGACACCTGGCGCGAGAACTACCCGTACGACGAGCGGATGAAGCGCGAGGAGTACGAGGAGCAGAAGCGGCTGCTGCAGATCGAACTGCTCAAGCTGCAGAAGTGGAGCCAGTCCAACGGGCTTCGCCACGTGATCGTCTTCGAGGGCCGCGACGCCGCGGGCAAGGGCGGCACCATCAAGCGCTTCATGGAGCACCTCAACCCGCGCGGCGCCCGCGTCGTCGCCCTGGAGAAGCCCACCGACCGCGAGACCACGCAGTGGTACTTCCAGCGCTACGTCAACCATCTCCCCGCCGCCGGGGAGATCGTGCTGTTCGACAGGTCCTGGTACAACCGGGCAGGCGTGGAACGCGTGATGGGCTACTGCTCGCAGCGGCAGCACGCCGAATTCATCCGTCAGGCACCGCTTTTCGAGCAGATGCTGGTCAACGACGGGATCAGCCTCACGAAGCTGTGGTTCTCCGTGACGCAAGCCGAGCAGCGCACGCGCTTCACCATCCGGCAGGTCGACCCCGTCCGGCAGTGGAAGCTCTCGCCCACCGACCTGGCGTCGCTGGACAAGTGGGATGACTACACGGCGGCCAAGGAGGACATGTTCGGCTGGACCGACACCGAGATCGCGCCCTGGACCGTCGTGAAGAGCAACGACAAGAAGCGGGCGCGCATCAACGCCATGCGCCACGTGCTCGGCAAGTTCGACTACGACAACAAGGACCATGAAGTGGTCGGGCGCGCCGACCCGCTCATCGTGGGACGCGCGCTGGGCGACTGACGCCTGCCGCGTCCCGGTGCGCCACTTCGCCATCGCTTCTTCACGTTCCTCCCCAGCGCTTCGACGGGGTGCGTCCGTCATCACGGCAGCGCGCGCCTGCGCCCGCCCCGACGTCAGCGGGATCCTCGGGTCCATGCGGTAGGTCGACCCTCCAACCGAGGTAGGTAAGTTCGACGCCGACACCCAACGCCGACACCCAAAGCCCCAACGAGGACCCCGGACAGGAGGACGCACCCGTGCGGTTGGTCGCGACCTTCCTCCTGTGGCTGCTGGCCACCGCGGCGTTGGCCGTGGCAGTGCCGACCTCTTGGGCCCAGCACGACGTCGTGGACCGCGACGGATACTCCGACCTCGCGGCGTCGGCCGCCACCGATCCGCGCCTGCAGGAGGCAGTGGCCTCGCTGCTGGCCAGCCAGATCACGTCGTACGCGGCCGACAACGGCTACGAGACTCTCAACCCCGATCTGGTGGGTCGCCTGACGACGGCCTACACCCAGAACGACGGGTTCCCCGGCCAGTTCGCCCAGGCCAACCGCATCGCCCACGCCTGGATGTTCACCGACACGATCCAGCGCGACCAGAACTCCGACGACCGCTGGCTCGTCGACATCGCCCCGATGCTCAAGGACTCCTCACTTCAGGCCACGCTCGGCAATCTCGACATCCAGGTACCCGACACGCTGACGGTACCGATCACCGTCAGCGACTCGTCGGGCCTGCGGCCTGGACAGCTGCGGCAGGTCGCGACGTGGGGTCCGTGGGTGAGCATCGGGTCGAGCGTCGTCGCCGCGGTGTTCGCGCTGTTGACCATCGCCAGCGCCAGAAGTCGCGGCAAGGCGCTTGTCGCACTGGGTGTTTCCGCCCTGGTGGTGGGTGCGGGCGGCTGGGCGGCGATCGAGGTGGGGCGCCGGTACGTCGACAACGCGTTGAACGCGACGGCAGGCGACGTCCGAAACGTCGCCGACGCCATGGTCGCCCACGGCATCGACAGCCTGCATCTCTGGCTGAACCTCACCATGGCCGTCGGGGGCGGGTTGGTGGTCTTGGGCGTGCTCGCCGCGGTGCTCGGCAGCTTCCGCAGGCGGGACTAGGCATCAGACCCGTGGGCCCGGTGGGGGTGGGTCCGGCTCGCGGTTCGGTTCGTAGGCGGCGTAGATGCGGTCGCCGATCTTGAGGTTCGGGGTCCGGGAGTACGCCCAACCGATCATCAGCACGCAGGCCATCGCGACGAACGCGATCGAGCGCTGCAGATCGGGCCAGCCAGCGACGATCAGGATCGGGATGGACACCGCCGTGGCCGTCCAGTAGATCCGCCGCTTCATCGCCCGCTTGGGCGTCGTGGCGGTGTCCCAGCCCGGTACCACGATGCCTGCGAGCAAGACGACCAAGCCGGCAACGAAGAGGCTCGTCGACAGAGTGCTCACGCGACCACTCTATTGGTCCGTCAGTGCCAGTTTCTGAACGCCCGCAGTAGGCGGTCGCGGAAGTCTGGATCGAGGTGGCCGTCGCGGATGGCGCCGAGAGTGCGCACGGTGGCGTTGAACTGCTGCAGGTAGTTCTCGCAGCCGTCGCAGTCCAGCAGGTGCATGTCGAAGCGGGCGCGGGTGTCCAGGTCGAGCGCGCCGTCGAGATACGCGGTCACCAACTCGACGAGATCGTTGCAGTCCATCGATTCGGTGCTCATGTCGCGTCCCTCAAATAGTTCTCCAAGACCTGCCGCACTACGGCCCGGCCCCGATGCAACAGCACGCGCTGGTTCGCCACGCTGATGTCGAGGAGCTCGCAGACCTCGGCCGAGTCGAACCCCATCATGTCGCGGAGGCTGACCACCACGCGTTGCCGTTCGGGAAGCGTGTCGAGCGCGCGCCGTGCCACGTCGATCAGTTCACCGCCCAGCGCCGATCCCTCGGGAGTGTCGGGAAATGGCGACGGCTCCTCGTTCTCGCGCCAATGTCCTTGCCACTCTTCGCCGACGGCTCGGAAGCGCGCGGGGTCGACCGTGCCGCCGGTGAACGCCATCACGGCGACTTCGCTGTCGCGCCGTTCGCGCATGCCGCGCTTCTTCGCGATGTTGATCATCACGGTGAACAGCCACGTGCGCACCGAGGACCGACCCTCGAACCCGTTGATGCCCTTGACGAGTGCGATCCAGGTGTCCTGAACGACCTCCTCCGCGATCTCGCGGTTGGGGACGTAGCCGTTGGCCACGCGCAACAGGGCAGGCGTGTGAAGGTCGACGAGATGGGCGAAGGCCGCCTCATCGCCGGCACGCAATGCCGTGATGAGGTCGGCCTCGTCCTCTCCGATGACGGGCATCTGGTCTAGCGCCTGCTCAGTGCGTCGCCCAGAGTCCAGGCCGAAACTCCGAGCAGTGCAACGTCCTTGATCAGAAACTGGCCCGTCGAGGACAGGATCGGGAACCCGCCTGCGGACGCCTCGAACACGCCGGGCGTGGTGACGAGGAAGCTCAGCGTGGCGAGGAACAGGCCGATGGCCAGCACGCTGCCAGCGATGGACACCCTGGGCCACCATGGCTTGACGGCCAGTAGCGCCGCGGTCGCCAGCTCTATGACGCCGAGCAGCGCCGAGAACGTGTTGACCGAGAACACGTCGTAGAGCCAGCTCATCAACGGGCTGTTCGCGACCAACGGCTGAATGCCCTGGGCCTCATAGGCGGTGAACTTCAGCGCGCCGATCCACGCGATCACCACGACGAGGCCATATCGGGCGAGGTTGCCGCCGAATCTCTCGAACGTCGAAGTGCGGGCAACGGCTGCGTCGATCTTCTGGGGGACGGTGGTCATGGTTGGTTCCTATCGATGGTCGGTGCGCTCGAAGGTGGGTGTCACCCGACCGGCCATCCGTTACACGCCCTAGTCGCCGAGCGTGCGGTGCAGGAACTCGTAGATCAGCGCCGACCGGAAGGCGGTTTGCGCGTTGTCGGCGGCGCCCGCGTGGCCGCCCTCGACGTTCTCGTAGTACTGCACGCGGTGGCCCGCCTGCTCCAATGCGGCCGTCATCTTCCTGGCGTGCCCTGGGTGCACCCGATCGTCGCGGGTCGACGTCGTCATCAGCAACGCCGGGTACTTCTCGTCGGCCGAGACGTTCTGGTACGGCGAGTATTCGGCGATGAAGGCCCAGTCGTCGGGGTCGTCGGGGTCGCCGTACTCGGCCACCCACGACGCGCCCGCCAGCAGCAGGTGGTACCGGCGCATGTCCAGCAGGGGGACGCTGCACACCAACGCGCCGAACAGCTCCGGGTACTTGGTCAGCATGATGCCCATGAGCAGTCCGCCGTTGCTGCCGCCCTGGGCGCCGAGCTGCTCGACGGTGGTGATGCCGCGCCTCACCAGATCGGCTGCCACGGCGGCGAAGTCCTCACCGACGAGGTGTCGCCCCTCCCGCATCGCCTGGGTATGCCAGCGCGGGCCGTACTCGCCGCCGCCGCGGATGTTGGCGAGCACGTACGTGCCGCCACGGGAAAGCCACAGCTTGCCGAGGACCCCGCCATAACCCGGTGTGTTGGACACCTCGAAGCCGCCGTAGCCGCCGAGCAGCGTCTTGCCCGGGCCCGTCGAACTGCGGTGCCCCACGACGAAGTACGGGATCATCGTGCCGTCGGCGGACGCGACGAAGTGCTGCGCCACCTCGATGTCGGAGGAATCGAAGAACGCAGGCGCGCTCTTGATCTCGGTCATCTCCGTTCCCGCATGCCCCCAGAACAGTCGAGATGGGGCGTCGAAGCCGCTCGAGTCCAGGAAGATCTCGTCGCCGTATTCGTCGACGTCGACGATCACCGTCGTGGCGTTGGCCGGGATGCCCGCGATGGGCTCCCGCTGCCAAGAGCCCGGTGTGACGAGTTCGACGTGGGAGACGACGTCGACCAGCGTGACGAGGACGAGCCGGTCGCGGGTCCACGCATAGGTCTCCATGCTGGAGTGCTCATCCGGCTCGAACACGACGGTCAATTCGGCTGTGCCGCCGAGGAAGTCATCGTACTTCGCGGCCAACAGCGAACCTGCCGGATGGGTGGTCGACCCGACCGTCCAATCGGTGCGCGGTCGGATCAGCAGCCACTCCCGGTGAATCCCCATGCCTGCATCGGTCGGCACGGCGATTTCGATCAGCTCGTCGCCGCGGATCTCGAAGCGCTCCCGGTTGAAGAAGTCGACCGACCGCGAAGCAAGCAGCCTCTCGAAGCCAGGGGTCGGATCGAATCCCGCGCCGACGCTGACGTCGGATGCCACGCCCTCGAACAGCGTCGTCGCCTCGGCGAGTGGCTGCCCGCGACTCCATCGCTTGACGATGCGTGGATAGCCCGAGTCGGTCAGGCTGTCCGGCCCGAAGTCCGTCCCGACCAGCACGGTGTCCGCGTTCTCCCAGGAGATGTCGGTCTTCGCCTCGGGCAGCTGGAAGCCATCCGTTACGAACTGGCATGTCCGCAGGTCGAATTCGCGCACGACGGTCGCGTCCGAGCCGCCCCGCGAGAGGCTGATCAGCGCCAGTGAGAAGTCCGGTTCGAGGACGTCGGCCCCGGCCCACACCCACTTCTCGTCGTCGGCCTCGGCCAACGCGTCGAGGTCAAGGAGCACGTCCCACGCGGGGGACTCGGTGCGGTAGCTGTCCAGCGTGGTGCGCTGCCAGAGGCCACGCGGATGGTCGGCGTCCTTCCAGTAGTTGTAGAGGTATTCGCCGCGCCGACGCACGTACGGGATGCGCGCATCGGTGTCGAGGATCGCCAGTGCCTCGGCGCGCATCTCGTCGAAGCGTTCCCCGCCAAGGTCGGCCAGCGTGGGTTCGTTGTGACGGTGCACCCAATCCAGCGCGTCGTCGCCGGTGATGTCCTCGAGCCATAGGAACGGGTCGTCTGCCATCCCGCCATTGTGTCGCGACGGCGTCGTCGTCGGCGCGGCGGCCGCCGTGGGCTAGTCGTCGGGCAGCGGATGGCGGGTGCGGTCGGCGCGGGCGGGCACGCCGTTGCGGCCCCCCTCGTCCTGCGCGTACAGGGCGACGACGTAGGAGACGACACCACCGGTGAGTGCCAGGGCGTCGCGGCTGACGTTGGCGATCGTGTCGTCGGCGGAGTGGTAGTTCGGGTCGCACTGCTCCCCGGCGGTGCCACCCCACGCCTTCACCTGCTCCGGGGTCTTCACGTCGTCGGCTCCGGTGTCGAAGTTGCCTGCGGGGATGCCTGCGCGCGTGAAGCTGTCGTAGTCGCTGCGGCCGTCGAACGGCAGGTCCTGCGGTGTCTTGCCCGCCGCCCGGAGCGCCTCCACCAGGGTGCGCTCCAGTCCGGGCGAACCCTCGGGAATCAACAGGTCCTCGTCGAGGTCGACGTCAGGCGGCAGGGACTGATCCGCGTCGGAGGTGAAGTAGCACGTGTTGGGGGAGGCCATCATGTCGAAGTTCAGATACAGCGCAATGTCTTTGAGCGCCTCGTCGTCGAGCGACCGGAGGTACTCGTACGAGCCGAACAGGCCCTCCTCCTCGCCCGACCAGAACGCAAACCGCACGGCGTTGCGCACAGCGGGCGACGGGCCCATCTGCAGTGCCGTCTCCAGCACGGTCGCCACGCCTGAGCCGTTGTCGTTGATGCCTGGGCCGGCGCGGACGCTGTCGAGGTGCCCGCCGACCATGACGACGTCGTCGGTCGCGCCGGTCTTGGTCTGAGCGATCACGTTGCGGGTCGGTAGTTGGTCGACGCTGGCGTCGAGGACGACGGTCGCGGATCCGGTCTGCGAGCGGAGTTCGGCCCCGTCGGCCTTGGTCACGCTCAGCACCGGGATCTCGATCTCGTCGGTCTCGCTCATGCCCCCGCTGAACGTCTTCTCCTCGACGTTGTTGGCGACGACGAGGGCGACGGCGCCGCGTTCGGTCGCGGCGACTGCCTTGTCGGCGAGGTTGCACGCGCCCCTTTCCACCACCACGACGGCCCCCGCGACGTCGAGGCCGTCGTAGTCCTCGGCGGTGCACCCCGGATCGTCGTCGGTGCGCAACACGACGAGTGGCCCACTGGCACCCTGCTGCGGACTCGCGCCGCTGAAGTCGATCGCGTGCGCCTCGACCGGGGTGCCGTTGACGGCCAGGGTCTCCCTGCCGACGGTGAAGACACCCATCGTGAATTCGGGTGTCTGAACATCGAAGCCCTTGTCGCGCAAGATCTTCGCAACGTAGTCCACGCTGGCGTCATAGCCGGGGGAGCCGGCAACCCTGGTGCCGCCGTTGCGGTCGGCGATGTCCTGAAGCGCCTGGAGATGGCCCATCAGCGCATCGAGGGTGATCTGGCTCTTGAGCTGATCGGCGTACTCGATGGCGGTTGGCGGGTCGTCGGACCGCGCGGCGCAGGCAGCGGCCACCGCGACCACGACGGCGACGACCGCTGCGGAAAGCGAACGCAAGCTCATGACCCCCGAATCACCCCGAAATCATCCCAACTGCGTCCTCCCCGCGCGAGGTACGGCGAGCGTAGTGTGAGTTTCGACACAATGGCAACGAGGCCTGAGGGAGCAGTGACTGATGACCGTTTACACCCGACCCGGATCCGCCGATGCAGTGATGAGCTACGAGTCGCGCTACGGCAACTTCATCGGCGGTGAGTGGGTGAAACCCGTCGGCGGCGAATACTTCGAGAACCCGACACCCGTGACGGGGCAGGCGTTCTGTGACATTCCGCGGTCCACCGAGGCCGACGTCGACAAGGCACTGGACGCCGCGCACGCCGCCGCACCGGGCTGGGGCAAGACCTCGCCCGCCGAGCGGGCAGGCATCCTCAACAAGATCGCCGACCGCATCGAGGGCAACCTGGAGTCGTTGGCGCTGGCGGAGGCGTGGGACAACGGCAAGCCGATCCGCGAGACGCTGAACGCCGACATCCCGCTGGCCGTGGATCACTTCCGCTACTTCGCCGGGGCGCTGCGCGCACAAGAGGGTTCGCTGTCCCAGATCGACGAGGACACCGTCGCCTACCACTTCCACGAGCCACTCGGCGTCGTCGGCCAGATCATCCCGTGGAACTTCCCGATCCTGATGGCCGTCTGGAAGCTGGCCC
>NZ_JBEVLO010000304.1:0-23990 GCF_040509115.1 Mycobacterium sp. | reverse complement strand
CGGCGACGCTGCCCGCGAAGTGGTGCGGCTCGCCCGCCTCGATGCCCGAGAGAACGCGTAGCTCCGGGAAGCGGTCGCGGCACTCCTCGACGGCGGCCAGGTAGCCGTCGACGTCCACGGGCAGCACGCGGTCCCGTCTGGCGATGACGGCGTGCGCGTCCACGTCCGGGTTGTCTGAGACGGCAGGAACGTCGTGCTCACCCCATTCGGTGAAGTCGACGTGTTCGGTGAACGCAACGGCGGGAAGGCCGACCTCGACGGCGCGGCGGCAGGTGTCGACCATCGACGCGTTCACGCCGGTGTCCCAGGAGAACTGCGAGTGGACGTGATTGTCGGCGGGAAGCATCACCCGAATCGTCCCATGCGCGGGTGTTGAGTCGGTGAACGGGCGGCAGGGTCTTATCGCACGCCTGCGCACTGTGGCTCAGCGGTCGGGCGCCCAGTGGTCGAGCATCTCGGCGAAGGTGTCGAACGCCGGCCGGGACACGCCGTACGTCGCCTCGAAGTGGATGCTGATCGGGAAGCCCAGAGCACCGACGCCGTCGACCACCCGCTTGTACAGGTCGATCATCTGCTTGCGCTTGTCGTCGGGTTCGGCGGCCGCCAGCCTCTTGACGAAGGCCTGCTCGTCGGCGACGGCCGCATTGCCGGGGTCCTGGATCAGCCAGTTGATCAGCCCGACGTTGGTCTCCATCTTGGGGACGAAGCCAAAGGACAGCAGGAGTTCCGGACGGTGCTCGGTGGTCGCGGCGAAGTCGGTGAGGAAGTCGACGATCGTGTCCGAGTACAGCAGCTGGGTGAGCGCATAGTTGGCGCCCTGGTCGCACTTGAAGTTGAACCGGCCGCGTTCGCCGTCGCGGGTGGGAATCAAGATCGCGCCGCGGTTGGGCACCAGGTCTTCGTACATGGTCAGGGCGTCGGTCGGGGCGACGCCTTCGCCTTCGCCGTCGGTCATGGTGCGTGGGACGCCGACGAAGGCGATGCCGTCGAACCCCGCGTCGCGCAATTCGGTGAGGCGCCCCCGCAGCGCTTGTTGATCCAGGAACGACGTCACCTGGGTGCACAGCCCGTTCATGTTCGGCAGTTCCGGCCTGATGATCGACCAGTAGTCGAGCACGTCGAGCTTGGGCTTCATCTCGATCGGACGGTCGCCGTCCTCCTCGATCATGCCGGGGATCATGACGTGGCGGATTCGGCCGTCGATGCCTGCGCCTGCCGCGAGTTGCAGCACCTTGTGCGCCTCGTCGATGGCGTAGGACGCCCCCCGTTCCACGTTGGGCGGGACGAGCTCCAGCGCGATGGTGTTGAGGGCCAACAGACTGCTCCTTGTACATCACTGGGTACCTGGCGCTCCATTGCGCATGACCCGCGAAACAGGGGCCGTCGGGAGGAAACCCTACCGATTCCTGCTGAATCGCCCCGCTGCGGTCGCCGGCGGCCACCGTGGCGTACCCGGCGATCGGCCCACGTTGGCGGCGAATGTGCTGGCCCGGTCCGGTCGACGGGGTCGGGAAAAGGGCCGCGACCGCCGGAAGTTAGGCAATGTTAGCCTAACCGAATGCGGCTAACCGGACTCAATTCACACGCGAATCGCGCCTCGGCGCTCGTCTCCGCGCTCCTCCTCGGGATCGCCCTCCTGACGGGGTGCGGCAGCTCGTCGACCCCCAGTGCCGAGTCCAGTCCGTCGGCAGAGGCAAGCTCCGGCGAGACCGTGACGATCTCCCACAAGTTCGGTGAGACCAAGATCCCAGCCAACCCGCAGCGGGTCGTGACCGCCGGGTGGATCGACCAGGACTTCGTGTTACCGCTAGGCATCGTGCCGGTCGGCACCCGCGGTGGCTACTTCGACAATTACAGCGACTTCCCGTGGGTCAAGGAGGCGACCGACGGCAAGGGCGTTCCGTCCATCGAAGGCGACACCATCAACTTCGAGGGCATCGCCGCGGCCAAGCCCGACGTCATCTTCGCCATCAACGAGACCATCGACCAGAAGACCTACGACAGGCTCTCGCAGATCGCCCCCACCGTCGTGCAGTCGGCCGACTACCCCGACGAGGAAACCCCCTGGAACGTCCAGCTTTTGACCACGGGCAAGGCGTTGGGCAAGGAAGCGGAGGCTCAGCAACTGGTCGATCGGGTCAACGCGAAGATCGACGAGGCCAAGGCAGCGCACCCCGAGTTCGCAGGCAAGACCCTGATCTCGGACTTCACCTCGGAACCCAACGCGCACTATGTGATTGGCAAGGGTGACCCGCGCAACGCGATCTTCGACGGGCTCGGCCTGGACACCAAGGACACCGTCGGTGACGTCTCGGAGGAGAAGCTCGACATCCTCGACGGCGAGGCGCTGTTCGTCAACGGACTCACCAAGGAACAGATGGCCGCCGTGCCGGCGTTCCAGCGCCTCAACGTCGTCAAGGACGGCCGCACGCTGTACGCGGGTTCGGACTCCACGCTCAGCGGCGCGATCGCCTTCAGCGGGCCGGACGCGATGCTGTACGCGCTGGATCTCCTGGTGCCCCAACTCGGCAACGCCTACACGGGCAAGCCCGTCGCGGACCTTTCGGACTCCTAACGTCCCTCGGCCCGGCATTCTCTCGTTTGGGTTCTCTCGTTCCGACGGCCGGCTCGACCCGCTTGCGCGGGCGAGTCGGCCGTCGGCGTCTCTCTCAGTGTCCCGGTTGAGTCCGGGTTCAGTCCGGTTCAGTTGGTGAGCTCGGCCGCGATCAGCGGGCCCAGCCGCTCGAGGGTCTCGGCGTCCATCAGCTCGGAGTGCCTGCAGTCCAACGCGACGACGCGCAACTCTCCCCCGACGTGGTCACGCCAACCCGCCGACGCGACACCCGTCAGGTCCATCTCCAGGATGGTGGCGTCGACGAAGAACACGTCACCCGAGTACCGGCCGTAGTCGGCATCGGTTGTGAATCGCTCTGCCGCGACGTAGTTCTCGATGACCCTGGCGATCTGTGTGTCGTCGAGGATGGCGATCGCGTCACCGCTGGAGCGCACCAACGCCACCGCGTCCTCGGTCGTCATCCTGGCCCCCGGATCGACGGGGAAGCCCATCTCGCGCAGCAGCCCGCCGAGCACGGCGGCGGAATCGAACTCACCGCTGCCGTCGACGACGTCGGTGCGGGCGTCGAGCATGCCGACGAACGTGACGTCGCGGCCGCGCCCGGCGAGCTCCTCGGCCACCAGCAGCGCCATCGACCCTCCGAACGACCAGCCGAGCAGGCGGACCGGTCCGGTCGGCGCGACGTCGGTCACCGTGTCCGCGTAGCCGGCAGCGAGCTCGGCGATGGAGCCCGGCAGCTCGCCACCGGTGAACAGCGGTGACTGGATACCGTACAGCGGAATCTCGGGTGGCAGATGACGTTTCAGTCCGGCGAACTGCCAACTGAGTCCGCTGGCGGGATGCAGACAGAACAGCGGAGGTTCGGCTCCCGTCGCGCGCAGCGGCAGCACCGGCGCCAGGCTGTCCGCCTGACCGGAGGCGTCGTCCATCAGCTGACCGGCGACGTCGGCGACGGTCGGGGCGACCATCAGGGTGGCCACCGGCACCTCCACGCCGAACTCGCGGCGGATGGCCGCCGCCAGCCGCACCAGCAGAAGGGAGTGCCCACCGAGGGCGAAGAAGTCGTCGTCGATGCTCGCCACACTGACGCCGAGCACCTCGGTGAACAGTTCGCACAACCGGCGCTGCTGCGGGGTCACCGCGGATCTTCCCGTCCCCGTACCGATCTCGGGAGCGGGCAGCGCGTTGCGGTCGAGCTTTCCGCTCGGGGTCAGCGGGAACTCCGTCAGCTCGACGAACCCGGACGGCACCATGTGAATCGGCAGCGCCGACGCCGCGTGCTCGCGCAAGTCTCCGATGGACGGTCGGTCGGCCCCAGGTGCCGGCAGGTAGTAGGCGACCAGCCGGTCGTTGCGGACGACCACCCGCGCCGAGGACACCGCCGAATGAGTCGTCAGCACCGCTTCGATCTCGCCGGGTTCGATCCGGACACCACGCAGCTTGATCTGGTCGTCGATCCTGCCGAGATAGTCGAGCTGGTCGTCGCGACGCCACCGGACCACGTCGCCCGTGCGGTACATCCGCGCGCCATCCTCGAAGGGGTTGGCGACGAAACTCTGCGCAGTCAGGGCGTTTCGGTGCAGATAGCCGTCGGCCAACTGCACGCCTGCCAGATACAGCTCGCCGGGCGCGCCGGGTGGGACGGGGTTGAGGTAGCCGTCCAGCACGTAGACCCGGACGTTCCAGCCGGGGACGCCGAGCGCCACCGGCCCACCGTCGGCGGTCCAGCCGAGCACGTCCACGGCCGCCTCGGTGGGGCCATAGAGATTGTGCAGCGGCACGCCGGTGAACGCCTCCGCGAACCGGGTCGCCAACTCCGTCGGCAGCGCCTCGCCACCCACCGTGACGCGCGTCAGCGCAGCGCATTCCGAGGAGCGTGGGTCATCGAGGAACAGCTCGAGCATCGACGGCACGAAGTCGACTGCCGTAACCCCTTGGGAGACGATCGTTTCGGCGAGGTAGCCCGGATCGCGGTGCCCACCGGGCCGGGCAACCACCAAGGTCGCGCCGACGCTCAGGGGCCAGAACACCTCCCACACCGAGGTGTCGAAGCTGATCGGCGTCTTGACCAGCATTCGGTCGTCGGCCGCCAGCGGGTACGCGTGCTGCAGCCACGCGATGCGGTTCACGATGCCCGCGTGCGCGACCGCGACCCCCTTGGGCCGTCCGGTGGAGCCCGAGGTGTACAGCACGTAGGCCCACCCGGTGGGGTCGACGTCCGGGACGCGCGGCCGCGAGGGCTGTGCGTCCCGCGCCGCCGTCACCGCGGCCGGGTCGTCGAGAACGACGGTCGGCCCGGCGTCCTCGGTCATGTACGCCAACCGGTCCCGCGGATAGTCCGGGTCCAGCGGCAGGAACGACGCGCCCGACTTCGCCACCGCGACCAGCGCGACGACCAGCTCGACGGACCGGGGTAGCGACACCCCGACGATCGCTCCGGCGCGGACACCGTCGACGACGAGCCCCGCCGCGAGCCGGTCCGACCACTCGTCGAGGTCGCCGTAGCTCAGCAGGCGATCCTCGAACACCACCGCCGTCGCATCCGGGGTCAGCGCTGCCTGCCGAGACACCAAGGCGCCCAGGCCAACCGGGGGGACGTCGTGTGCGGTGTCGTTGCGGGCCGACACCAACGAGTCGAGCTCGCCGTCGCGCAGAACGTCGACGGCACCGATCGGGGCAGTCGTGTCGGTTGCCAGCCGGTCGAGGACCGTCACCAGTCGCTGTGTCAACGTCAGCACCGTCGATCGGTCGAACAGGTCGGCGCTGTACTCGGCCATGATCGTGGCCCGCCCGTCGCCGCTCTCGTCGATCATCGTGAAGCCGAGGTCGAACATCGCTGCGGTGGAATCGGGTTCGTACCACTCGGTGGGCAGTCCGAACATGTCGGAGTCCGCGCCGTCGCGCAGGTGGTAGCCGATGAAGACGCCGAACAACGGGTTCCGGCCCGCGACGCGCGGCGGGTTCAAGTCCTCGACCAGCCGCTCGAAGGGCAGCTCCTGGTGGGCGAACGCCGCGAGGTCGGCGGTCCGGACCCTGCCGAGCAGCTCGTCGAAGGACGGGTTGCCGGACACGTCGGCCCGAAGCACCACGGTGTTGACGAAGAAGCCGACGATCTCGTCGAGTGCCGGGTCGTCGCGACCCGCGACCGGGGTGCCGACGACGATGTCGTCGCCGGCGCCCAGCCTGTGCAGCAGCGTGGCGACCGCCGCGTGCAGAACCATCACCATGCTGACTTGCCGCTCGCCCGCCATTTTGCGCAGCGCCGCAACCGTTTCCGCTGGCACCTCGACGTTAGCGGTTCCGCCGACCCCGCTGGGCCTGCTCGGCCGCGACCGGTCCGTCGGCAGGGTCAGCTCGTCGGGGGCGTCGGCGAGGGCGTCGCGCCAGAACCGCAGCTGGGTGTCACCGATGGAGTCCAGGAGGTCGCGCTGCCACAGGGTGTAGTCCGCGTACTGGACGGGCAGCGGCGGCAGTTCGGCGGCGACACCGGCCACCCGAGCCTCGTACGCACGGTTCAGGTCGGCGACGAACGGGGCGTCCGACCACTCATCGGTGGCGATGTGGTGCAAGAGCAGCGCCACGGTGTGATCGTCGGGTGCCACCCGGATGACGCTCACCCGCAACGGAGTCTCGGTCGACAGGTCGAACTCGTGGCCGGTGGCCGCCGTGATCTCCGCGGGCAGGTCGGCATCGCCGCACTCGGTCACCTGCAGCGGCGCGCGGGTCCCGATCGGCAGGATTCGCTGGTGCGGCACGCCGTCGTGCTCGACGAACACCGTGCGCAGTGACTCGTGGCGGTCGACCACGTCGCCGACCGCATCGCGAAGCGCGTCGACGTCCAGCGGGCCACGGACCCGGAAGACCAACGGGTAGTTGTACGCCACCCCGGTTCCGCCGAGGCGCTCGATGACCAGCAGGCGTTCCTGCGCGGGCGAAGTGGGCAGCCGCTCGGGCCGTGCCGCCGCGACGAGCTCGACCCGCGGCGCCGTCGACGTCGGCTGGGCCCCGAGGTGGGCTGCGAGCTCGGCGACGGTGGAGGCGTCGAAGACGTCCCGGATCGACATCTCCACACCGAGCGCGGTGCGCACCAGGCCGATCAGTCGGATGCTGAGCAGGGAGTGCCCGCCCAGATCGAAGAAATCATCGTCCACCCCAACGGCGTCCAAACCGAGTACCTGGCCGAACAGTTCGCACAGCGTCTCCTCGACCGCCGACTGCGGGGCCCTGCTCGCGGTCCGCTGGCTGGCCGGGTCAACGTCGGGCAGCGCCCTGAGGTTCAGCTTGCCGTTGTCGGTGAGCGGCAACTCGGGAATGACGGCGATCGCCGACGGCACCATGTAAGCGGGCAGCGAGCCCTTCAGGTGAGTTCGGAGCTCGGCCACCAGGTCCTCGGCCATGGGCTTGGCGGGGTCCTTGGCGGGACCCCTGGGGACGACGTAGCCGATCAGCTGGTGCGAACCCGACGTGTTCGGATCGGGGCGTGCGATCACCGCGGCCTGCATCACGCCGGGGTGGGCGGCCACCGCGCTTTCCACGTCACCGAGTTCGACGCGGTAACCGCGGATCTTGACCTGGTCGTCGGTGCGACCGAGGAAGTCCAGGTTGCCTGCCTCGTCCTCGGACGCTCTGCGACGCACCACCAGGTCGCCCGTGCGGTACATCCGGCCGTCGGCATCGAACGGGTTCGCGACGAAACGTCCTGCGCTCAACGCGGGTTGACCGAGATAGCCGCGGGCCAGGCCCGCGCCCGCGATGTAGAGCTCCCCTGCGACACCGTCGGGCACCGGCCGCAGCCAGGGATCGAGGATGTGCGCCCGGGTATTCCAGATCGGTTGCCCGACGGTGGAGGTGGCGCTGTCGTCGGTGCCACCACCGAGGGTGTTGATGGTGTACTCGGTGGGGCCGTAGAGGTTGTAACCGTAGCTGGTGTCGCTGTCGCGCAGGCGATCCCACACCGCTGCCGAGACCGCCTCGCCGCCCAGCAGCACCAGCACCGGCGGATGTCCGCCGGGGGCGCCGGGGGAAGGGTCGACGTCGAGCAATCCCTGGTCGAACAGCAGCTGAGCATAGGTCGGTGTCACGTTGACCACGTCGATCTGATGGTCGTGGCAGTAGGCCACCAGCGCCGTCGCATCCCTGCGCAGGTCCTCGTCGCAGATGTGCACCTCGTGGCCTTCGATCAGCCACAGCAGTTCTTCCCACGACATGTCGAAGGAGAACGACACCGTGTGTGCAATCCGCAGCCTGCGTCCGCCTGCCTTGGCGATGGCAGGCGCGAAGATCGCCTCGCGGTGGTTGAGGTGCATGTTGGTCAGGCCGCGGTGCGGCGTGACGACGCCCTTGGGTTTCCCCGTCGACCCCGAGGTGTAGATGACGTAGGCAGGCTGGTCGAGGCTGGGCGAGTACCCGTCCCAATCCGACCGTGCTGCAGCGAATTCAGCCTGCACTGAATCGCCGTCGAGCACCACCAGCTGGCACTCGTCGGCCGCGACGACTGCGACGCGCGGCGCCACCGCGGTCGTCGTCAGCAGCGCGACCGGGCCCGCATCGGCCAGCATGACCGCCAGCCGCTCGTCGGGGTAGTCGAGCTCGAGCGGGAGGTAGGCGGCCCCCGCCCGCAGCACGGCGAAGAGTGCAACGACGGCATCGATCGAACGCGGAATCGCCAGTGCCACTGTCTGTTCGGGGCCGATGCCGCGGTCGCGGAGCAGCCAGGCCAGCCGGTTGACGCGGGCGTCCAACTCTGCGTAGTCGACGGTGTCGTCGCCACACACCAGCGCCGTGGTGGTCGCCGACTGGGTGCTGCGCTCGGCGAGCAGGTCCATGACCGTTGCCTCTGGCAGGTCGTGCCGAGTGGCCTCGGACTGGGCGACCCTTGTGGCGTCCTCTGCGGGCAGCGACACGGACATTGCTGCGAGAGTGTCTGCGCGCGAGGAGATTCCGAGTATCACGTGACGCAGCCGGTCGAGCAGCCGCTGTGCGTCGGCGCGGCGCACCACGTCGGGGCGGTACTCGAGCTTGACCCAGAGCCGCCGGCCCGGCGAGGCCACCCACGTCAGCGGGTAGTGCGAGGCGTCGACGGAGTCGTGACCGACGATCCCGTACTCGGTCTCCATGTCGGTGAAGGTGTCGTCGTCGAGGAAGTTCTGCAGCACGTAGAGGCTGTCGAACAGCGGGCCGCCTGCCGAGAGCGCACCACCGCCGCGCTCGGCCGCCGTCACCGCACGCTGAATGTCGCCGAGACCCAGGTATTCGTGGTCCATCAGGGCGAGCCGGTCGGACTGAACGGCACGCATGGTGTCGACGACCGACGATTCCGGTCGTAGCCTGACCCGCGTCGGAACGGTGTTGAGGAACAACCCGATCACGGACTCGATGCCGTCGAGGTCGGTCGGCCGTCCGGCGACCGTCGAGCCGAAGACCACGTCCTCGGTTCCGGTCTCGTAGGCCAGCACCATGGCCAGCGCCGTGGAGATCAGCGCGTTGAGGGTGACGCCCGCGTCGCGAGCGACGCCGACCAGCAGGGCGGTCTGCTCCTCGCTCAGCGTGAAGTCCAACCGCAACGCCAGCGTCGGCTCGGTCCCGACGGCCGCGGGCACCAGCAGCGTCGGCGCAGCGAGGTCCGCCAGCGCAGTCGCCCACTGGTGCGAGGATTCCTCGCGGTCCCGGCCCGCGAGCCAGCGCAGGTAGTCGGTGAACCTCGCGGACGGCTCGGGCAGGTCGGCTGCGACACCGCGCGTGGCGGCGGCGTACTCGGCGAACAGTTCCCGCAGTAACTGTTCGCGCGACCATCCGTCGAGGAGCAGGAAGTGGTAGCTGAAGATCAGCCGGTCGTACTCGGCGGTCCGTAGGATCACCAATCGCGCCAGTGGCGGCGCACCGAGATCGAAGGTGCGCAGACGATCGTCCGCGGTGATCTCGGCGACTCGGTCGGCCAGTTCCCCGGGTGCCACCCCGGTCAGGTCCACCAGCTCCGGTTCGCACACCGGGTCCACCGTGATCGCGGCCACCGGTTGTGGCAGGTCGTCGGCGAGGAACGCCGACCGCAGCACGGGGTTGCGCGTCATCACAGCCGAATACGCGGCCCGCAGAGCGTCGGGATCGACGGGTTCGGTGAAGTCGAACACGTTCTGCACGATGTAGACCGCGGCGGGCGAGTATCGCGCCTGGAAGTACACCCCCTCCTGTAGCGGAGATAGCGGCCAAACATCCTCGACGGCAACGGGACTCGCAGCGATCAGGTTGTCGATCTGCTGCTGGGACAGCTCGATCAGCGGTAGGTCCGACGGCGTGAGCGAGGTCCCCCGGACCTCACCGCCGCCGACCAGCTGGCCCAGCTCACGAAGCACCGCCAGCCAGTGCTCGGCCAGCGCCGTCGCTGCGCTGCCGAACTCGCCGTCGGCATAGGTGAGGGTCGCGCGCAGCACGGGGCCGTCGACGGTCTCGTCGCAGATCGCGTTGATCTCCAACAGGTATGGCGTGCCGAGGTCGGGGTTGGGTCCAACCCGAAGCGCCCCGACCTCGGGTGCGGAGTCCCAGTCGTCGGTGCCGTCGGCCGCCCACCTGCCCAGGTAGTTGAACAACAGCTGGGGTGCGGGCAGGCGGCCGAATGCCGCCGCGGTGCGTGGGTTGCAGTACCGCAGCTGACCGAAGCCCAACCCGCCGTCGGGTACCGCCCGAACGGTCTCCTTGACGTCCTTGAGCACGGCGACGAGGTCGTCGCCGACCGGAGCAGGCAACCGCACCGGGGCGATCGCGGTGAACCATCCCACGGTGCGCGACAGGTCCAGGTCGGAGCCCCAGCCGTCGCGGCCGTGGCGCTCCAGGTCGAGCACCAGTGGCTTGCCCGAGTCGGCGCCACGCCAGCGGTCGACGGCGACATGCAGTGCAGCGATCAGGGTTTCGGTGATGTCGGCGTTGGCCAGAGCCGGAACCGTCGTCAGCAGCGGCAGCGTCTCCTGCGCCGTCAGTCGCACCTCGTGGTCGCGGGTGGCGCCCACGGTCAACCCGACCGTGCTTGCCCCTGGATCGAGTTCGCCACCCGCCGCCAGGGTGGTGGTCCAGTGTTCGTACTCGGCCAACCGTGCGGCCTGCTGAGCGTTTTCGTTGACGGTCCTGGCGAAGGCGCGGATGGAGGTGGGCACCGGAGCCAGCCTCGTCGGCTGACCGGCACGCACCTGACCGAACGCCTCCTCGAGGTCGTCGAGCAGGATGCGCCAGGAGACGCCGTCGACGGCCAGGTGGTGCACGGTCAGCAGCAGTCGGCCATGGCGCTGCGATCCGCGATCGAACCACACCGCCGAGACCAGCACGCCCGCCTCTGGATTCAGCCGGTCGGCGGCGGCGTCGGACTCCGTGCCGATGACCTCAGCGAGCTCGTCGTCGGTCAGTTCCGCAGCGTTGACCCGGCGCACCGTGATCTTCTGCGCGGCAACCGCTTCCAGCGTCCACAGCATGGGGACTGGTCGGTGCAGCCGCAACCCGAACGCATCGTGGCGTGCGATGACGGCGTTGACGGCGGCCTCGAGGTCGGCCTGTGTCGCGTCGGCCGGGCTGAGCAGCAGCTCGGTCTGGTTCAGTCTGTCGACGGTACCGCCGAGCTCGGCCAACCGTTGCACGATGGGTGTCAGCATGACCTCGCCGAGGTCCGGTCCCGTGTCGTCGGCGTCCGTGGCGGCGGGTAACCGGGCACCGTCACCCGCGGCCTCGGCGAGGGCGGCAGGCGTGCGGTGGACGAAGACCTGTTGCGGGGTGATCCGAATCCCCTGGCGCCGAGCCCTGTTCACCAGCTGGATCGCGACGATGCTGTCACCGCCCATCGCGAAGAAGTCGTCGTCGACGCCAACGGCCGAACTGAGGATCTCGGCGCACAGCGCGGCCAGCAGTTCGGCGGTGCTGCCAGCGGCGCGGTCCGTCGGCGGGGCCGGTGTCCGAGCCGCCGCCGCCTCGTCGGGTGCGGGAAGCGCAGCCCGGTCGAGCTTGCCGTTGACGGTGAGCGGCAGCGCGTCGAGGATGGCGAACGCCGACGGCACCATGTAGTCGGGAAGGCGTTGCGCAAGCTGGGCGCGGACGTCAGCGACCTCGATCGCGTCCCTGCCCACCAGGTAGCCGACCAGCCTGCTGCGGCCGGTGCCGTCCTGGCGAACCGCGGCAGCGGCGTTCGCGACGGCGGGCAGCGCCGCGAGCGCGGACTCGACCTCGCCGAGCTCGATCCGGTAGCCGCGCACCTTGACCTGCTGATCGGAGCGGCCGACGTAGACCAGGTCGCCGCTCTCGGTCCACATCGCGGTGTCGCCGCTGCGGTAGAGCCGCTCGCCGTCCCCGTCGAATGGGTTGGCCACGAATCGTCCTGCCGTCAGGCCGGGTCGCCCGACGTAGCCCCTTGCGACCTGGCCTCCCGCGACGTACATCTCCCCGACGACGCCGGTCGGCACCGGGCGCAGGGAGTCGTCGAGCAGGTGGATCCGCAGACCGGGGATCGGTTCGCCGATCACGCTGTCGGTGTCGCCGGTGCCCATCGGTCGGTGCGAGACGTGCACGCACGTCTCGGTGATGCCGTACATGTTGACCAGCCGTGGCGATTCGGCGTCGTGGGTCTCGTACCAGGCCGACAGTCGCCTGGCGTCGAGCGCCTCGCCACCGAAGACGACGTAGCGCAGGGCCAAGGTCTTCGGTTGCCGACGGTCGGCCTCGATCAGCGGGTAGAACGCCGACGGTGTCTGGTTCAACACCGTGATCCGCTCGGTCGCCAGCAGTTCGACGAACCGCTCGGGATCGCGCGCGACGGCAGGCTCGACGACCACCAGCCGACCACCGTGCAACAGGGGTCCCCACAGCTCCCACACCGAGAAGTCGAAGGCCGCGGAGTGGAACATGGTCCAGGCGTCGTCGGGACCGAAGTCGAAGAGCTCTGCGGTGCCCGCGAACAGCGCCGCCACGTTGCGGTGCGTGACCGCGACACCCTTCGGCACTCCGGTCGAGCCGGAGGTGTAGATGACGTACGCGGCGTGGTCGGCGTCCGCCCTCGACGCGGCCAGCGCCGCGGGCGACGGCTGGCGGGCCGCGTCGCCGAGGATCAGCGACGGCGTGTCCGCAGGTGCGACCTCGTCGGGTAGCCGGTCCGCCCGGTCGACGAGGACGCAGACGGGCGCGGAGTCGGTGACGATGTGCTGCAGGCGAGCCAGCGGCGAATCGATGTCGAGGGGTACGTACGTGCCGCCCGCCTTGATCACGGCCAGGAGCCCGACGACGAGGTCCACCGATCGCGGCAACCCAACGGCCACCCGCGATTCCGGCTTCACGCCAAGGTCCACCAGCGCTGCGGCGACCGCCGAGGCGCGGGCGTCGAGTTCGGCGTAGGTCAGTCGCTCGGCGCCGCAGCTGACGGCGACGCTGTCGGCGTGCTCGCGGGCTGCCGCGCTGAAGGCCTCGGCAAGCGTGCGATCGGGGCCTTGCCGTGACACGGAGCCCGCGCTCAGTTCGCGCTCGACGTCGGTGCGCAGGTCGATGTCGCTGATCGACCCGTCCGGATCCTTGGCGAACGCCGTGAGAATGCGCTCCACTCGCTCGGCGAAGCGGTCCGCCTGCACCTCCGTGACGGCGCCCGTGTCGTACTTGATCTCGACGGTCAGCCGGTCGTCCAGGTAGGCGACGAAGGACACCGGGTAGTGCGGGGAGTCCGTTCCGGTGAAGCCGGAGAACGTCAGTGCGCGTGGATCATCGGGCGTGCCCGTCGCCACGGACGGGAAGTTCTCGACGACCACCATCGTGTCGAAGAAGTCCCGGACGCCCGCGAGCCGGGCCAGTTCGGCGAGGCCAAGATGCTGAGCGTCGAGGACGGCACTCTGCTGCTCCTGCAGGTCGGTCATCGCCGCGGCGATCGACGTGTCGTGGTGCCAGGCCATGGGCACCGGAATGGTGTTGATGAGCAGGCCGACGATCGACTCGGTGCCGGACAGTTCGCCGCCTCGGCCGGAGACGGTCGACCCGAACACGACCCGGCGACGGTCCAGCAATCGGCCGAGGAGTACACCCCACGCGCCGTGCAGCACGGTGCTGACGGTGACGCCGCGCTCGCGCGCCGCCTTCACCACGGCAGCGGTCAGTTCCGGCGCTAGCTTCCTTACCGAACTACGGTGTTCACCAACGGTTCTGGACTCGGCACCGCCATCGGCGACCGGGAACAGCGCGGTGGGCTCCACGTCGGTCAACGCCTCGGTCCAGGCCTGCCGGGCCGACTGCCGATCGCGGTCGCGGACGGCTTCGACGTGGTCGCGCAGCGTGACCGTCAGCGGTGCGGGGCCGCGGTCGGTCCCGCCTTCGAGGTTGGCGTTGTAGTGCGCGACGACGTCACCGAACACCACGGGGTAGGACCAGCCATCGGCGACGATGTGATGCATGGTCTGGATCAGACGATGCTCGCGGGCGCTCAGCGACACCAGGGTGTAGCGCACCAGTGGCGCCTCGGCCAGGTCGAAGGGTCGCGAAAGACGCTCGAGGGCAACCTCATCGAGGCGCCGCCGCACGGCGTCGGGATCGAGTGCGCCAGAGTCGGGATCGAGTGCGCCGGCGTCGACGACGTCGAACTCGATGGGCACCTCGGCCCAGATCACCTGGGCGAGCCTTCCGTCGCTCAACTCGCGGAAGCTGGCCCGCAGCGCCTGGTGCCTGCGCACGGCGGCGGACACGCTGGCGCGCAACGCTTCCGGATCGACCGGGCCCGTGATCTCGGCGATCTGCTGTACCCGGTAGGTGTCGGTGTAGTCATCGGCCCCGTCTCTGAAGGCACCGTCTCTGAAGGCCCCGTCGCTAAAGGCGGTGTGGAAGTACATGCCCTCCTGCAGCGGCAGCAGGGGCAGTACGTCTTCGACGGTGCCGGTCCGTTGCCAATCGTCGATGTCTGCCTGGGCGACGTCGATGAGCGGGAAGTCCGAAGGGGTGTGCCCGGCAAGCGCATCGCAACGGGTGATGGACGTGAGGGCCTCGGCCCACATGTCGGCGAGCTGGTCGACGTCGTCGGCGTCGATCAGCCCTCCCGGCCACGCCAGTGTGGCGGTCAGCCGCGTGCCCAGCGGTCCGTCCTCGGCCAGCGCGTTGATCTCGAGCGCCACGGCTGGATTGGTGGAGTCGACGCCCTCGCGGAGCGCACCGAAGTCCGCGACGGGCTCCCACGCCCGGCCGCTGCCTCCGGCGAAGCGGCCCAGGTAGTTGAAGAGGATCTGCGGCGCCGCACCATCGATGGGTGCCGCGTCGTCGAGGTAGCGCAGCACGCCGTAGCCGAGGCCTCGACTGGGAATCGACCGGAGTTGTTCCTTGACCGACTTCACCGCGGTGGCCAGCGACGGGCCAGCCGCGAGAACCTCGGTCCACTCCAGGCGGCCGGGATCGATCCGCGCCGGGTGGATCGCCGTGAACCAGCCGACGGTGCGCGACAGGTCGAGGTGACCGGGGACCAGATCCGATTCTCGGCCATGGCCTTCCAGGTTCACGACCGCCGCCGTGTCCTGGTCGTCGCCGCGGTCGGTTCGCCACTGCGCCAGCGCCAGCGCCAGCGCGGTCAGGAGCACGTCGTTGACCCCCCCGTGGATCGCGGCGGGAACGGACGACAGCAGCGCCGTGCTGACGTCGGCGGGCAGCGAGAAACTCCTGCTCTCCACGGTGCTCGCGGTGTCCACCGCGGGGTCCAGCGGCCGCGACCCGAGGCCGGGGTCGGGAGTGGCCAGTACGCGGTTCCAGTAGTCGATTTCGGCACCGAAGTCCGCGCCGACGATGGTGTCCGACCAGGTGCGGAAGGAGGTGGGGACCTCGTCGAGCCCAATGGGTGCGTCGGCATCGACCGCCGCCCAGGCCTGGGCCAGGTCCCCGGTGAGGATGCGCCACGACACGCCGTCGACCACCAGGTGGTGGATGACCACCAGCAGTTGGCCTGGCGCGCCAGGCGCGTCGTACCAGACGGCGCGGACCATCCGTCCGTCCTCGGGGCTCAACTCGCCCGCGGCCGCGGTGGTGGCCGACTCGACGTCGGATGCTGCCAGCCCACCGGATGTGGTGCTGAGCAGGGCCGTGACCGGGACGGTCTCCGCCGGGACGGCCAGGGTCCAGCCGTCGGCCGCTGCGGTGAGACGCGCGCGCAACATGTCGTGCTTGTCCAGCACGCTTTGCAGAACCCGTTGCAGCGCCGTCTCGGTCAGGCCGGCGGGTGTCGCAAGCACCATTGACTGGTAGAAGTTGGTCAGCGGAGTTCCCGCGTGCATCGTCTCGGCCAGCATCGGGGTCTGGGCGATGGCGCCGACACCGCTGTCCGGCGCAGCCACGGCAAGGCCCGGATCGGTGGCGGCAACCGACGCCAACGCGGCGACGGTGCGACGCCGGAACACGTCGCGCGGCGTGATCTGCAGACCGGACTTGCGCGCCTTGCCCGACACCGCGATGGACGAAATGCTGTCCCCACCGAGGGTGAAGAAGTCGTCGTCGATTCCCACCCGAGGCAGGCCGAGCACGTCGCCGAAGATCTGCGCCAGCAGCACTTCCCGCTCGTCGCGCGGGTCGCGCGACGCACCGGCCGCGGGTACGACCGGCTCCGGCAGCGCGCGGACGTCGAGTTTTCCGTTGACGGTCAACGGAATCGAATCGACGAAGCCGTAGAGCGCGGGCACCATGTAGTCGGGCAGCGTCTGAGCCACCGCGGTCCGGAGTTCGGCGGCGAACGCCGATGTGTCGGCGATCGAGTCCACGCCCGCCTCCGGCACGACGTAGCAGACGAGTTGCTTGACCGACGCCGAGGGACCCGGTCGGGCGACGGCGACGGCCTGGCGAACGTCGGGCAGCGCCGAAAGTCCGGCCGCGACCTCGCCGAGCTCCACCCGGTAGCCACGGATCTTCACTTGGTCGTCGCTGCGGCCGAGGAAGTCGAGCGTTCCGCCGGCGTCGGGGCGCCGCGCCACCAGATCACCGGTGCGGTACATCCGGCCGCCGGGAAGGAACGGATCCGCGACGAACCGGTCGGCGGTCAACGCGGGACGGTCGAGATAGCCGCGGGCCAATCCGGCGCCCGCGATGTACAACTCCCCGACCACGCCGTCGCCGACTGGCCGCAACCACGAATCCAGCACGTACGCGCGGGTATTCCAGATGGGATGCCCGACCGTGGGGGTGGCGCTGTCGTCGGTGCCCGCGCCGAGGGTGTTGATGGTGTACTCGGTGGGGCCGTACAGGTTGTAGCCGGTGCCGTCGGGCAGCTCCCGCAACCTGCGCCACACGTCGTCGGACACCGCCTCGCCACCGAGAAGTACCAGGGTGGGCACGTGGGAGGAACCGGGGGCGAGCGGAGCGACGGGGGAAGAACCGGGGGCGAGCGAAGCGACGGGGGAAGAGCCGGGGGCGAGCAGGCCCTCCTCGAACAGGGCGTGCGCGTAGCTCGGGGTGACGTTGATGACGTCGATGCGATGGGTTCGGCAGTACGACACCAACGCGGTTGCGTCCCTGCGCAATTCCTCGTCGCAGATGTGCACCTCGTGGCCCTCGACGAGCCACAGCAACTCTTCCCACGACATGTCGAACGAGAACGAGACCGTGTGCGCCACGCGCATGCGCCTGCCGCCGGCCTTCTTCACCGCCGGGTCGAAGATCTCAGCGCGGTGGTTGAGCTGCATGTTGGTCAGGCCGCGGTACGGCGTGACCACGCCCTTGGGCCGACCGGTGGAGCCCGACGTGAAGATGACGTAGGCCGGGTACTCCAGGCGACCGGTACCGCCCGCCTTGGCGAAGTCGCCGAGTTCGCGGTCGGACAGCGCCGATTCGGACGTTCGAGCCAGGGCGTCCGCCACGGCGGCGTCGTCGAGCCGGAGCACGTCGGCACCGAGCCCGATCTGGTGATCTGCCAGCTCGGCGCTCGCGGCATGGCACACCAGCAGAACGGGTCGAGCGTCGTCGAGCATCCCGGTCAGGCGAGCAAGCGGGTAGTCGCGCTCCAACGGCAGATACGCGGCCCCCGTGCGCAAGACGGCGAACAGCGCGACCACCATGTCGACCGACCGGGGGAGGGCCAGCGCGACGACGCGTTCCGGTCCAGCGCCGCGGTCCAGCAGCTGCCTGGCGAGTCGGTTGATCCGGCCGTCGAGGTCGGCGTAGGTCAGTCGTTCCGTTCCGAAGACCAGCGCCACCTCGTCGGGGCAGCGGCCTGCCCGGTCGGCCAGCAGATCGGCGATGGTGTCCTCACCGATCTCGTGCTCGGCCGCGTGCCACTGGGCCGTCAAGGCAGCGCGTTCGGCGTCGAGCGCGAGGTCGAGCTCGCCGACCGCGGTATCCGGATGCGCGAGAAGCGTTTCGATGGCCAGTACGAGCCGCTGGACCATGGCCTCGGCGGTGGCGGCGGCGATGACGTCGGGCCGGTACTCCAGCTTGATGCCCAGCCGCTCGCCGGGGGTCAGCACCCATGTCAGCGGGTAGTGCGTCGTATCGACGAAGTCGACGCCGACGATGCCGTGATCGCGCTCGAACTCGGTGAAGGTGTCGTCGTCGAGGAAGTTCTGCAGAACGTACAGCGTGTCGAACAGCGGTTGGTAGCCGGAACTGCGGGTGATGTCCCCGAGGCCGACGTACTCGTGGTCCATCAGGTCCAACCGGAAGTCCTCGACCCGACGCAGCAGCTCGGTCACCGTCGTGGTGGGTGTCGTCTCGACGCGGACCGGAACGGTGTTGAGGAACTGACCGATGACGTTCTCGACGCCGGGCAGCTCGGGCGGCCGCCCCGCCACCGTCGTGCCGAAGACGACGTCGGCACTCCCGGTCTCGAAGCCGAGCACCAGACCCAGCGCCGTGGAGAGCACGGTGTTGGCCGTCGTCGACCGTGTTCTGGTGTGCTCGCCAAGCCGCGCGGTGACCTCGGCGGAGAGCTGGCCGTAGACGCGGTCCGGCAGCGCGGGTTCACGTCCGACGGCGTCCGGGACGACGAGAGTCGCCTCCGCCAATCCGGCCAGCGACTGCGCCCACGCGTCGATCGACTCGGCCTGATCGCGGGAGTCCACCCATCGCAGATAGTCGGCGTACGTGCTCTGCGGAGCGGGCAACGCACCGCGAAGGCCACCGGAGTCGTACAGCGCGAACAACTCTCGCAACACCAGTTCCCGGGACCAGCCGTCCCACAGTAGGAAGTGGCAGGTGAGCAGCAATCGGTCGCCGCGGTCGGGCAGGCGGATCACGGTCAACCGAACCAACGGTGGGATCCGCAGGTCGAACGGTTGCTCGCTGTCCTCGCGCATCACCTCGGCGAGCCGGGTCTCGGCGGCGCCGGCGTCGAGGTCCGCGAGGTCGACAAGCGCCACCTTGGCGGGCACGAACCGCCCCACGTACTGCACTGGTCGCGCGAGATCCTCGCTGGTGAACCCGGCCCGGAGATTGTCGTGCCGCGACAGCAGGGCGCCGAATGCGGTCCGCATCGCGTCGACGTCGAGATGGTGGTCGAAGTCGAAGACGTTCTGCGCCAGGTACGTATTGACGTCGTCGGTGTAGGTGGACTGGTAGTAGACGCCCTGCTGCAGCGGCGACAGCGGCCAGACGTCCTGCACTTCGACCGGGCATTCCGCGGCCAGCCGGGCGAGCTCGTCGTCGGAGAGTCCGTGCCAGGTCGATGACTCGGTGACGGACTCATCGGGGGTCTCGGTGGCCGGTTCGTCGATGACCTGCACCTCGATGGACTCCTCAAGCGCGCGCGGGGTCCGCCGCTGGAACAAGTCGCGGGTCTGCACGCTCACCCCGGCGCTGGCAAGCCGGTTGACCACGCGCAGTGCGAGCAGGCTGTCACCGCCGAGGGCGAAGAAGTCGTCGTCGATGCCGATCGGCGCGCTCGGGTCGATGCCGAGCACCTGCTCGAACGTCCGGCATATCAGGGCTTCGCGATCGGTGCGGGCCTCGATGCGGGACACCGACAGCACCGGGTCGGGAAGCGCGCCACGGTCGCGTTTCCCGTTGGGCAGCAATGGAATATCGGTCAGCTGTGTGACGGTCGCGGGCACCAGGTGGGCGGGCAGCCGGTCGGCCAGAGCCGCCCGGACTTCGGGAGCGCCGAGCGCGACGCCGTCGCGCGCCACCACGTAGGAGTCGAGCCGGGCCGCACCGTGCGCACCGTGGCGCACGCTGACGACGGCCGCGACGACGTCGGGAAGGTCGACCAGCGCGGCCTCGACCTCGCCGAGCTCGACCCGGAAACCATTGATCTTGACCTGGTCATCGGCCCGGCCGACGAACTCGATGGTCCAGTCCGGCGTCCAGCGGGCGAGGTCCCCCGTCCGGAAGAGCCGCTCTCCCGTGTCGGAGAACGGGTCGGCGACGAACCTGCTCGCGGTGATCCCGCTTTGACCCAGATAGCCACGGGCCAGCTGGATCCCGCCGACGTAGAGCTCGCCGATGGCCCCCGCGGGCACGTGCTGCAGGTCGGGGCCGAGCAGGTGGATACGGGTCCCTGGCACCGGCCTGCCCAGCGTGACCTCGGTCCCGTCGGGCAGTGCCCCGGTCCCCAAGGTTCCTGCGACCACGTCGCCCGCCACTTCGGACGAGCCGTAGGAGTTCACGACCTCCGCGTCGGGCGAGACACTGCGCAGCGCCGCGACGGTGGCGGCGTCGAGCACTTCACCGCTGCAGATCCACCGCCGAACGGAGCCCAGCCGGGTGGGCGCCACCTCGGCCATGGCGGCGGCGAGGCTCGGCACCACGAGCAGTTGGGCGGCCGATACCTCGTCGACGAGGGCGGCGAGCGCCGCACCGTCCCTGGCGGTGTCCTCGTCGGCGATGACGGTGGTGGCGCCCGCGGTGAGTGCGCCGAGCAGCTCCGTGGTGCCGTCGATGAAGCTCATCGAGCTCTTGGCGATGCGAAGGTGCGAGCCTTCACCGGACCATGTCTGCGCGGCCCACTTCAACCTGTTGGCCAGTGCCGCATGGGTTCCCACGGTGCCCTTGGGGCGGCCGGTGCTGCCCGAGGTGTAGACGATCGACGCGGCATCATCGGGCCGGGGGGATTCGGGCCGGGGGGATTCGGTGTGCGCGACCTCGGTCACCGCCCCCGTCTCGACGTCGATCGTCGGTACGGCGTGGTCGGGAAGTGAATGGTCGGGAAGTGGATGGCCGTCGGTGACGATCAATCGCGGTCGGGCGTCGTCGAGCATGAAGGTGATGCGCGCCGCGGGGTACTGCGGATCCACCGGCAGGTACGCTGCGCCGGAGCGCAACACCGCCAGCAGAGCGACGGCGAGCGCACTGCTGCGACCCGTCGCAACGGCGACGACGTCGCCGCGCCGAACGCCTTCGGCGACCAGCGCGCGCGCCAACCGCTCCGAGCGCTCGTCGAGTTCGCGATAGCTCATCTGCTGCTTGCCGGAGACGAGAGCCACCGCGTTCGGCGCATGGGCCACCTGCTCGGCGAAGAGCTCGAGAGCGGTGCCGTGCCAGGCTGGCCCGCCGGTGCCCGCCCGCAGCACGTCGTCGATCTGCCCGGCGGTCAGGAGTTCGATCTCGCTGCAACGGGTTTCAGCGTCCGTCACGATGGCGACCAAGACCCGGCGGTACAGTTCCAGCACCTGCTCGGCGGTGGCCGTGTCGACCACGCGGTGATCGTGGGTCAGGCCGACGGTGAAGGTCTCGTCAGGCTTGACCATCAGGGTCAGCGGGTAGTGCGGCGCCTCGACGACGTCCATTCCCTCGACCCGGATCGCGGCGCCGGGCTCGTCGGCGGCGGGATAGTTCTCGATGACGATCAAGGTGTCGAACAATTCGGGCACGCCGATGGCGTTTTGGACGTCGGCCAACGCGACGTGGTGATACTCGAAGAGTTGCGCCTGCGCATCGGCGAACCTGCGGACCACCGTCTCGATGGATTCTTCTGGTGTCCAACGTGTTCGGGCCGGCACGGTGTTGATCAGCAGGCCGACCATGTCGTCGACGGCCGCGACGTCGATGCCGCGGCCCGACACGGTGGAGCCGAAGACCACGTCGGTGCGTCCGCTCAACCGACCGACGGTGATGCCCCACGCCGCACCGATGACGGCGCTGACGGTGACACCGTGACTGCCCGCCCACTCGGTGATTCCGCCTGCCACGTCCGCTGGGACGTCGATGTCGACCTTGCCGAAACCGGGTTGGTCGGAACGGCTGCGCGGCAACGCATCCGCCAGCCGGGTCGGGCCGTCCACCTCGGCCAGTTCGCGCTGCCAGGCCGTCAATGCCTCGTCGACGGGCGCCGCGGCGACCCACTCGAGATAGTCGCGGTATTGCGCGGCGGCGGGCAGGGCCGCGTCGGGGTCGTCGTGCAATGCGGCCAGTTCGCGCAGAACGATCGGCACCGACCAGCCGTCGGCGACGATGTGGTGCACCGTCTGGATCAGCACGTGTCGTTCCTCAGCGAGCCGCAGCAGGGCGTACCGCATGAGCGGTGGCCTGCCCAGATCGAACGGTTCGCGCCGTTGCCGTTCGGCGATGTCGGCCACGCGGCGGGCGGCGTCGGGAGTCGAGTCGCCGAGATCCTGGTAGAACCAGGGAACTTCGACATCTCGACCGGTGACCGACACGATGCTGCCGTCGGCGGCCGGCCGGAACGCGGCGCCGAGCTGGCGGTGGCGGCGCAGGACGAGGTTCGCCGCCGTGCGCAGGCGTTCGGCGTCGACGGGTCCGGCCAGTTCGACGATCTGCTGGACCACGTACGGATCGTCGTCGGCGTAGGTGGAGTGGAAGTGGATTCCGGCCTGCAGGGGCGACGGCGGCAACAGGTCTACTGCAGCGTCGTCGCCGTCCAGGAGCGTGTCGACGTCGGCCTGTGTGATCGCGACGAGGGGGAAGTCCGAAGGGGTCGGACCGGTGACGGCCGGGCTGGCCGCGATGGCGGCACAGGCGTCGGCCCACAGCGCCGACAGCGCCCGCACCCGGTCACGGTCGAGGATTCCCGACGGCCAGCTGAAGGTGGCCTCCAGCCGGGCACCGTCGGCGGTCTCGACGGTGATGGCGTTGACCTCGAGGGCGCGTGGCATCGGCATGCGGGGGTCGCGGTCCTCGGCGACGCCATCGCCCGCCAGGGCCCATGGTTGGCTGCCGGCACCCGTGAACCGGCCGAGATAGTTGAACAGCACCTCGGGGGCGACGACGAGGTCGGTGCGCTCCCTGCCCGAAAGATAGCGCAGGGCACCGTAGCTCAGTCCGTTGCGGGGTATCGCCCGCAGCTGCTCCTTGACGGCCTTGACGGCCGCGCCGAGCTCGCCCCCACCCGCCAGCACTCGGTTCCACGCGACGGCGCCCGGATCGACGACGACCGGGTACAGGGTGGTGAACCAGCCAAACGTGCGGGACAGGTCCAGATGGTCCCCGGCGGCGCCAAGGTGTTCGGCCTCGCGACCGTGTCCTTCGAGTTCCAGGAGCAGCCGTGAGTCGCCGTCGTCCACCCACTCGGCCAGCGCCAACGCCAGCGCGGTGACCAGGACGTCGTTGACACCGCCGCGGATCGCGTTCGGCACCGGACCGAGCAGTCGTCCGGTGACCTGCTCGTCGAGTCGGACCACTAGCCGGTCCTCGGTGGCCACCACGTCGATCGCGGGGTCCAGCGCTCGGCTGCCGATCTGCCTGGGCGTGGTGGTCGCCGCTGCGGCGACCCGAAGCCAGTAGTCCTCGTCGTCGGCGAAGTCGCCGCGCGCCGTCGCCGCACGCAACTCCTCGGACCACTCGCGAAACGACGTGTCGGCCTTGCCAAGTGCGACCGGGTGACCCTCGGTCAGCCCCTCCCAGGCCGCCTGCAGATCCTCGGCCAGGAGGCGCAGTGACACCCCGTCGACCACGACGTGGTGGACGACCACCACCAAGCGGCCCGCCTCGTCGGCACCGGCGTCCAGCCAGACGACCTCGAGCATGCGTCCGGCGCGGGCATCGAGCCGCGCCACCGCCCTGGCGCGTTCCTCGGCTGCGAGCGCGTCGACGTCTACGCCATCGTCGCCAACCCCGCGCCCATCGACGGTCACTCGGCTCACGACGTCTGCGGCAGTGACCGATCCGACCGCGGGCACGGCCAAGCCACCGGGCTCGACGGTACTGACGCGGGCCCGGAGGACGTCGTGGCAGTCCAGTAACCCGTCGACCATCGCCGCCAGCGCCTCGGCGGTCAGCCCGGCAGGCGTGTGCAGGGTGACGGACTGGAAGAAGCCGTCCATGCCGTTCCCGACTTCGGTCAGCCACGCCAGGATCGGCGTGGCGCCAACCTCGCCGATGGGGTCGATCGACGCGCTCCGGGTCGCCGTCGTGTCGACATCGGCGGCCGCGGCGGCCAATTCAGCGGGTGTGCGCAGCGAGAAGATGTCGCGAGGACGAAGCTTGAGGCCCACCTTGCGGGCCCGGCTGATCAGGCCCATGGCGACGATGCTGTCGCCGCCGAGCGCGAAGAAGTCGG
>NZ_JBEVLO010000303.1:0-24195 GCF_040509115.1 Mycobacterium sp. | reverse complement strand
CGAGCGAAAGTACGACGGCCACGGCAGGTTCCGTTGCCTAGCAGTCGAGGGCGTCGAGCACCAGACCTAGCAGATCCTCTGAAAAGTTTGGCGCTCGTTGCAAGTGCGGGATCCGGACGCAGTCGTCGATGATGGTCTTGGCGATGTTCACCCGCGTGGACGATACTGCTTCAGGTAGGTCCGGACGCGCAGCGGACAACCAGCGCTGCCATTCACCGATGTAGTCGGAGCGAATCCGGTCGAACCGATCGCTGATACCGGGAGGCAAGTAGAGTCTTTCAGTCAGGGACACGGCCAGAAAGTCCGTCGACTCGGTGACAACGCGAATGTAGCCCTGGATGATTTCGGCGAGCACCGCCTCGTCAGCGCAGGGGCTGTGGATGGCCCGATTCAGTTCCAGCGCTTGCCATTCGTCGAATCTGGTGACCACCGCCACGAGAATGTCGGCCTTGTTCTCGAAGTAGCGATAGAGCGCAGCGCCGACGATCCCGACGTCTCGGCCGATATCGTCGATCGTGACCCCGCCGAACCCCTTGTGCCGGAAGGCGATGGCGGCAGCACGCATCAGTTGTTCGCGCCGTGAACCCAGCCTGCGGCCGAGCGCAGCCGGTGCAGGGCTGTCGGCGACGCGCTTCGGTGCCCGGCTGGCAATGACGCGCTTACTCGCCGCTATCAATTGCTGGCTGAGGCGCTGGCGGGACAACGCCGAATCATAGAACGCGGGGCTCGACACGATGCTGACCACCGCCCAGCTTCTCAACTCTGTCGCCGCCGCATCGAGGTCGGAGCGCTCGGGGACGACCAGAAGGTTCCCGAACTGTTCGGATATCCAACGAGTGCGGCTACGGACCTTGCGAAAGTCGTCGACGTCGAGGTGGCGAGCTTCGCGCTGCCACAGCAGAGACAGCCGCCGCCCTTCCAAGGCGACGTCGGCCAGTTCGGCCAGATTCCCGTCGAGGGTGCGCTCGTCGGCAGGCTTGGCGTTGAGCCTCGTCAGGGTGTCCACGACCCGCTGCTGGTCGTCGAGCACCACCTGGGACAGGAGCGCCTGTTTGTTGACGAAATGCCGGTAGAGCGCGCGCGCCGTGATCCCGCTGGCATTGGCGATGTCGTCCATGCGAACCGAGTGAAACCCGCGAGCGCTGAACAATTCGCTTGCGTTCGTGGCGATCTGCACCTGGCGAGGCGACGGTTCGGAGGGCTGGGGGTCAGCGCGCGCCCGAGTCATGCCGCGAACTCCCCTCGACCGTTCGACGTCCTTCCGTCGTACCGATACTAGGCTCGCGGGCCGTGCATCAGCGCCCCGCCGTGTCCCGGAGTGGCGGCGATCGTCAATCGACGACCGACGCGCTGCGTGTCGACCAATTCGGCGCGCCAGATCGCTTGACGTCCGCGACGGCGATGACTGCCGTCGAGCGGCCCTGGCCGAAGTCCTCGACCGTGGTGGCGTTGCAGCTCATGAACAAGGTGCCGAGGCCGTCTCCACCAAATGCGCAGGCGACCGCCCAGGCGCCGGTGACTGGGACCTTGTCCGTGATCTCGCCGCCTTCGACGACGCGGTAGAAACCGCTGTCGTCGCCGGTGGTGAGGGCGTTGCCGAACCACACTCCGCCGTCGCTGTCCAGGGCGATCCCGTCGGGGTGATAGCAATCGTGCAATTGTGCCCACACCCTGAGGCCCGACAACGATCCGTCCGGGTTGATGTCGAAGGCGCTGATCCGGTGCAGGAAGGTCTCGGCGACGAGGAGGACTCCGTCGGCGGTGACGGCCATTCCGTTCGGGAAGACGAGGTCCTCGTCGACGTCGTGCGCGTGGCCCCCGAGGTCGACGTGGGCGAGGTGGGTCGGTTTGGGATCTTCCACACCGGGTGTGAACCCGAAGTTGCCGGCGTAGGCGTGACCGGCCGGGGTGACCAGGAGGTCGTTTCCGGCTCCGCCGGCGATGCTGCTGTAATCCGAGTACGTACTCACCGATCCGTCGTCGGCGATGCGCTGCACGGTGGCGTCTGCTTGCGACACGACGAGAACGGAACCGTCGGGAAGGAAACCGAGGCCCGACGGTGCGCCGGCGATCGTCGCAACCGTCGTCGAGGTTCCGTCGCTGGAGAACCTGAGGACCTCTCTGCTGAAGAAGTCGCTCGCCCAGAGTGCACCGTCGTGCCAGCGCAGTGCTTCGAGGAACTGGTGATCGGAGGCGAACTGAACTAGCTCGTGTGCCTTCACCGTGACGGCCCGCCTTTCAGGATTCCGTAGAGGTGAGTGCACGAGATCGGGCGAGGTCGCGGAGCTTGAACTTCTGCACTTTCCCGCTCGCGGTGCGCGGGAGCTCGTCGATCACTATGAGACGTTCGGGGAGTTTTTGTCGCGCAATCTTCCTGGCGGTGAGCCAGTCAGCGATCTCGGCGAGGGTGACTGTCTCTCCGCGATCGAGAACGACTACGGCGCAGACACGTTCGCCGAGGATGGGATCGGGGAAGGCGACGATCCCGATGTCGTCGATCTTCGGATGCTCGAACAGGAGGTCTTCGACCTCTTTGGCGCTGATGTTCTCACCGCCACGGATGATGATGTCCTTATCGCGGCCGGTGATCTCGACGTATCCGTCGGAATCGAGCCGTGCGAGATCTCCGGTGTAGAACCAGCCGTCGTCGGTGAAAGCCTCTGCATCAAGTGCACCGTCGAGATAGCCCACGAACATTTCCGGGCCGCGCACCAGCAGTTCACCCTTGTCGCTCAGGCGCACCGCGGCTGACCCGATGGGCCGTCCGTCAGTGGTCGCATGCTTGGCCGGTGGGTCCGATGCGTTACTCGCCGTGACGGTGGGACATTCGGTGGATCCATACCCTCGACTCACGACGCAGTTCAGTGCCGTCGTGGCCACCCTGATCAGCTCCGGTGGAACCCCGGCACCACCACAGGCGAAGATGCGTAGCGAGCTGACATCGGTTTCGGGGAGGTTCGGGTGATGCACGATCCCGTGGAGAAACGGGGTGGCGGCCACGACGAAGGTGCAGGAGTGTGCGCTGAGGAGTCCCAGCGCCTCGCCTGGTTCCCAGATGTCGAGCAGTACGACCGGCACATTGAGCATGAACGGCAACTGCATGCCGTAGAGCACTCCGATGATGTGTCCAACGGGGGAGGGCATGAAGACGACGTCTGATGCCGTCAGTCCGAAGAACTCGATGATGCTCCGGTTCTCGTAGTCCAAGGTGTTGTGGGTGTGAAGCACGCCTTTCGGGTCCGACGTCGTGCCGGAGGTATAGAGCAGCAGTGCCAGGTCGTTCGCGTTGCGGCCGGTTGGCTCGATGGGATCGGTTCGTCCTTCTTCGAGCAGTACCTCGAATCCGACGGACCAGCCGGTCGCAGGCCTGCCCCCGGCACCGACGACCACGACGGTCTCCAGGTTCGGGAGATCCTCGAAGATGTCGTTGATCATGGCGACGTAGTCGAAGCCTCTAAATCGTTGCGGCACGATGACGACTTTTGAATGTGCCTGTTGCAGAATGAATCGCGTCTCGGCGTGGCGATAGATGGGCATGATCGGATTGCTGATCGCGCCGATCCGCAGGGCGGCGTGGTGAACGATGAGGGCTTCCACCCAGTTCGGCAAGATCCAGGACACGACCTCCCCGTGTTCGATGCCGCGGCTTCTCAGCGCGGACGCGAACCGATTGACCCTCTCATCGAGTTCGCCGTAGGACCACGACCGGCCGCGATCGACCACGGCGGCCCGCTCGGGCGCATGTGCCGCAGCTTCCGAGAGGTATCCGTCGATCAGGTTGTCCTCCCAGAGTCCAGGCCCGCTGTTCTGGCGAATCACATCCGGGGTCAGCCTCGTGGGGATCATCGCTGCCTCGTCGTCGGGACGGAGTTGGTATCGAGGGTGGTATCGGGGGTGGTGAGTTGACCGTCGTCCCCGAAAGATCGCTCGAGCAGGGCCACTCCAATTCGGCGCTCGAGTTCTGTCGGGTCGCCGTACCAGCCGCGTAGTGCCAAAGTTCTTTTGTAGTACCAGTTCAGCTCGTTCTCGGTCGTGAAACCGATGCCGCCGTGTAGTTGAATCGCGTCCTCGCATATCCGAACCGCCACACTCGATGCGTAGGCTTTCGCGGTGGCGCCCAGGAGATGCAACTGCCGCTCATCTGCATGGGCTGCATCGTCGAGGGTGGCGATGCACAGGTTGTGCAACGCAGTCGAGCGGGTGTACATGTCCGCCGCGATGTGCTTGATTGCTTGAAAGCTGCCGATCGGACGTCCAAACTGTTCGCGTTGTCGGATGTAGTCGATCGTGCGATCGAGACACCGTTGAGCTATGCCGCTGAGTTCGCATGCGATCAAGATCCTTGTCCACGACCGGATCCTGTGGATCAGCCGGTCGTCGCCGGCGTGCCCGGTTCGGTGCGCACCGGTCGGACGTACATCAGCGAAGGTCACGCGACCAAGAGTCGCGGTGGGGTCCGCGCTGTCGACGTCGTCGATCGTGACGCCCGGTTCAGTCGAATCGACCAGACAGATCGCGGGACCGGTTTCGCTGTCGGCGATCACGACCAGCAGTCGTGCCTGCCGGGCGAACCGCACGGCGTTGACGGAGCCGCGCAGTCCGTTCGGGCTCAGTACCACCGTTCCGACGTCGTCCGCCCAGTCGTCGGTGATGCCGGGATCGACGAGTGCCAGGGGTATCCCCGTTTGGACAGCGGCCGCGATGGCCGGAGTGGACGTCCAGTCGTCCGGTCGCTGGAGGAGCGCGGGAAGGAGCGCATTCTCGAGCGATGGGCCTGCGACCAGGTACCGACCGAAGTGCATGAAGACAGGACCCAATGCCGACAGCGGCGCTCCGAGTCCACCGTGACTCTCCGGGACCGCGAGCGAGTACCACTCCAGTCCGGCGAGTTCCGCCGAGAACGTCGCATCCCATCCGCCACTTTCCAGGATCCTGCGTCGCCGTTCGTCGTCGTAAGTGCGACGGAGGTAGTCGTCGACGGCGTCGGCGACTTGAACTGAGATGTCGGTGTCGGTGTCGATCTCGACGTCACTCACGGGGAAGTCCTAACAGCCGTTCGGAGATGATGTTTCGTTGAATCTGCGATGACCCCCCATAGATGGACACAGCCCGGGAGAACAGGTGGTCGTGGATCCAGCGCTCGGCACGAAGACCGAGCGGACGCGAACCGGGGACGGCGCGCAACGGGCCGAGCAACGCGGCGAGTTCGGCGTGGAGGGTCTGGTCGATGTCGTTGAGCAGGAGCTTGTCTACCGAGTCCGCGGCGGTGGGGCCCACATTCGAGACCAGCCGCGCGGTGGTCTGTCGCGTCTGACCGTCGAGGACGCGAAGTGCGATATGTGATCGACCGACTGCGGCGTGCGTGCGATCGTCGATCGGTCCGGTGCTGCCGCGACGTGTGCGTCGGTCACGTAGTTCGATCACGGCGTCTTCGAACGCGACCTCGCAGTCGACACGGGCTCGCAGGGTAGCGCCGGAGCGTTCGCTACCCAGCGTGTGGGTAGCGATGGACCACCCTTCTCCGATGCCGCCCAGGAGGTTTCGCTTGGGCACGCGAACGTCGTCGAAGAAGACCTCGCAGAACTCACGGTCACCGGTCATCTGTTCGATCGGGCGGACCGTGATTCCCGGGCTGTTCATGTCGACGAGCAGATAGCTGATCCCGGCCTGCTTTCGGACGGCCGGGTCCGTGCGGGCCAGTAGCGCGCACCACTGGGACATGTGGGCCCAACTCGTCCACACCTTCTGCCCAGACACCACGAACTCGTCACCTTCTGCTACCGCGCGAGTCCGCAACGACGCCAGATCGGAGCCGGACTGAGGTTCGGAGAACCCCTGACACCAGATGTCGTCTCCGGACAGCAGGCGTGGAAGCAGTTCTCTGCGCTGCCAGTCGGTGCCGAAGCTGTCGATGGACGGCCCGACGACGTCGAGCCCGATCAGACCAATCGGTTGTGGAGCGCGGGCGCGAACCAGCTCCTCTACGAACGCAAGCTGGTGCAAATGTGTTAGACCCTGCCCTCCAGCATCTTTCGACCAGGCGATACCGACCCATCCCGCCTCGAAAAGCGTCTTCTGCCACTGCCGGAGGACAGCGAACCGCGCGTCCAGATCGAGTGGGACGGGCGGGATGTCCGCCGTCGAGAGCCAGGCCCGTGCCTGCTGCCGGTAGTCGTCGAGTTCGGTGGTCATGTCGCTTCAGCGCCCCGTATAGACGGGCGGCCGCTTTTCGAGGAAGGCGTTCACTGCTTCCTTCGAGTCGTCGTAGCCGGACAACTCACGGGTCAGGCTCTGCTCGAATTCGTATCCCTCTTTCAAGTCCATGTACTCGATGCCGTTGAGGCTGCGTTTGGCCAACCTCAGTGTCGCGGGGCTGTGTCTGGCGATCGACCGCGCCAGGGAGAGCGCCGATTCCAGGAGTTGGTCGTCTGGAACGATATCCGCGATACCGCCGTACGGCTGCAGCGTTCGCGCGTTGACGAGGTCGCCGGTGTAGTGCATCAGCCTGACCATGCCTTGTGGCACCAGGCGGGAGAGGTGCTTGGCTCCCCCCAGCACTCCGACGTTGACCTCGGGGGTGGCGAACCGCGCGCTCTCGGCTGCGATGACGAGATCGCACGAAGCCGCGATGGCAAGCCCCGCGCCGACCGCGACGCCGTGCACTGCCGCGATGGTCGGCAGTGGAGAAGAGTAGATCGACCAGAATGCGTCGCGGGCCTCCTTCAGCCTCGCTTCGGCGTTGCTTGGACCCAGTGTTTGAAACTCCGCGAGATCGTTTCCCGCGCAGAAGTGTTTCCCTCGGCCCGCCAGTACCACTACGCGAGCCTCCGGCGTGTAATGCGCCATGTTGCCGAAGAACTGTTCAATCTCGGCGTACATCTCGCTGTCGACGGCGTTGACCGGCGGTTTGTTCAACCACACCGTCGCAATCGTCTGGTCCTGCTGCCACTCGATGAACTTGAGTTGTTTCATAGCTGTCCTTGCTTGGTCTGAACATCGGCGTGGAATGCCGCTGCGAAGGCTTCCAACTCGCGGGGTATGTCATGACCGGCGGGTTGATAGGCCACTTCGGTGCAGCCAGCGGACCGAAAGTCGGCCAACTTGTCTCGCCACTGTTTCGTGGTCAGCGCCACGTCGCTGGCCACCATCAGGTCGCCGTTCACGAAGGGCCGGTCGTAGTCGTTGACGCCCACCACGTGACGATCGTGGAGGGCCAAATGACGGACGTTCGGCGGAACCGCGTCGTACGCTGCCGCCCAAAGTTTGCCGCCTTCCCCGAGCATCTCCGCGAGTACGCCGTGTTCGACGGCCCAGTGCAGATAGAGCGCCGCGGCGCCCCCGGCGGCGTCGATTACCCGTTCAGACCCGGCGTCCTCACCCTCGTCGAGAACCGTGCCCGGAATCATGACGGTGTTGGATTCGAAGTCCGCGTTGGGGGTGGTGATGCTCAACACGCCGGCATTCAAATCACGGGCCACTGCAAGACCTTTCGGTCCCTGACCCGCGACCACCCACGGCACCGTGATGGGACGCGACGGTGCGAAGCGTAGGTCGGGGTGGATCATCTGTGTGATCGCACCTTCCCACTCGGCCTGCTCGCCACGAAGAAGTGCCTGAACCGTCAACGCGTATTGACGAACGTACGCCCACGGGACGGGTGACTTCCCCATTGCGTAGCGTCCGGTGAACCCACTTCCGATCCCGACGACCACCCGCTCCACCCCCGCGGCGTATACGAGGGTGGAGACGGCCGCTGCCGTGACCATGGGGTGACGCAGGCTCGGGATCAACACCCCTGGGCCCAACACGATCCGTTCGGTCAGATCCGCGGCGCGGCACAACTGCACCCAAACGTCTGGGTAAAGGGCCGGCGAATCGTAGAAGAACGCCCTCTGGTAACCGAGCTCCTCCGCAATGCGGACGTGGTGCGGTGTCTCAAGCGACGTGGCGAACGCGCATGACAGCTTCACGTCGATCTCCTTCGATCGGGTTGAACGCCCGTATCGCGTTCACAACAGGGCGGCGGCACGAGCCCCGGGATCCGAGCCGTGTCGCCTCGGTGCACCCCCGTACGCCGCGCAGAGCGGGTTTCGTCGAGTGTCTTGAGACGCACCCTGCTAGATGTGGCGCGTGTCACGACTGTAGGGCGTCATGCGGTGCGATGTCAATGAGCGGTAACTATTTTGTCGGGATCGGTCCCCGACGATGCTGAGCCGTGTATCTCGGCACTCGCTCTATGGAGGGCGGTAATCCAATGTTGTGCAGCCTATTTCAGAAGTAGACGGACTAAAGAAGGTGCCGCCAAAGCCGGCGATGCCGGGCGGTTCGCGCCCTTGGATGGATCAATGTCCATGGGCGTTAACGTGGTGACAATGGTCTGACAATGCCTCGCTTGGTCGCGGCCACTGTCGGCCGGTGACGGGAGGGTCCATGGTCAGTACGAGCCGACGCCCGGCCGGGCCGCGTCGACATCGGGAGGCGGTACCGGCGTGAGGCAACGGTAAGCGTGCTCATGTCAATGAACAGTAACGTCACGCGAGCCTAGCGGGACTGTCATGGGTGCGCGCGGAGCCACAAAATGCAGCGACGCCCAGCTTGGCCCCGGCGGTATGGCCCGCTCTCGGCCCGTCGCCGTGTGCTGTCCGGAACTGATATCCACCAGCATCTTTGAACCCGACCATGCCGTGTGATGTACGCGTGTCACCCAATTAGCGCCGCCTGCGAGGTCGGTCGATTCGCCGGACCGGGTAAACGCGGCAGCCAATCACGCAATCCTTCTGTCCATAGACGATAACTATTGACGTGTGTATGCTGTGCCATTGCCAGACCGTGGTCTGGCAGCCGTGGGTGCGCGGGCTGTGGAATCGAACGCTCGGCAGTCAAAACCGAGGAGGAGGTATGACGGGGCTTCTGTAGAGATCGGCGACCTGCGGGGCCCCGAGAAGGTTTGTGGCGCAACGGCACGCGCCAGGCCGCAACTCCAGGCCAATCGATTCGACCGGGCGAGTATGGCTAGAACGCCAGAATAGCGCTGTCCCGTAACTCATTTCGGACCGCACTGGTGACAGTCTGGCAATTCGTCGAGGTCGCTCGCGGCGGTGAGCGAGTGTTGCCGACATTGATCTAAGTGGAATAGTGCAGGCGCACAACGTGTTTGATCCGGTCATGACAATCGATGATTTGTTCACACCGTTCTCCGTTCGCTCACTGACCATGCCGAACCGATTCGCCATGGCGCCGATGACTCGTGAGGCGTCACCCGGTGGCATCCCCGGGGCCGACGTCGCTGAGTACTATCGGCGCCGCGCAGCGGGTGGGGTGGGGCTGATAATCACCGAAGGCGTTCGGTTGCCCGACCCGGCCGCAGGTTATCCATCCAACATCCCAACGCTGGCGGGCGACGACGTGCTCGCCGGCTGGAGCCGTGTCATCGACGCCGTTCACACGGAGGGTGGCACCGTCGCCGTCCAACTGTGGCATCAAGGCGTGCAACGCGATGAAGCCGACGGAGTGGTGCCGGTCGGCCCGTCGGGTGTCGACGCGTTCGGCGCACCAAGGGGACGGGCGCTGGCGACCGACGAGCTTCCGCGGCTCGCCCAGCTGTACGCCGATAGCGCTGCCACAGCGCGTGAGATCGGATTCGACGCTGTGGAGGTGAACGGTTGTCACGGGTACCTCTTAGACCAGTTCCTTTGGGGGAGAACCAACCTTCGCAGCGATGGGTACGGGGGATCATTGGCCGCACGGACGCGCTTTCCGGCCGAGGTGGTGGCGGCGGTGCGCGGCGCAGTCGGCCCGGACTATCCGATCGTCTTCCGGTTCTCACAGTGGAAGATCACCGATTACACGGGGTCGATCGCCGACGACCCGACCCAACTGAAGGAGCTTCTGACTCCGTTCGTCGACGCAGGCGTCGATGTCTTACACCCCTCGATGCGCCGGCACTACACGCCCGCGTTCCCTGACGTGGACCCCGGGCGCAGCCTCGCAGGATGGACGAAGAAAATCACGGGTTTACCGGTCATCGCGGTGGGCTCCGTCGGGCTGGAGACGAGCTTTCGCAGTGAAGAGCACGGTCAGGTGATCCAGCCCGCGCCGCTCGACCGCGTGGTGAAGCAGTTCGAGGCAGGCGAATTCGACGTCGTAGCGGTCGGGCGTGCACTGCTCGCCGACCCGAGGTGGGTGCACCGGCTCCGTGATGGCGAGTTGGATGCCTTCACCGGTTATGACCCGGAAACGGCGTTGTCGGCCCTGAATTAGCCGGGCGGATCTGCAGGCAAGACGTCACGTACTTCGGAACCGGTGTCGTCACCTGGGTGACCCCGAGATCGCCAACCTCCCGCCAGGGTCGGGGTGGAGAGCTTGCCATCGTTACCGTGATCCAATAGATTAAGTACACAGACCGGGTTACATAAGCGCTCGGCTGTGGATCACCCGCTCGAAGCAAGAGTCAGGAGCGGATGGGTCGCTGCGGCGTGGCTAGCAAGCGGCAGGTGTCCGAGCATGTCGGCACCGACGCTGGGCCTGACCGGGCGAACGAGGCACGACGGACGATCACGATCACGGAAGTGGGCACATCATGAGCAGTATCAGCATCATTGGCTCCGGGAACATGGCCAGCGCCATCGGCGCCTTGGCCGTCACGGGCGGCAACGCCGTCGAGGTCATCGGTCGCGATGAGGCCAAGGCCGCGGCCCTGGCCAGTGCGCTCGGCAACGGCGCCACGGCCGGAACCTGGGGCGCCACCCCGGCTGGCGACATCGTCATCCTCGCCGTGCTGTTCGACAGCGCCGTACCGATCGTCAGCCAGTACGGGGACGCGCTGGCCGGCAAGATCCTCGTCGACATCACCAATCCCTTCAACTCCAGCGCCACCGGGCTGGCCGTCCCTGACGACACCTCCGTGGCACAAATGGTCGCCGCGGCCGCCCCCGCAAGTGCCCGCGTCATCAAGGCGTTCAACACCCTCTTCCGCGACGTCCTGGCAGCGGGCGGCCCGCTGGATGTCTTCATCGCCGGCGACGACGCGCAGGCCAAGGCAAGCGTGTCAGCGTTCATCACGAGCCTCGGACTGCGCCCACAGGACACCGGCGATCTGAGCATGGCGCACTGGCTCGAAGGCGCGGGCCTGCTGTCGGTGGGCCTGGCCAACCACGGCGTTGGCAGCTTGAACTTCTCCCTCGGCGTCAACCTCGGCTGAGCTGGCCGCACACGGCACGAAACGCACACACGTCGCCGTGCGGAAAGACTCGTCGCACCGCACCGCGGCAGCAGAGTACCGGCCTTCCGAATCGTCGGAAACCGTTGTGGTCGTTGCTCATTTCGGTGATCGAACGACCATGCCGACAGGGCGCCCAAGCAACCAAGGACTCGAGAGCAAGATGACCACCTTCGCCCCGTACCGCGAGGACTATTCGCACATGCCAGATGTCAGTGTCGGCCGACCATCGGCTGCCTGGAAGGGATTCCCGTGCTGAAGCTTGGTTTCGTAATTCCCTTCGTCGGGCCCGCAGTCGGCAGCGCCGTGGGTTTGAGCGCGTTCTGCCGCGGACTCGAGGACCTTGGCTACGACACGCTGTGGGTCGGCGATCGACTGGTCACCCCGGTGGACATGCACAGCACCTATCCCGGCAAGGACCAGCCGTACCCGGCGCAGATGACCCGTTACCTCGATCCGGTGCTGCTGTGGACGGTCGCCGCGACGGCGACCAGCCGGGTGCGGCTGAACGCCAGCACGCTCAGCACGTTCTACTACGAGCCCACGCACCTGGCCCGGCTGCTGACCACACTCGACGTGCTCAGCGACGGTCGCCTCGACGTTGGCGTGGGACTCGGGTGGATGAAGGACGAATTCGACATCGCCCGTGGCGCGGACTGGCACCGGCGCGGGCGGATGCTCGATGACCTATTGGCGTTCCTGCACCAGTGGTGGACGACCAACCCGGTGTCCTGGGATAGCGAATTCATCTCCCTGCCGCCGGTCCACGCCGACCTGCGTCCGGTCCAGGTCGGCGGTCCGCCCATCTGGATCGGCGGTGCCAGCGAGGCCGCGATGCGCCGGGTTGGCCGAAGTGGCACCGGTTGGCTTGGAGTGGAGGGGCTGCACGATTCCGATCACTTGTGGTCCATCGCTCGCCGAGCGGCGCAGGACGCCGGCCGTGATCCTGACGCGCTGAAGACGGCGGTGCGGATCAACCTCGAACCGGGCACGTCGGTTGACTCGGTTGCCGACAAGCTCGGACGCTTCGCCGACTCCGGCGTCGATGAGGCGATCCTCGATGCCTTCGCCATGTTCCCCACCCTTGACCAGATGCTCGAATTCGCCAGCCAGGTCATCGCCAGAAGGAGCAGTGCGTCCATTTCTTGAACGGGCACCGGTTTGGCCCAGGGCGTCGAGCGCTACGGGATTGGGCGTTCACGCCGACCGACTACTGCTCGTCTCACACCTCGTCGTCCAGGAGGAAGTGAGCGCGATGGTGTCGATCATGGCGGTGGCGATGCGGTTGCGCGTTTCGGTGTCGACTCCCGCCTTGGCGAGCGCCTCGAGCCCGCGATGCGTCGTCAGGATGAGTCCGCCGAGCGCCGCGGCGTCGGCGGCCGGATCGATGTGCCCGGCCCGCTGCGCCTGCTCGACGAGTTGGCGGCAGCTGTCCAGCAGCGTTTCGTACGCCGCGAGCGACCGGGACGCGATGGCGTCGTTCTCCCAGGCCAGTTCGGCCGTGGCCTTCGATAACAGGCAGCCACGCCGGTCGGTGCAGCCCTCCGGCGCCGTCAGCCAGGTGCGAATGCGGTCCAGCGCCTGATCCTCCGGGCCGTCCAGTCGCGCGGCGGCACCCTCGTCGGAGCTTGCGCAGTACTCGTCGAATACTCGCTGGAACAGGGCCTCCTTGTCACCAAACGCGCCATAGAGACTGCCCTTGCTGAGTCCGGTGACGCGAGAGAGATCCTCGACCGACGTGCCGTGGTAACCGGTTTCGTTGAACAACAGGCGGGCAGCGGCCACGACCTCTTGCTCATCGAATTTCCGTGGTCTCGCCATTCGTCCAACTTTACGCCGTTCTGAACTTACGGTCCGAAACTTCTGGACGATCGGTCCAAAATCCGTATAGTGGACCGTATGTTCAAAACTGCAGCGATCGACCCTTCTGAGTTCTCCGGCAAGCGCGCGATCGTCACGGGAGGTTCGCGCGGCATCGGCGCGGCCATCGTGCAGCGGCTACTCGACGGCGGCGCCACCGTCGTGACCACGGCGCGCCACCCCACCGACGAGACACCGAAAGCCGCCACCTTCATCCAAGGCGACATCAGCACGCTCGCAGGTGCGCAAGCGTTCGCCGCGGCCGCGCTCGACGAACTCGGCGGCGTCGACATCGTGGTCAACAACGCGGCAGCGGCACGCGCCCACGTCGATGGCATCGCATCGATCCCCGATGAGGAATGGCTCGACGCGCTCGACCTCAACTATCTCTCCGCCGTCCGGGTCAACAACGCGCTCCTGCCAGCACTGCGCGAGACCGGCGCGGGCAGCGTGATCGTCAACATCTCATCCGGAGCGGCGTTGGCACCCGCGCCGCCGCTGGCGCACTACGGCGCCGCCAAGGCCGCGCTCAACGCCTACGGCAAGGCGCTCGCAGCCGAGCTCGCGCCCGCCGGGATCCGCGTCACCACGATCGTGCCCGGCAACGTGCTCACCCCCGGCGCCGACGCGATCCGCCAGAACTTCGCCGACGCAATGGGAGTCTCGCTCGCCGACACCACGGCAGGTGTCCCTCTGGGTCGCCCCGGAGACCCGCGTGACATCGCCGAGGCCGTCGCCTACCTCGTCTCGGACCGGGCGCAGTGGATCACCGGAGCCAGCCTGATCGTCGACGGCGGCGAACTCCCCATCATCTAGTTTTCGCTGGCCGTAGCACCTCCCGCGTTGCGAGTGCTGCGTCCCAAGGGTGGGGCCACCCGACCTTGCAGATACCGTCCCTCGTTCCGATCCCGGCCGCCATCCCGCCATCTGGGTCGCCGAGTGGGTCAGCTCTGGCTGGCGCGCGACTTCATGGCTGCCGCGAAGTCGGCGACTCCCCGGGCAAGTGACTCCGCATCGGGCAATTCATAGAGGTGGCTCATGACGATCATCCCGGGCATCAACGTCACGAACAGGCTGGGCAATGCGTTGGGATCGCTGCCGTCGGGCACCGTCCCCTCGCTGGCCCAGCGTTGAGTCAACGCTGTGAAGAGGCCGGTCATCTTGGCATAGAACTGGTGGACGACGTCGTGCATCTCGGGGCGTCGCAGCGCCTCGGCCCAGGCCGCCATCGAGATCTTGGTCAGGTCGTACTCGCCACCGCGCCTGCTTCGCAGGTTGTCGACGAGCATCGTCAGCGTTTCGGCGGGCCCTGGTACCGGATCCTGGTCGAGAAGTTCAGCCAGGGATGAGTACGTCTGCGCCATGGTGTCCTGGGCCGCAGCGTCGACGAGATCCTCCTTGCTGCGGAAGTACCGGTAGACGGAGCTGGACGACATGCCGGTCTCGGCGATCACGTCGTCCATGGACGTGGCATGAAAACCCTGTCGCGAGAAGCACTTCCAAGCACTGAGCAAGATGCTCCTGCGGACCTCCAACCGTGCGGCTTCGCTGATCTTCGGCATCCCACCACCCTAAAGGCGAAACGCTCGTTGCGGTATAGCCGAGGGCGCGCTACGGTTGCTTTAAGCGAAACGTACGTTTCGGTTAAATGAACGAGGTGCCCATGATCGATCGGTTGCCGGCGAGTACCGATGTCCTGATCGTCGGCGCAGGCCCCGCAGGCCTGACATTGGGTGCCACCCTCGCCCAGCTCGGCGTGGACCACGTCCTCATCGACCCGAAGCCCGCCGTAGCCCCTGGCTCGAAGGCCGCCGCGGTGCAACCTCGCACACTCGAATACCTCGAGCGCATCGACGTCGCCGCTCCCCTCATCGAGGACGGCCTGCGCGGCGGCGGCTTCGCCGTCGTGGACGGCGATCGGCCCCTACTCCGGCTGTCCTACGACGACGTCGCGAGCCCGTACCCCTTCCTGCTGCTGATCTCCCAGCAGCAAACCGAGTTGCGCATCGAGCAGCGATTGCAGGACCTGGGCAGTGGCGTCCACCGCGGGGTGCGACTGCTGGAGCTCGTCGACGAATTTCCCGGGAGCGCAGCCACCGTCGTCGACGAAGACGGCACGATGCGAGTCATCAACGCCCGGTTCATCATCGGTTGCGACGGGCTGCATAGCACGGTGCGGCAGCGATCCGGCCTGCTCTTCCCTGGTGATGCGCCTGCTGCTCTGTTCGCGTTGGCCGACGTCGTGCTCGACGGTGAAGGCACCGACAGCCTGGACACCACGTTCTCGTTCAGTCAGCACGGCATGCTCATCACCTCGGCGTTGCCCGGCGGGCAACTGCGGGTTGTTGCATCCGTGCCGCCCGGCACCGGTGCACCCGACATTGCCGGTGTCGCGGGGCTTCTGCGTGAGCGGGGGCCGCGATGGGCCCGCGAGGCCTCGGTGAAGACCGTCGTGTCGAGCTCGACGTACCGCGTCCAACAGCGTGTCGCGCCGGCCATGCGGCGCGGAAACGTCTTCCTCGTCGGCGACGCCGCCCACACCCACAGCCCGGCAGGCGGCCAGGGGATGAACACCGGCATCCAGGACGCAGGAAACCTCGGTTGGAAGCTGCACCACGTGCTCACCGGCCGCACCGGCGCACACCTACTCGACACCTATGACGCCGAACGCCACCCCGTCGCCGAGGAACTGATCGCCTTCACCTCGCAGCTGATGAGCCTGGCGATGATCCACGGCCACGACACCGCCGCACTGCGCAACGACACCCTGGCCGCCGTGGCCGGAGTGCCGGGGGCCGCCGAGTGGCTCGCTAACAAGATGTCCCAACTCGCCATCGCCTACCCGTCTGCGGAACCGGCAGCGACATTGGCCGGAACCCGCATCGACCCACGCATCGCGGTACCGAGAGGCCTGTCGTGGACGCTCGTCTCACCCTCGAGCGGAGCAGTCCCCGACGTACCCCGCGACGTCACGCTCACCACGTCACCGGACGTGACCGAAACGCTTGTGGTCCGACCCGACGGGATCGTCGCCGACCAGGCGCTGATTACCGAGGCTCTCGGCATCGACGTCGCTACGACCACCACTGGAAGACCACCGCAAGGGGTTGATCGCTCGTGACCGCACCCGCTCTGTCCGGATTCCATCACCTCAAGATTCCGGTCGCCGACCTCGATGCCAGCTTGGCTTGGTATCAACGGGTTCTCGGGGCCGACCATCTGACGGGACTCGATCACGTCGACAGCGACGGAGCCAGGTACGCAACGATTCTCGAGGTTCCAGGGCTTCCCGTCCTCGTCGAACTGCGCTGGGCACCCGCCGCCGCAGGCGCGCTACGCCACTGCGACCTGATGGTGCTTGCACTCGACACCGACGAACAATTCCACGACTGGATCGAGCATCTCGACGCCAACGACGTCGAGCACTCGCCGATCCTGCCCGGAGGCGGCGGCCCCGTCATCGTCATCGTCGAACCCGACGGCAAGTTCATCCGGCTGATGAAGCAACCATCCGGCGGACTGGCCTCGCAAACAATGCCCGACAAACCCCTCGATCCCCACGGGCCGTGGCTCGACGCGGCCCCGATGCGTCACCCACGGCCGGCGTCCGACCGCGACGCGCAAGGAGCGCCATGAGTGAACAGCCCTCCGACGTCCTCCATCCCCCACACGACGCTGGGCGTCGAGTTCGCGTACCCACTCACGTCATCGCCGAATGGCCGGCTGGCACCTTCCTGGAGAACCTCGCGCTGGCCGAAGATGGCCAATCCTGGTTGGTCACCTCACCATCGGACAACGCCGTATACCGAGTCAGGCCAGATGGATCCGTCCATCTCGCCGCCCAATTCGACCGGGCGCCAACGGGTATCGCGACCCACCCGGTCATGGGAACGCTCGCTGCCGTGGGCACGCAGGGCCAGCCCGATTGCCAGCTGTTCCGCATCACCTCCGATGGACCGCAGTGGGTCTGCGATCTTCCGGACGTACTGGGTGCCAACGGCATGGCCTGGGACGGCGGTCGGCTGTTCGTGGCCGACTCGGCCCGAAGCCTCGTCGTCGGCGTCGACCCCACCCTCGGGAGCGCCACGGTGTGGCTCGAACACGAACTTCTCACACCACGCACCGCGGGATCCACGCTGCCGGGCATCAACGGTCTGGCCGTCCACGATGGTTGGCTGGTGATGAGCTCCACCGACAGGAGCGTCATCCTTCGGACGCCCGTCGCGAGTCTGGAGCCCGCCGCAGAGCTCGAAGTAGTAGCTCAACGTCTGGTAGCCGATGACTTCGCCGTCGCCGACGACGGCCGAATCTTCTTCGCCACGCATACCTTTCACAGTGTGCTGTGCCTGCATCCCGACGGGCGCCGGGAAGACGTTGCTACCCACGCGGACGGCATCGCCGGACCGACCGCCGTCGCCATCGCTGCCGGATCGTCCCCGGCGCTGTTCGTCACCACCACCGGCGGACTCCTCAGCCCCGCTAACGGAGAGGTCGAACCGGCACGACTCGTGCGGGTCGATGCCTGATGCTGGCCCAGCGGCTACACGGCAACCTCGCCACCCTGTACGGCAGCTGACGCCGAGCCCGGGACACCACGAAGACCAGGAGATGACGTGAAGTTCGTTGCCTACGAAAACGACAGTGGCCGTGCCGAAGTCGGTGTCCAACTCGATGATGGTGTACTGCCCACCGGCCACGTCGACCTCGGCGCGCTCATCAAGGCCGGACCCGACGAACTGGACCGGCTACGGCGGGCCAGCGCGAAGCCCGATCGTGTGGTTCACCCGACGCGATTGCGGGCTCCCCTCGGATCCACTGCGACACTATTGCTGGCTGGTGGCAACTACCAGGACCACCTCGATGAGACCGGGCTCGCGCCCAAGGAACCAGTGTTCTTCTCCAAACTCCGCTCAGCGGTCATCGGACCCGGCGAGGCCATTCGCATTCCGACCCCCCGCACGAACACCGACTGGGAGGCCGAGCTGTGCATCATCATCGGCAAACCGGCCTACCGCGTGTCCGCGGAAAGGGCGCACGAATACATCTTTGGCTACACGATGATCAACGACGTCAGCGCGCGCGACGTCATGCTTCGCGAACCGCTACAGATCACGCTGTGCAAGTGCCCGGATACCTTCGCACCGGTGGGTCCCTATGTCATCACCGCCGACGAAGTGCCCGACCCCAACACCAATCCACTGGAGATCTCCACCCGCGTCAACGGCGTCTACAAGCAGCGCACCACCACCGACACGATGATCTATTCCATCCCAACACTTCTGGAGTTCCTCACCCAGACCGTCACGCTGCAGCCCGGTGACCTGATGAGCAGCGGCACCTGCGGCGGCACCGGCGGTGGCCGCACCCCACCGGAATTCATGCACCCCGGCGACACCGTCACCGTCGGCGTCGAGGGGGTCGGTTACCTCACCAATCGCCTTCGCGCAGGATGGAACGAGTGACGAAGGGCTAGGCGGGCGATTCGTCGGGCCCGAACGGTCCACGCTCAGCGCTTCCTGGCAGAACGAGCAACCTCCGATGAAGGCCCTGTAGACATCTTCCTGACGCTAATGTATACGTATTCATGACAGAGATCACGTTCACTTTTCTTAGGAGATTCATGTCACACTCACTGTCGCGCCCGGCCCCAGTCGATGCGTTTCCCCTCGATGGCGATGACGCCCAGGTGCTCATCGACGGCGAATGGAGCAAGGGACTAGGCGGCGCGCCTGTGGCCGTCAATGACCCTTCCGTCAACGAGCGATTGTTCGACGTCACTCCCGCGTCAATCGACCAGGTTGATGCGGCCGTCGAGTCGTCAACGAGGGCGTTCTACGGATCCTGGGCAGCGATGTCGGGACGGGACAAGGGCAACTGCATGTTTCGCTTGGCAACGCTGATGCGAGAGAGCATCGACGTTCTTGCGGAGCTGGAGGCCCGGAACACGGGAATCCCGATCAAGCAGAGCCGGTTCGAGGTGGAGTCCGCTGCCCGTCACATCGAGTACTTCGCCGGGTTCGCCGGGAAGATCGAAGGCACGTCGGCACAGCTTCCCGACGGTCGGGTGATGTACGGAGTTCGCGAGCCGATCGGCGTGATCGCGCAGGTGGTGCCGTGGAACACTCCGCTGAAGCTGCTTGCGCGCGGCTGCGCTGCGGCGCTGGCATGCGGCAACACGGTCGTCATCAAGCCGTCAATCGTCGCGCTCGCGTCGGTGCTGGCGTTGGGCAAACTTGTTGAGCAGGCGGGATTTCCGCCCGGAGTGGTGAACATGGTCCCCGGGAAGGGGCGCACCGTCGGGTCGGCACTGGTGCGCCACCCGGGCATCCGGAAAGTCGTCTTCACTGGCGGCACGGAGGGCGGCGAAGAAGTGCTGCTCGATGCCGCACGCAACGTGACGCCGGTGCTGGCGGAGCTGGGCGGCAAGGGCCCGATCATCGTCGGCAAGAACGTCGACGTCGATGAAGTCGCGGCAGGCGTCATGAGCCAAGCCTTCGCCCGAATGGGGCAGGTGTGCTTCGCAGGGACACGCTTGTTCGTGCCCTCCGACATGCGCGCCGAAGTGGTCGACCGATTGGTTCACTTTGCCAGCCAGATGGTGATCGGAGACGCCATGGACTCGGCCTCACAGATGGGTCCGTTGATCTCCAAGGATCACCTGGAGTCGGTACAGACCCACATCACGAACGCGGTGGAGAAGGGCGCCACACTGGTGTGCGGAGGCGCCGTAGAAGGGGCGCCCGGCAACTTCATCCGCCCCACCGTTCTGACAGACGTCGACGTCAACCAACCCATTGCGCAGCAGGAAGTATTCGGCCCGGTGCTCGTCGTCCATGACTATGACAATCTCGACGACGCGATCCGGGATGCCAACAACACTCAGTACGGTCTGGCGTCCTACGTGTGGACCAACGACATCCGCGAGGCCTTGAACATCGGGCGGCGTCTGGAGAGCGGGAACGTGTTCATCAACACCTACCGCTACGCGTCCGAGGTGCCGTTCGGAGGGAGCAAGAAGAGCGGCCTCGGGCGTGAACACGGTTCCGAGGCGCTGCGGGAGTACACGGAACTCAAGACCGTCGTAATGGCCACGAATCGGTGGTCGGACGCCGTGCTGAGCAGCTAACCGCACCCGCTTTCGTCAGTACTGGGCCGCAGTTCGGACGCAGGAACACCTTCGGCGAGTGCGCCCGTTCTGCGGCCCAGTGAGTTGGAGGGTCTGCACACCGTGCGACCTGAACCCAAGGGCGACGTCCATCCGGCGCGGCCCACAGGATGAGAATTCAAATATCAACGGAGATAACCGGAGTCGTCAACTATGAGTTCGTCAGTAAAGCAGCGCTATCGCGAGGTAGTGAATTCCAACGGTAGGGTCTATCGGATTGGCGAGACCGACCGCGACATCCTTGGCCGCTCACGAATGTGGATGGTATGGCTGCCGTGGATCGCCATGATGGCGATCAGTTCATCTGAGTATGCCTTCACCTCGGCTGAGGGAACGCTTACCGCGGCCCACAATTGGCACGATTCGCAGATTTTCTGGCTGATGGCTGTGTGGATAATCTTTCAAGGCGGCATTGCGTTCCCCGCCGGGCGGTGGCGAGAAACCGGCAAGTTGTCAGCCCGGGCGGCGATGCTCCTCGGCGCGGCGGGGGCACTGCTCGGGTATGTGTCCCTGGCTTACGCCCCCAGTGTCCTCTGGGCGTACGTGGGATTCGGATTCTTCGGCGGCACCGGCGCGGGCCTGGTCTATGCCACCTGCGTGAACATCGTCGGCAAGTGGTACCCGGAACGCAAGGGCGGCAAGACCGGATTTGTCAACGGCGGCTTCGCATACGGCTCGGTCCCATTCATCTTCCTGTTCACCACGTACTTGGATCTCTCCAATTATCGAGGGGTGCTGCTGGCCGTCGGGCTTTTCCTCGCGGGCGTGGTGGCCGCCACCGGATTCTTCATCAAAGACCCGCCGAAGAACTGGTGGCCTGCTGAGATCGATCCCCTCGCAACGTCCGACGACCCGCGAATCCGTCGCTCGCTTGAGAAGAATCCGCCAGCGGTCAAACAGTTCACCCCGACGGAGGCCATCAAGACGGGCGTCCTGCCGCTGATGTGGTTCTGCCTGTTGTGTACGGCCGGCGTGAACATCTTCGGAATAGCATTCCAGGTGCCGTTCGGTAAGGAGATGGGCTTCGCAGGCGGCGTGGTCGCGCTGTCGATGAGCTTGAAGGCAATCATCAACGGCACAGGGCGCGGCGTCATCGGTTGGATTTCCGATCGTCACGGGCGGCGTACCACGCTCGTGGTCGTCTGCATCGTCCTCGGGCTGGCTCAGTTCGCGGTGTACTTCTCCGGGTCGCTGGGCAACATGCCACTGTTCCTGCTCGCCTCGATGGTCTCGGGTTTCGGTGGAGGAGCGATATTCCCGCTCTTCGCAGCGATGACTGCCGACTACTTCGGAGAGAACAACAATGCGACGAACTACGGCTTGGTCTACAGCTCGAAGATCCTGACCGGGGTTCTCGGAGCTGGTTTCGGTTCGATGGTCGTCGGAGCGTGGGGATACGGCGCCGCATTCATGATCGCGGGCTGCATCGGAATTGGCTGTGGCCTGCTCGCTCTTCTGCTGCGCCAACCACAGCTCAGCGATCGCGGAATCGCCGCACTGTCCGACACCGACCGGCCAGGTCAACCAATAGGTGGTTAGAAACGCCCGGATGGGGAGCCGTCAGCGGCCTCCCCATCCGGTGTCGGCGTGTCAGATCCTCGCAGGCGAATTGACGGCTGCCGAAGTCCACGACCGTGCGCGCCGGCTCGCGAGCAGAGTCGCAACGCTACGAGCACCCGTCGTGGAGTCCATCCGTTGGACAGGAATCAGTCCGGGGTCTTGTCTTCCCAAGCGGCGTTGGCCGTGGATCCGCGGACGACGAGCTGGCTGGGAAAACGGCAGATCCGCGACGGCAGGCGTGGGTGAGCGACCCGCTCCAGCACGAGGTCGACAGCTTTGCTGGCCATGTCGGAGAGCGGCTGGCGCTGCGTGGTCAGATCGTAGGCTCCCCAGCTTGCTATCGCGATGTCGTTGTATCCGACCACCCAAACGTCTGCGGGCACGCGGAGGTCAAGCTGTCGACACGCGTCGATCGCACCGAAGGCCATCAAGTCGTTGACGCAAAATACCGCGGTCGGGCGGGGGCTCTTGGCGACCAGCTCGCGTAGTCCACGCTGTCCGTCGTCGTATGAGAAGTCGCCACGACAAGAGGCAACGGATTGGGTATCGATTCCGTGCGCTTCAATGCCCGCCCAGAAGCCGGCTTCGCGATTGGCTGCGGTGCTCGCCTCGCGGGGACCGCCGATGAAACCCAGCCGAGAATGTCCGTGGTGGGCAAGGTAGTCGACCACCTCGAAACCGCCGTGGAAGTCGTTGCCCGTGACCTGGTCGCAGTCCAAGTCCGCGAGCCCTCTGGTGACTAAGACGATCGGGGCCCTGCGTTCTAGAGCCGCTCTTAGCGCCGAGCCGTCTTGCGCTGTGCTGGGTGTCGCCGTCGTGAAGATGAGGCCGTCGACTACACCTTCGCTGATTGCGTCTGCTGCAGCGATCCCGGACCTGTCGGAGTCCCACAGGACCATTCGGTGCGACGTCTGTCGCAGCTTTTCACTGACAGCAGTGACGATCTCGGGGTAAACCGGATTGGTCAAGTTTGAGACGACGACGCCGATCGCGCCGCTGCGGCGGGTCCGCATCGAGCGAGCAGCCGAGTTGGGGCGGTAGTTGAGAGTTTCCAATGCCGTGGTGACTCGCTCTCTGGTTTCGGAGCGCACCGTCGAGCTACCGGAGAGGACCCTTGAGACCGTCGCCTGGGACACTCCGGCCAACTTCGCGACATCTCGGCTCGTCACCACAAACAAACACGATATCTGGCGTCATTCGCGGGCACGCTGCTGCGACGCGAGAAGTCGTCAAGAACTGTGGATCGGGTGTCTGTCGTGGTCGTTAGACGTCTAAATGGGGTTGCGGGGTGACTTTGGGCTCTGTCGGCGCCATGCCACGCCTGGGACGCTGTCGGCATGAACGGCAAATTCGTAGTGGCGTCAGCCGCGATGGTTGGCTCGGCGGCACTCGGATATGCCCGGCTGGTGCGGCCCCGGCTCTGGCGTTGGGGCGCCAGCGACGAGGAAGTCGCCGGGCCGTTTCCCGGCGCGGAGCGAGTTCCCGGCGGCGCACGCGGGGTGACGATGGCAGTCACGATCGAGGCGCCGCCATATCGAGTATGGCCCTGGTTAGTTCAACTGGGCGGCGATCGCGCAGGCTGGTACTCCTGGGATCACCTCGACAATGCCGGCGTGTCGAGTGCCCGCGAGGTGCACCCTGAGTGGCAAGACCGCGCCGTCGGTGAGCGCCTGAAGTTCCGGGCGCCGGGTAGCGGGCTCGGGGATGCCTTCGAGATCGCGATCCTTGAACCGAATCGGTTGCTGGGGCTGTATTGGTTGAGCGATCTTCAAGGCCACGTCCTAGACCCGAACCTACCCAGACCTGGGACCTATATGGAAGGGCTGTGGTGCTTCCAGCTCAACGAGCTTGAGGGCGGTCGAACGCGTCTGGTGATTGGGGGGTATCAGGCCACACGACCCCGATGGTTGGAGCGTTTCTACAACTTCTGGATCTACGTTCCGGTCGTCTGGATCATGCAAGCCCGCATGATGGCCGTGCTGAAGAGAAACGTCGAGCGCGCGTCACGATTGCCTGTAGCCAGCGTTGACGGCGACCAGCGGTGAGTGTCTTAGGCGACCTCCGTTTCGGTTGATTCATTCGGTTCGGGCGGTATGACGTTGACGGGCCCGTTCGAGCAGTTTGCCTTTGTGAAAGACTGCGCCGGCACGGACGAGGGCAACCAGGTGTGGCGTCGTGGATCTCGCGCATCGCTCCAATCGCGCGCCAGGATGAGCCGACTTCGGCAGGCATGAAGGGACATTGGCCTGTTTGTCGAAACACCGCTGCTCCGACTGTCGGGCAATATGCCCTTTCGGCCATTCACACCGGTCGGGTAGCCGAAGTATGTCAAGATGGTTGATATGACGGATGCTACTGATCAACCGCTTGGGTTTCTGCTGTATCAGGTGAT
>NZ_JBEVLO010000302.1:0-7638 GCF_040509115.1 Mycobacterium sp. | reverse complement strand
AAGACCTTCGCCTTCGGCGTACCGCTGCTGCACCGCATCGTCACCGACGAGACGCGGCCGCTCACCGGCATCCCCCGCGCCCTCATCGTGGTGCCCACCCGTGAGCTGTGCATCCAGGTCTACGAGGACCTCGCCAACGCCGCGAAGTACCTCAGGGTCGGCGACCGCAAGCTGTCGGTGACCTCCATCTACGGTGGGCGCCCCTACGAGCCGCAGATCGAGGCGCTGCAGAAGGGCGTCGACGTCGTCGTCGGCACCCCCGGCCGCCTGCTCGACCTCGCTCAGCAGGGCCACCTGCAGCTCGGCGGTCTTTCGGTGCTGGTGCTCGACGAGGCCGACGAGATGCTCGACCTCGGCTTCCTTCCCGACATCGAGCGGATCCTCAAGCAGATCCCCACCGACCGGCAGGCAATGCTGTTCTCGGCGACGATGCCCGACCCGATCATCACGCTGGCCCGCACCTTCATGAACCAGCCGACGCACATCCGCGCCGAGGCCCCGCACTCCGCAGCCACCCACGAGAACACCAAGCAGCACGCCTACCGCGCGCACGCGTTGGACAAGGTCGAGATGGTCGCCCGCATCCTGCAGGCCAATGGGCGCGGCGCGACGATGATCTTCACCCGCACCAAGCGCACCGCGCAGAAGGTCGCCGACGAGCTCGCCGAGCGCGGCTTCAAGGTCGGCGCCGTGCACGGTGACCTCGGCCAGGGCGCCCGCGAGAAGGCACTCAAGTCGTTCCGCACCGGTGACGTGGACGTCCTCGTCGCCACCGACGTCGCCGCGCGCGGTATCGACATCGACGACATCACCCACGTCATCAACTACCAGATCCCCGAGGACGAGCAGGCCTACGTACACCGCATCGGTCGCACCGGCCGCGCAGGCAAGACGGGTATCGCCGTCACCCTGGTCGACTGGGACGAGCTGCCGCGCTGGTCGATGATCGACAAGGCGCTCGGCCTGAACAACCCCGACCCCGTCGAGACGTATTCGAGTTCGCCGAACCTCTTCGCCGACCTGGACATCCCCACCGACGTCGCAGGCACGGTCGGTGAGGCCTCGCGCCCCAAGCGGGCGCCGCGTGAAGCCGACAAGCGGGAGAAGCGCGACGGGGAACGTCCCGCCCGCAACGGGGACCGTACCCGGCAGCGCACCAGGGGCGGCAAGTCCGCCACCGGTCACGTCGAGACCACCGAGAAGGCCGCGGCCGCCGATGGCGAGCCGTCGGGCGACGGTGCCGGCCCGGCGCGTCGTCGACGCAGGCGTCGTCGCCCCAATTCCGCTGCGCCGACGGCGGGCTAGGCGAGGTTTCGACCGCGCGTGGTGAAACCCGAGCGCCGCACCAAGGGTGACCTGCTGGCGGCATTGGCAATCGTCGTGGCCCTCGTGGTCGCCGGAGGACTCATCTGGTGGACGAGCGACGCCCGCGCGACCATCAGCCGACCGGCCGCGGCGCCCGTGCCAGCACTCAAGACCGCCGCCGACGTGCCGACGACTCTGCGCGAGCTGTGGACCGCGGCGAGCCCGGCCAGTAGCCGACCGGTGGTGGCCGCAGGCGCGGTGATCACCGGGTCCGGGCACGAGATGGACGGCCGCGACCCCGCTACCGGAAACGTTCTATGGAGCTACGCACGCGACGTCGACCTGTGCGGCATCACGTCGGTGTACTCCGATGCCGTCGCCGTGTACCCCGACGCCCGCGGATGCGGGCAGGTGACGACCATCGACGCCAAGACCGGACGACGCAACTACAGCCGAACTGCGTACGCCGACCGCGAAGTGCGGCTGTCCACGGATGGCTCGACGGTGCTCTCGGCAGGCGACAACCGACTGGAGCTGTGGCGCTCCGACATGGTGCGAATGATCAGTTACGGCGCGCTCGACGCCCGGATCAAGCCCGACGTCCCCGCACAGCCCGTGTGCCGGTTGGTCTCCGCAGCCGGCAGTTCGTCGGGGGTGTCGGCGCTGGAATCCTGCCCAGGGCAGGCCGACCTGCGTCTGACCCTGCTGAAACCAGCCGACGAAGAGGACCAGCCCGACACCAAGACCGTCCCACTGCCGGGCGTCGGTGCCGACGCGGACGCCCAGGTGGTCGCCGTTTCCGAGACGATGACCGCGGTGTACCTGCCCACCCCGAAGCCGGTGGTGAAGGTCTACGACGACACCGGCAACGCCGTCTTCAGCACCGACCTGCCGCGCCCCGCATCGCCGGAGGCCACCGCCACCCGCGCGGGTGACCTGATCACCTGGTGGACCGGCGACAGCGTGATGGTCTTCGAGGCCACCGGCTTGCGGTACAAGTACTCGGTCAGTCCCGTCGCCGACCAAGCTCCGGTGGGTCCCGCGGCCAGCATGGCTGGCAAGCTGCTGGTACCGGTCACGACCGGCTACGACGTCTTCCAGGCGGATACCGGGGCCGGCGTGGCCCACATCGCGGTGCCGCGCCAGCCGATCCCCACGGCGGTGATTCCCGGTGTCGCAGGCGGCACCCTGCTGGAACAACGCGGCGGGAGCCTGGTCGCGCTGGGTTCCTGACTACACGTCTGGAGCGTAGGTGGGCAACGCCTTGCCCGACTTCCAATGCTTGAGAAGCGCGGTCGCAAGTTCACGATAGGCGTTGGCGCCCTTGTTCTTTCGTCCGGCGAGGACCGACGCACCCGACGCGCTGGCCTCGGCGAATCGCACGGTGCGGGGGATCGGCGGCGCGAGGACCACCAAGCCGTAGCGATCCGCGACGTCGAGCAGCACGTCGCGACTGTGCGTGGTGCGCGAGTCGTACAGCGTCGGCAGCGCACCGAGCATCCGCAGCTCGGCGTTGGTGATCTGTTGGACGTCGTCGACCGTCCGCAGGAACTGGCCGACCCCCCGGTGCGCCAACGTCTCGCACTGCAGAGGCACGATGACGTCGTTGGCGGCGGTCAACCCGTTGAGCGTCAACACTCCCAGCGACGGCGGGCAGTCGATGATGACCACGTCGAAGCCCTGTTTCGACTTCGCCGCCGGTGCCGATCCGGCCCCCAACTTGGCGAGCGCCCGCTTCAACGCGTACTCGCGGCCCGCCCGCATCAGCAGCATCGCCTCGGCGCCTGCCAGGTCGATGTTGGCGGGCAGCAGCGTCATGCCCTCCTCGGTGGTCACCAGCGCGGTGTCGGGTTCGACGTCGCCGAGCAGCACCTCGTGGATCGACACCGCCAGTTTGTCGGGGTCCTGGCCGAGCGAGAACGTCAGACAGCCCTGAGGATCGAGGTCGACGAGAAGCACCCGTCGCCCCTCCTCGGCCATCGCCGCACCCAGCGACGCCACCGTCGTCGTCTTGGCGACCCCACCCTTCTGATTGGCGATCGCCAGTACCCGCGTCAACCTGTTCTCCCAACCACGACGTCCTCCCGACCCTTGACCTCAATCCAAGCACGCGCACGGGGCAATGCGTCCGACGTAGGGCAGAATCCCGGGTGTGGCTACCGAACGGCACCGCCTCCTGCTCCTCCGGCACGGCGAGACCGAATGGTCCAGGAGTGGACAACACACCGGCCGCACCGATCTCGACCTGACCGAGGACGGCCGCGAGCAGGCCGTATTGGCCGCCGACGCCCTCGGTGAACTGCAGCTGGACGACCCGATCGTCATCAGCAGTCCACGGCGCCGCGCCATCGTCACCGCCGAACTGGCCGGACTCACCGTCGACGAGGTGTCCCCGTTGCTCGCCGAATGGGACTACGGCGACTACGAAGGCCTGACCACCCCGCAGATCCGCGAGACCGTGCCCGGGTGGATGGTGTGGACGCACGGCTGCCCGGGGGGCGAGAGCGTCGCCCAGGTCAGCGAGCGCGCCGACCAGGCCCTGGAAATGGCCCTGTCGCACCTGGATTCTCGCGACGTGATCTTCGTCGGTCACGGTCACTTCTCGCGAAGCATGCTGACCCGGTGGATCGAACTGCCCCTCTCCGAGGGCATCCGCGTGTCCATGGCGGCGGCGTCGATCGCGGTCTGCGGTTACGAACACGGCTTTCGTCAGATCAGCGCACTCGGCCTAAGCGGGCACCGTCACCCGTTCCTGCCACTGTGACCGATCCGTCCTTCGTCCTCGCGGGTCGCGACGGTGTCGTCCTCGCCGAGGGGACGGGCACGCCGTACCCGCGACTCGACGACGCCCAGGCGGCGCTGGCCTCCGGCGACGCCCAGATCATCGTGGGCGCCTTGCCCTTCGACGTCACCCGCCCGACGGCGTTGATGCAGCCACGCACCGTGCGGTTCGCCGACGAGTTGCCACGCGCGCGGCGGCGACCACGACCGACGATGCGGATTGCCGAGACGATTCCCGAACCCGACGAGCACCGCGCCCGCATCGCCACGGCGTTGGCGCACCTTCGTGATCCCGACTCGCCGCTACACAAGGTGGTCCTCGCCCGAGCGCTGCGACTGGTGGCCGACGAAGCGCTCGACGCCTCCACCATCATCGCTGTGCTTGCCGAAGACTCCTCGGCCACAACCTATTTCGTCGACCTCAGCGCGGCGGGCGGTCGATACCTCGGCACTGCCCTGGTAGGCGCCAGCCCGGAGCTGCTGGTGTCGCGCCGCGGAAGCGTGCTGACGTGCCTGCCGTTCGCCGGTTCGGCGCCCCGCTCCCCCGACCCCGCCGTCGACCGCGCCAACGGCGCCGCGCTGGCCGAGTCGGCGAAGAACCTGCACGAGCATCGACTGGTGGTCGACCAGATGCGATCGGCGCTGGAACCGCTGTGCGTGGACCTCGACATCGCTGCGTCGCCGACGCTCAGCAACACGGCGGCGGTGTGGCATCTGAGTACCGCGATCAGCGGCCGTCTTCGCGAACCATCCACCACCGCATTGGATCTCGCCGTGGCGCTGCATCCGACGGCCGCCGTAGGAGGAGTGCCGACACCCGATGCCGTCAACCTCATCGCCGAGCTGGAGGGCGATCGCGGGTTCTACGCGGGCGCCGTCGGCTGGTGCGACGCAGACGGAGACGGCACCTGGGTGGTGTCGATCCGTTGCGCCGAATTGTCCGCCGACCGCCGCACCGCCGTGGCGCGATCCGGCGGAGGCATCGTCGCCGAATCCAATCCCGACGACGAAGTGGCCGAGACGAATACGAAGTTCCGGACGATCCTCACAGCGTTGGGAGTGAACACGTGACCACGACGATCCGCCCCGTGCGACCGGGCGACGAGGTCGAACTCGTCGCCATGGTGCAGGAGTTGGCCGAATTCGAGAAGGCCTCCGAAGAATGCACCGTCACGGAAAGTCAGATGCATCGGGCGCTTTTCGACGAACCCGCCACCGTGCACGGATACCTCGCCGAGGTCGACGGACAGCCCGCCGCGATGGCCCTGTGGTTCTACAACTTCTCCACCTGGGACGGCGTCGCGGGCATCTACCTCGAGGACCTGTTCGTGAGACCGGCGTTCCGCCGACACGGCCTGGCCCGCGCTCTTCTGGCGCAATTGGCGCGGCTATGTGTCGACAACGGTTACACCAGGCTGTCGTGGGCGGTGCTGGACTGGAATACCAATGCGATCGCCCTCTACGACGGGGTCGGTGGCAGGCCGCAGAGCGAGTGGATCACCTACCGGGTGTCCGGTGAGGACCTGTCGGCACTCGCCGGGTCCTGAGACAACCACTGCACCGCGGACGGGCTGAACAGCAGCCCGAGGGCCACGACCGCCACCAGCGCGACGGGCACCCCGTAGCTCCATCTGTTCGAGTCGACGGCCATGTACCAGGCGATCGGCAGCAGCAGGAGCTGCGCGAAGACGGCGATTCCACGACCCCAGCGCCTGCCCGTCCAGAGCGCCCACGCGGCGGCGAGAACTGCGCTGCCCATTACGGCGAACCATGCGGCGGTGCCGTATCCGCTCAAGAACGGGGGATCGTCCGTGCCCGCGAGATGGCGTACCACCAGCACACCGGCGACGACGACGAGCGCGGCACCCTCCAGTGCCACCACGGCGCCCGCGCGCCGCACGGTCGATGGCGGGGACACGATCACGTGGTCGAGCCTAATGGTGGCCCGGGGCGAGCGAAGCGACGGGAAGATGCCGGGGCGAGCGAAGCGACGGGAAAGGGCTTTCGGGGCGAGCGAAGCGACGGGAGTTAATCCGGGGCCGCTAGGGTCGGGACCCGTGCGCGCCGTCCTGATCGTCAACCCGAACGCCACGTCGACGACGCCTGCCGGGCGTGACCTGCTGGCGCACGCGCTGGAGAGCCGCGTCAAGTTGACCGTTGCTCACACCGATCACCGCGGCCACGCCATCGAGATCGCCAGGGACGCGGCACGCGACGGCGTTGACGTCGTGATCGTCCACGGGGGCGACGGCACGGTGAACGAGGTGGTCAACGGCATACTCGGCGACTGCGGCCAGCCGCCGCCGGAGCATGGTCCTGCGATCGGGGTCGTCCCCGGCGGGTCCGCCAACGTCTTCGCCCGCGCGCTGGGTATCAGCGCCGACCCGACCGAGGCAACGAACCAGCTCGTCGATCTGCTCGGCGAGTTCCGTCGGGGTGCGTCGTGGCGGCGCATCGGGCTGATGGACTGCGGCGAGCGGTGGGGGGTGTTCACGGCCGGGATGGGCGTCGACGGCGCCGTGGTGGCCGCCGTGGAGGCGCAGCGCGAGAAGGGCCGCAAGGTCACTGCGGCCCGCTACATGCGGGTGGCGACCCGCGAAGTGCTGGCCAGCGCCCGGAGAGACCCGTTGCTGACCCTGCACCTGCCCGACCGCGAACCCGTGCGCGGCGTGCACTTCGCCTTCGTGTCGAACTCCAGCCCGTGGACCTACGCCAACACTCGGCCGGTGTGGACGAATCCGTCGACGAGCTTCGATACGGGGCTCGGTGTGTTCGCGACGACCAGCATGAACGTGTGGGCGAATCTCGGCCTGGTGTGCCAGATGAACTCCAAGAATCCCAAGCTGGAGGCCAAGCACCTGGTGCGCGATGACGACGTCGCTTGGGTCCGAGTGACTGCCGACACGCCCGTGCCGTGCCAAATCGATGGGGATTATCTCGGCAAGCGCGAAACCATCACGTTCACGTCCGTTGCCGATGCCGTCGCGGTAGTCGCGCCACCAGCCAAAACCGTTTGACCTGGGATCGCGCTGTGAACTGCGCCGAATGAAGGCGTAAGTGACCTGAGTGTAGTACAAACGAATGAAGGGGTCGTCAACGCGGTCCCAGCTCAGAAGCCAGTGAGATTGCCCACGTGTTAACGCGCCTCTATTGACATCTGTTCAGCCTGTGGAAGCATCGGATGCAACAGTGCAGAAACATTTGATGTGCACGCGTTAACAGCCGAAGAAAAGCTCGTGCGCCTTGCTGCGCACATGACAAGGAGTTGTAACTATGGATTGGCGGCACAAGGCGGTCTGTCGTGACGAGGACCCGGAACTGTTCTTCCCCGTCGGGAACAGCGGTCCGGCACTCGCCCAGATCGCCGACGCGAAGGTCGTCTGCACCCGTTGCCCGGTCACCACTGAGTGCCTGACCTGGGCTTTGGACTCCGGCCAGGATGCCGGCGTGTGGGGCGGCATGAGCGAGGACGAGCGTCGCGCGCTCAAGCGTCGCAATGCCCGGACGAAGGCCCGCACCGGCGTCTGACGCCTTCGCAATTTCGGATTTACG
>NZ_JBEVLO010000301.1:0-5370 GCF_040509115.1 Mycobacterium sp. | reverse complement strand
GTCACGCCGCCGTTCGCCCGCAAGGTCCGCAAAGTGGGTGCCCCGCTGGCGGCGATCATCGCGATGGGCACCGTGGCGGGGCTGTCGGTGATCCTTCTGACGCTGGTCAATCCGGTCGGCACCGCCATCGGCTTCGTGCTGGCCACCGTGGCCACCGTGATCGTCGTGTTGGCCTACATCTGGCTGGACCGGTGGGAACCCGAGCCGCCGCGGTTGCTGATCCTCGCGTTCACCTGGGGCGCCTCGGTCGCCATCGTGGTGTCGGTGATCCTGGAACTGGTCTTCGGGTCGCTGCTGGCGACGGGCGAGGCGGCGACCGACGAGTTCGTCACGCTCGCCATCGTCGCGCCGATCGTCGAGGAGGCGGCGAAGGGTGTCTTCCTGCTCATCATGATGACCGGCCGTCGCAGAAACGAGCTCAACTCGTTGACGGACTGCCTGGTCTACGCCGGGCTCGTCGCGGCGGGCTTCGCGTGGCTGGAGAACATCGGGTACATCGGCGGCGGCGAGACACTCGGCGGATCGCTCTTGACGGCCGCCGTGCGGCTGATCCTCGGGCCGTTCGCCCACCCCCTGTTCACGACGGTGACGGCCATCGGGATCTACTTCGCGCTGCACCGTCGGGGGATCGTCGCCAAGTCGGGTTGTGTCCTCCTCGGCTACGTCGGAGCGGTCCTGCTGCACGGGCTGTGGAACGGATCGTCGTTCGTCGGCTTCGAGACCTACCTCCTGGTCTACGCGTTGTGGATGGTGCCGATGTTCGCGTTGGCCATCGCCCTCGGCGTCTCGAGCCGCCGCAGGGAGCAGCGCGTCGTAGCCGCCAAACTGCCGGGCATGGTCGCCGCGGGTGTCGTGACCGCGAACGAGGCGACGTGGCTGGGCACCGTGAAGAGCAGGCAGTTCGCGCTGAGTCAGGCGTCGCGGGTCGGGGGCAAGCCGGCGCGTAAGACCGTGAAGGCCTTTGCGGCGCAGGTCGTGGAGCTGGCATTCGTGCGCGACCGCATCGACCGCGGCTTCGGCGACGCCCGCGTGCAGGCCCTGTTCACCGAGGAGGCGTACGCCGTCGCGGCGGCGCGGGCGGCCGCGCCAACGTTGCAGACGCTGGCCGGCTACCGGACACCCGGCACCTAGGTTTCCAGCCCGCTCCTAGCTTGCCGACGTAGGTTGCGGCCGTGATCCAACACATCGTCAACTACCTGGGTATCGCCGCGCTGGCCGCATCGGGCTCGGTCGTGGGCATCCGCAAGGGTTTCGACCTGTTTGGCATCGCGACCCTGGCGGCTCTCACCGGTGTCGGCGGCGGCATCCTGCGCGATGCCCTGCTCGACATCAGCCCGCCCACCTCGCTGCAACGATGGCCCGACATCACGCTGTGCGTCGCGGTGTCGATCATCAGCACGGTATTCGCCAAGGCGGTGATCAGGATGAGCCAGCTGGTCCTCCTCCTCGACGCCGTGGGGATGGGGTTCTTCGCGACGTCGGGAGCGGCCATCTCCGTCGACCGCGGCGCCAGCTGGTTCGCCGCGGGCGTCCTCGGCATGATCTCGGCCGTCGCGGGCAGCATCATGCGCGACGTCGTGGCCAGGGACAAGCCGATGGTCATGGGCCCGGACGACATGTACGCCGCACCCGCGATCCTCGGGTCGTTGATCTACGTCGCGATCGACTACTGCGGATCGCAATGGCTCGCCGTGGTGACGGGGTCGCTGGTTGCCACGCTGTTGCGGCTGGCGGCGATCACCTTCCACTGGCGGCTGCCCACCGGTCCACGCGAACTGATCGCCCACGAGCACCGCACGCCCAAGAACGACCGCAGCGTCTAGTGCGCTGCGGCGTCCCAGCTGCGGCCATAGCCGACGGACACCTCGAGCGGCACGTCCAGCGGGTAGGCCCCGCCCATCTTGTCGCGCACCAAGACTTCGAGCGCCTCACGCTCGCCGTCGGCGACCTCGAAGAGCAATTCGTCGTGAACCTGGAGCAGCATCCTGGAATTCAGCCCGGCCTCACGCATCGCGACGTCGGTGTTGATCATCGCCACCTTGATGATGTCGGCCGCGCTGCCCTGGATTGGCGCGTTCAGCGCGGCGCGCTCAGCGGCTTCACGCACGTTGCGGTTGCTGCTGTCCAGCTCGGGTAGGTAGCGGCGCCTGCCCAGCACCGTGGACGTGTAGCCGTCCTTGCGAGCCTGATCGACGACGGACTGCAGGTAGTCCCTGATGCCACCGAAGCGCGCGAAGTACTGCTCCATCTGGACCTTGGCCTCTTCGGTGGAGATCTTGAGCTGGGCCGCGAGACCGTACGCGCTGAGCCCGTACGCCAGCCCGTACGACATGGCCTTGACCCGGCGTCGCAGTTCGGCGGTGACCTCGTCGATCGGCACGTCGAAGGCGCGCGAGGCGACGAACGAATGCAGATCCTCGCCGGTGTTGAACGCCTCGATGAGTCCCGCGTCACCCGACAGGTGGGCCATGATCCGCATCTCGATCTGGCTGTAGTCGGCCGTCATCAGCTCGGCGTAGCCGGCACCCACCACGAACCCGTCGCGGATCTGCCTGCCCGCCTCGGTGCGGATCGGAATGTTCTGCAGGTTGGGCTCGGTGGACGACAACCGGCCCGTCGCCGCGATGGTCTGGTTGAACGTGGTGTGAATCCGGCCATCCGCGGCCACGGCTCCGAGAAGGCCATCGACGGTGACCTTGAGCCTGGTGGCATCGCGGTGCGCAAGCAGATGCTGCAGGAACGGATGCCCCGTCTTGTCGAAGAGCCCCTGCAGCGCGTCGGCGTCGGTGGTGTAGCCCGTCTTGGTGCGCTTGGTCTTCGGCATCTCCAACTCGTCGAACAGCACCACCTGAAGCTGTTTGGGCGAGCCGAGGTTGATCTGCTTGCCGATCACCTCGTAGGCGGCCTCGGCGGCGTCACGGATCAGGTCGGCGAACTGGCTCTGCAGCTGCCCGAGCAGGTCTAGGTCGACCGCGATGCCCGTTGTCTCCAGCTGCGCTAGCACCCGCTGAACCGGCAGCTCCATCTGACCAAGCAGCGCCGAGGAGTCGATCCTGGCGAGCTCCTCGTCGAGCGCGTCGGCCAGGTCGGCGACCGCCGACGCCCGCAGCAGCAGCGTCTGCACCGCCTGATCGTCGACGCCATTCTCGTCATCGAGCAGTGAGAGTTGTTGTTGCTCGGGGTTTTCCGCGCGCAGCTCACGTTTGAGGTAGCGCACCGCAAGATCGTCAAGGGCGAAGCTGCGCTGCCCAGGCCGGACCAGGTACGCGGCCAACGCGGTATCGGAGGTGACACCCGCCAACCGCCAGCCACGGCCTTCCAAATCGTGCATCGCCAGCTTGGCCTCGTGCAGCGCCTTGGGCGCCGAGTCGGCGAGCCAGGCGATCAGCGCCGCTTCGTCTTCCGGAGCCAGGGTGGCGGTCTCGAAGTAGCAGCCCTCACCGTCTGCCGAGACGATGGCGACCGCGGTGGCATCGGAGTCGAAGGCCAGATGAGTACCGACCACGGCGAGCCCGAACCGGCCGCCGCCGCCGTGCTCGGCCAGCCACGCACTCAGCTGACCGCTCTCCAACACGCCACCGTTGACGTCGATGCCGTGCTCCACCTCCGGATCGGCGGACGCGAGCGTCTCGAACAGCCGGTCGCGCAGCACGCGGAACTCGAGGTCGTCGAACAGTCGGTGGATCTGGTCTCGGTCCCACGGCATCATTCGCAACGTGTCAGGTGTCTGTGCCAGCGGCACGTCCTTGACGAGCTCGGTCAGGTCGCGGTTGAGGATCACGCTGGAGAGGTTGGCGCGCAACGCATCTCCGACCTTGCCCCTGACCGCGTCGACGTTGTCCACCAACGACTGCAGCGAGCCGTACTCCACGATCCACTTCGACGCCGTCTTCTCCCCAACCCCAGGAATGCCGGGCAGGTTGTCGCTCGGGTCGCCGCGCAGCGCGGCGAAGTCCGGGTACTGGGTAGGGGTCAATCCATACTTCTCGACGACGGCGTCAGGGGTGAAGCGGGTCAGTTCTGACACGCCCTTGCGCGGGTAGAGCACCGTCACGTCGGGGCTGACGAGCTGCAGCGCATCCCGGTCACCGGTGACCACCAGCACGCGGTAACCCTCGTTCTCGGCTTGGGTGGCGAGGGTCGCAATGATGTCGTCGGCCTCGAATCCCCGCTCGGACAGCGCGGTGATGCCGAGCGCGACCAGCACCTCCTTGGTGATGTCGATCTGGCCGCGGAACTCGTCCGGCGTTGCCGAGCGGCCCGCCTTGTATTCGGGGTACTTCTCCGAACGGAACGTCTGGCGCGACACGTCGAATGCCGCGGCGATGTGCGTGGGTTGCTCGTCGCGCAGCAGGTTGATCAACATGGCCGTGAACCCGTACACCGCGTTGGTGGTCAAACCGCTCTGGGTCTTGAAGTTCTCCGCGGGCAGCGCATAGAAGGCGCGAAACGCCAGCGAATTGCCGTCCAGCAGCATCAATGTGGGCTTGGTGTCGGTCTTGGCTGGGCTCACGCCCTCACTCTATTCACCCGACCCGACACTGATGAGCCGGACGGCGCCCACCACCTCGTGCGCGACAACCCGGATCACCCCGAATTCTGCTCGACGTTCCTGCTCGTCGTTCCTGCTCGACGCTCCTGCTCGACGTTGCGAAGTGGCTCACTTCGGCGGCGGAGCGAGCTGACCCGTGCGGATCCAATCGACCGTCATGTCGACGGGATCGTGCGGATCGACGAACACCGCGACGATCGCACCCGGTTGCATCCTCGCGACGTGCAACTGTGCCACCACCTCGTCGAACACCACGCCGTAGGGCGGTGTGCCGTCCTCGCGTCGGACGCATCCCCGTATCCGCAGCACCGGAGACGTGTTCAGGTAGGACCCGACGGTCCAGACGCCGTCGACGACGACCGTGCCCGGCACGCCCGCCCCGTTGGCGAGCTGCGCGTGTCGCACCATGCGCACGCCGATCTCCGAGGCGTCGGCCGCCTCGTGGAGCCGGTTCGGGATGTCCGCCATCTGACCGAGGTACGACGACGGCCGTCCCTGCGACTCCAGGTATTGCTTGTTGGCGCCGCACATCCGCGCCCAGTCCTTGAACGGGTTCGGCATCCGATTCCCCGTCAGTAACCGAGGAACTTGCGGAACTGCTGCCCAACGGCCATCGACTGCCCCATCCGCTGCACCCAGCCGTCAAGCGCGGCCTTGGTGTCCGCGGGATTCCAGCCCCGCTCCTGCGACAGCGCGATCATGCCCGCCTCGTCGTTGATGCCTCGGGCCTGCGCCTCGCGGGCAAGCTCGGCGTAGTCCTGCAGGGAGATGCCGTTGATGGGCTCCCAGATCGGGTCGGTGACCGACACCGAGCGGGT
>NZ_JBEVLO010000300.1:0-10454 GCF_040509115.1 Mycobacterium sp. | reverse complement strand
ACGGCTGACTTCCGAGCACGTCGAGGACTCGCTGATCGGCGCCGCGCCCCTGCCGGTGTGCCGGTGGGCTGAAACCGTAGCGGCCCTTGGCGTGATAGTCGGCCAGCGCCTCGAGCATCGGCGCCCGCGAATGGTCCATGATTGACGCAGTACCCGGCGGGCCACCGAAACAACCGGTGGGTTTGCGATCGAGTGCCTGGTGGAATGGTATGTCCGTGACGTGACCCGAAGGACGGCGCCACGTCAATAAGCGCGACGCCGTTGGACGGACCAGTGACCGCCGTCGTTTCGTCCGACTGCTTTTTCGCGCATACCACTGCGGCGCACCGTCATTCGCTTCGCGGCTCGGCGCCGTCAACGCGGCTTCTCAGGATGAGTGCAGTTGGACCATCGCTTCGATGATGGCCGGGCGAGACTGAGGATCGGTCATGAGTCGCCGTGCGACGTTGCTCATGTGATCACCGTGCTTTCGGGCGTAACCCCTGAGGAGTCCGAACGCCGTCTCCACCGATACGTCGAGTCGCTCGCGCAGGAACCCCTTTGCCTGCTCGACCACGACTCGGCTCACCAGAGCATTGCGCATGGCCGGCAGCACGGTGTCGGCGGTGGGCGGGTGTTCCTGAAGGATCGCCACACTGGCAATGTGCGCCAATGTCTGGCCGACCAGCTGATCGGGGTCGTTGAGTTCGCCTGGGCGACTGCCGAATAAGCCCAGTGCGCCCAACACCGTGCCTGCGGCGCGCATGGGAAGTGCGTGTACCGAGGCGAACCCCGCGTCACTCGCGGCCGCAGCAAACCGGGGCCAGCGCTGCGAAACGGCGCCCAGGTCCGAGACGGAAATCGGCTTTCCAGTCGCATAACACTCCAGGCACGGGCCTTCCTCGGACTGGAGCTGAAACAGTTCCAACAGTCGGGCCTGCTCCGAGGTGGCCGCCATCAGGTGTAGGTCGCCCCGCGGGCCTGCGAGCAACAAACCTGCCGAGTCGACGTCGAGCAGCTGGGTGCAGCGTTCGGTGAGTTCGGTGAGCACATCCACGACGTCGAAGTCGAAGAGCAAGCTGTCCACTAGCGAGACCACCGCCGCCAACACCCGGGTTTCGCGAGCCGGTTCGGTCATTGCGGATTCCCTCCACCATTGATGTACCGGGGCTGCGGTGCCGTCCCGGGCGAGAGGTAAACCGCTCCCATCAGTCGGCGTCCAGTCGAAGCCGCCGATCGATGATGTCGCGGGCCACTTCGGTGGCGGTGCGACCAGTGGCATACGCGTGCGCGCGTAGGCGGACCAACGCCACGGCGGGCGTCACGTCGAGCTGGGCCACCAGCATCCCGGTGGCTTGACTGACCTCGGCACGGGCGAACACGCCCAGTTCGGCCCAGGCGTCGCTCGCGGGATCGCTGATCGCCATCGCAACGTCATCGGTGAGCAGATCGAGGAACGGGACCTTGGCCAGCTCGGCTACGATCAGCGCCCCCGCCGCCGTGTCGCCCGGCCAACTTCCCGGTTGGCTGCGAAACAGGTCCAGCGCACCGACGTATTCACCGGCCACCACCACCGGCGTGGCGTGCACGCTACGAATGCGGTGGGCCAGGATCGCGGGCCGGTACGCCGGCCAGCGCAGTTCGCTCGGATCCTCGAGGTCCTCGGCCATGACTGGCGAGCGAAGCTCGACAGCATCCAGGCACGGTCCCTCGCCGAGGGTGAACTGCAGTTCGTCGTACGTGCGGGCCGTTGGCGCACTCACCCCCACGGTGCCCATGTTGGTGCCATCGAACACCGCCGAGATGGCCGCCGCGTCGACACCGAAGATGGTCACGCACGCATAGCACAATCGATCGGCCGCATCCTGCCCTCGGTGGTCGCCGACCGCGGCGAGCAACTGCTCCTGAAGCGCCATGTCAACCGTGAACCGATTGGGCGTGCCCCTGCCCGAAATCCAACCCCAAGAAGCGCAATGTCATGATGTGCCACCTACCGTTCGCAGAGTTCGTGCACTGCCTTGGAGTCTACGAACAAACGAACGATCCGAACTAACGCTTCGCGCCATACGCGCCGTTTGGGTGTGTCGCGAGCCGTGGACGAGGGAATCCGAACGGCATGGGTGACAGCGCGCCGCTCGGGATCGACATGTCGAGTCCCATCGGCATCCGGCCGCGGACCGGTCTCGCAGTGGTCGCCATCGATGCCCGAACTCGGGGCTGCGGCAGTCCACATGATGGAACGCAACGTGGGCGCTGAAATCGCAACTGCAGCAGAGTGTCTGGGCTAAAGCGGCGCCGTTCGGTCGGTTGGCCCCGTTGCGCGTGTCGATCAGATTGCCTGATCCCTAGTCGGCGGGCTGTTTTCCTGAATGGGCCACCCGGGGTCCTGGGGCGTCTGCCACTTCGGTCGCCCTCGGAGGCTCACGGGTAGAACTGCCAAGGACTTGAAGGAGAACAGTCCGGACTGCGCTCCGTTCCAACGGAACCTTACCCCGGTGTCGCCGGGGTACTCCTGCATTGGGGATCTTCTTCGCCGGAGCTCACCTCCGGCTGGCGGCCCTGGTGTGGGCGGTGAGCAGGAGGTTGTCGTACGTCGCGCGATCGACGGGATGCTGCTGAGCGGCCCGAGTGAAGTCCTCGGCGATCTGTTCGGCGACGACGCGCAACTTCACGTTGTGCTGCTGCGACTGCCAACGCAGCAGGTGAAACGCCGCGTTGGCGTCGATGCCGTAGACGAACATCACCATGCCCTTGGCCTGTTCGATGACGGCCCGGTTCTCGGAGATGTCCGCGACGGCTGCCGTGATCTTGTCCTCTTGGCCCTGCCGCAGCTGCGTGAGGTCGACGTAGAAGCCATGCGTGCCCACGACCTGACCGGAGTCGTCGACCAGCGTGTCGGCCACGATCATGACCTGGTGGATGGCGCCGCCGGTGTCGACGATGCGATGGTTGGTGCTCGACGCGCGGCGGTGCTGTCGGACGTCTTCGAGCGTGGCTGTCACCTGGCCGTAGTCATCGGGATACTCGTGCGACAAGACCAATTCGGTGTTCGGCGTGACGGTGCCTGGCTCGTAGCCGAACATGGCCTGCACCTGCGGCGACCATTCCCACCGGTCAGCATCGGCGTAGTGCCGGAACCAACCGACGCGATCCGCGGCGGGGTCAGGGACCGTCGCGTCGGCCGACTCGGGCTGGTGCCCGTCCGTGTGCGCGCGCAGGTCGCCGCCTACGTTCATCTCCGCTCCTCGTGGACAACCGAACAACTTGGTTTGCCGCAGCTAGGAGGTAGTTTCCGCGAGTGCGCAGGCAGAAGCCCCTCGCCATGGTCTGGGGCAGATATTTCTTAGCCCAAACACGCAGATTGGGTCAACTCGAGTCGCGCGGCGGTGGCGTCGTCACCGCCAGTGGGTCGACCAGACCCCACATTGATAGTGCACTAATTATCTGTGTACTATGTAAATATGCCGACGTCAGCCGATCCGCTCGCCCTCGAGCAACAGGTGTGCTTCGCGTTGGCGGTGACCAACCGCGCCGTCCTCGCGGTGTATCGGCCGCTGCTCGAGCCGTTGGGTCTCACCCATCCGCAGTATCTGGTCATGTTGGCGCTCTGGGATCACCAGAAGACGTCGGATGGGCGGCCCGCCCTGTCGGTCAAGCAAATCGCCGTTGCACTGCAACTGGATTCGGCCACCCTGTCGCCGATGCTCAAGCGCCTCGAGGCCCTCGGTTTGATCACCAGGACCAGGAGCGCCGTCGACGAGCGCGCCACCGACGTCGAATTGACCTCCGAGGGAAGCGCCTTGCGTCGACGCGCGCTGGACATTCCTCCCGCCGTCGTCGCGCGGCTGGGCGTCGAGCTGGACGAACTCGAAGAGTTGCACCGCGTGCTGACCCGGATCAATACCGCTGCGCTGGCGGCAGGCGCCCTGAACGCGTGAACGACCGACAACAAGGAGTCGCATGATGACCACCAATCGACCCACGCCGATGCAGTACGTCGCATATTCCTATGGCCGACGGCTGCCAGCCTCGATGGCGGCTTGGGTAGCCAAGGACCTGGCCGGGGAGGGCGCCGTCCGCCGGCACGTCATCCGGATGGCCATTCCTCCGCTCGTCGTGCTCGCACCGCTCTGGCTGTTACCCGCCTCGCTCTACGTCCATCTGGAGATGACGGCCCCGATCTACATCTGGGCGTTGCTGATGTCGCTGGCACTCAACAAGATCTGGCGGCGTCACCGGCTCGCCCAGCACGACCTCGACCCGAACCTGGTGGACGTGCTCCGGCGCAGTCGGGATGCGCGTCTGCACGAGGCGTACGCCGAGCGCTACGGGCCACGGCCCGCGGACGCCAAGGCGAACAGTAGCCCGTTCTGACCCCACCCCTCCACCTGTCCATCGAAAGCGACTGTTGCCGTGAAGATCTGCGTCTTTCTGTCTGCCGCGGACCTCGACGAACAATACACCGAAGCCGCGCGTCAGTTCGCCGAACGCGTGGGAGGGGGAGGCCACGCACTGGTGTGGGGCGGCTCCGACACCGGGCTGATGAAGGTCGTGGCCGACGGCGTACGCGCCTCCGGCGGTCGACTCGTCGGGATCTCGGTCGAGTTCCTCCGAACGTTTGCCAGGGCCGATGCCGACCAGATGGTGTTCGCAGCAGACCTCGCCGAACGCAAGGCGTTGATGCTGGCCGAGTCGGACGCGGTGGTCGTCATGGTGGGTGGCATGGGCACGCTGGACGAGGCGACCGAGATCCTGGAGCTACGCAAACACGGCAGGCACGACAAGCCGGTGGTCCTGCTGAACACCGCGGGCTTCTACGACGGTTTGATACTCCAACTCCGCCGGATGGAGACCGACGGGTTTCTCCCAATTCCTTTGGCGCAGTTGGTCTTCCTGGCCGACAACGGAGCCGATGCGCTGGCCCACCTCGAAGCCGTCGTTTCCGAACGCCGGTAGTCGTTCCGGCCGACTCACGGGACGGACCCCACCCGATGGCCCTCGTGGAAGGCCGCAATGGATCTCGCCCGCTCACGCGGAGTCGTCGCACCCCAAATGCCGTAGATCTCGGGAGTTCGGACGGCGTGTTCGCGGCATTCGGCGATGACCGGGCAGCTCTGGCAGATGCGCTTCGCCCGCTCCTCGCGGGCGCGACGGTCCCTCCGGGCGGCGTCATCGGGAAAGAACACCTCTGACGGCAGGTTCAGGCAGCGACCGTGATGTTGCCAGGTCCAGTCGTCGAGGAGCGGCCGAAGTGCGTGACCACCCCGAGTGCTCTGCGAATGTCCGGCCCGCGTCGCCATGCGGAGTCCTCCCATCGGCGTGTCCTCGTACTCGATGTTGGCGCTCCCGGTGTCGGCGGGCCAGACATTGGATCTGCGTGAACTCAGCGTCGGGCCAGCCGATTTCCTCGCGACGATTTTTATCCGAACAGGTGTTCTCGCGAGTGCGATGCCAAGCCGAAACACGCCGGGCCGATCGACCTGTCATAGTCGGGGCTGTGAGTGACCGAACCTTCGGCCTGGCCACCCGGGCGATCCATGCCGGCCAGCGCCCCGACGCCGCCACCGGCGCCCGCGTCGTGCCGATCTATCAGAACGCCAGCTTCGTGTTCACCGACACCGACGACGCGGGCAACCTCTTCGCGCTGCAGAAGTACGGGAATGTCTACAGCCGCATCGGAAACCCGACGGTGGCGGCATTCGAGGAATGCGTCGCAAGCCTGGAGGGCGGCATCGGGGCCGTTGCGACCGCCAGCGGCCTTTCGGCCCAATTCGCGGTGTTCGCGGCCCTCGCGGGGGCGGGTGACCACATCGTCGCCGCAGGCAGCCTCTACGGCGGCACCGTAACCCAGCTGGACGTGTCGTTGCGCAGGTTCGGCATCGACACCACCTTCGTGCCGGGCACCGATCCGGCCCACTACGCCGCGGCGATCACCGACCGGACCAAACTGGTATACGCCGAGGTCATCGCCAACCCGTCCGGCGAGATCGCCGACCTCGCGGGGCTGGCCGCCGTCGCGCACGATGCCGGTCTGCCCCTCGTGGTGGACGCGACGGTCGCCACCCCCGCACTGTGCAGACCCATCGAGCATGGCGCCGACATCGTCGTCCACTCGGCGACCAAGTTCCTCGGGGGGCACGGCACCACGTTGGGCGGCGTCGTGGTCGAATCGGGCAAGTTCGATTGGGGCGCAGGTCGTTTCCCGCAAATGACCGAGCCCGTCGCTTCCTACGGGGGGCTCAGCTGGTGGGGCAACTTCGGTGAGTACGGATTCCTGACCAAGCTGCGCAGCGAGCAACTGCGGGATCTTGGCGCCAGCCTTGCTCCGCAGTCGGCCTTTCAGCTACTACAGGGCGTACAGACGCTGCCGCAGCGTATGGCCGCACACGTGGCCAATGCGGGCGCGGTGGCACGGTGGTTGGACGCCGATCCACGCGTCGAGTACGTCCGATGGGCGGGTCTGCCCTCGCATCCCCACCATCAACGTGCTGCCACCTATCTGCCCGACGGTCCCGGCGCGGTGTTCGCCTTCGGTGTTCGCGGCGGCCGTGCCGCAGGGGAGAAGTTCATCAACTCCGTGCAGTTGGCCAGTCACCTGGCCAACATCGGCGACGTCCGCACCCTGGTGATCCATCCGGGCAGCACCACGCACCGCCAGCTCACCGACGAGCAGCTGCGCGCCGGCGGCGTCGGTCCCGAACTGGTCCGCATCAGTGTGGGACTTGAGGACGTCGAGGACATCATCTGGGATCTCGACCAGGCCCTGACGCAGGCACAATCCCCGGTCGCTCCGCTCCTGCCCTCCGGCGCCCAATCCCCGGTCGCTCCGCTCCTGCCCTCCGGCGCCCACGACGTGTCGACCCAAGACGAGGTGACCACCCAATGAGTCACACCAGGACCTGGATCGGGCCCGACGCCCTGACCCGCCAGCGCATTCTGCGCGAGACCCGCAGCGTGGCGATCGTCGGTGCGTCGGCCAACTCGGCGCGGGCGAGCTATTTCGTCAATACCTATCTGGCGTCGTCGAGCGACTACGACGTCTATCTCGTCAATCCGACCATCAAGGCCGTCGGTGACGCTCCGGTGTACGCCACGTTGGCCGACCTGCCCGTGGTTCCTGATCTGGTCGACGTGTTCCGGCGCCATGACGACTTGCCATCGGTGTTGGAGCAGGCGATCGCCGTAGGGGCCAGGACCATCTGGTTGCAGCTCGGTCTCTGGCACGAGCAGGTGGCCCATGACGCCGAGGCGGCCGGACTGCAGGCCGTCATGGACCGCTGCCTGAAGATCGAGCATGCGCGGTTCGCGGGCGGTCTGCACCTGGCCGGGTTCAACACCGGTGTGATCGATTCGCGGCGGCCTGCGCGGTAGGTCAGGGCCGCCGTGGGCCGCAGTCGGTCTCGCGGATGTGGAGATCGTGCGCGAACCCGTCGATGGTGGCTGCCAACCCCTCCGGATCGTCGAGCGGGATGAGGTGGCCGCAGTGGCCGGCGTCATGCGTACTCAAATCGGTTGTGAAGCCCCGTAATTGGTGGTGCAGGGCCTCACCGACGACCCCACCCGCGATGGCGAGAGTCGGGATGTCGCGCCGCCCCGGGTCGGAGAGCGCCGCTGCCAGTTGCTCTTCGGTGCTTGCGCCGTTGCGATAGAACTCGAACCCGCAGCGGAGCGACTCGACCCCGGTGTACGCACCGACGAGGGCTGCGCGGAGGTCGGGTTCCACGCCCCCGCGGGCGGTGCCGTGGTCGAGGAACCAGCCGATGTAGCGCTCCTCGTGTCCGACGACGACCGATTCGGCGAGGCCGTCGATGGCGTGGAAGCCGAACCACCATGGGGGAGTGGCAAGGAACTCCTCTGCCCCAGGCAAGCGGCCCAGTAAGCCCTCCATCACGACCAGCGCCCGAACCCGGTTGGGGTGACGCGCGGCCAGCATCCAGCCCACGGACACACCTACGTCGATCCCGACGGTCACGGCGCCCGAGACGTCCAACGCCGCGAGCACCGCATCGAGGTCATCAGCCAGGGTGTGCAGGTCGTAGCCGCAAGCGGCCCGCGTGCTGCCGCCGACGCCACGAAGGTCGGGCGCGATGACGCGGTACCGGTCGGCGAGAAGCCCGCCGACGCCTCGCCACAGCAGCCCGGTGTGGGGCCAGCCGTGCACCAGGAGCAGCGGTGTCCCCGCCCCCGTGACGCGCACGGTCAGGTCGATTCCGTCGCGGTGCACGACGATCGCTTCCATGTGTTCGATCCCCCCTCAACGGTCACCAATGGAGATGCGGTAACCGTAGGAGACCGTTGCTACGCTGCCAAGATGGCACTTTCGCGACACCTGGTTACGCCGTGGTGACCCGCCAGCGTGAGGGAGCTAGGGGCGATCTGTTCAGCGTCACCTGTCCGACGCGCGGGCTGCTGGATCGCATAGGCGGCAAGTGGACGGTGATGCTCATCGTGCTGCTCGATCGTCAGCAGGGAGAGTTGAGATTCGGGGAATTGCTCCGCGGCGCCACCGGGATCTCCCGAAAGATGTTGGCATCGACGTTGCGGGATCTCGAGCGCGACGGTTTGGTGCGCCGCAGGGTCGAGCCGACCTCGCCGCCCAGCGTCCACTACGGACTCACCGATCTGGGACGGTCGCTAGCTGGCCCGCTCGCCGGCCTGCGGGGCTGGGCTGAATCGCACATGCCCGCCGTCAACGTGAACAGGGCGGCGTACGACGACCGCGAACATCCGCACGGCAATCGACCTCGGTGAGCGAATCACGTTCGGACCCAACGTCTTCAGTTCGCACGCGGTGGCCGAGCCCAATGCGATGAACTCAGGCGCAGTCGGCGCAAATCATCCGATCGCCGACCTGCCTTGCCAGGCGGTGGCTGTGGTGGACCAGGAAGCAGCTCGAGCAGGTGAACTCGTCGCGCTGCTTGGGGACCACCCGCACGGTGAACTCTTCACCGGAGAGGTCTGCTCCGGGCAGTTCGAAGTCTTCGAGTTCCTCGCCGTCGTCGACGTCGAGCACGGCGGTGGCGGCGTCATTGCGCCGTCCTGCCAACTCTTCGAGCGAGTCGTCGACGTCGTCGGTTTCCTTCTGGCGGGGAGCGTCGTAGTCGGTAGCCATTGATGTCCTCTCGGTTCGGAGCCGGTGTCACCACAACGTGAATGGTGCGCAGGATGTTCCCGTCGCCGTCCGCGATGAAACACCGGATTGGGATTTGCCCCAAAATGCTGGCCAATCCATGAACTTCAGGCGCTCAAGCTGGCCATTCGTGGGTTGGCTGGCGGGATCGTCGACGGCGTCGAGGACTCGAACGTGACGGGGATCTCCTGGAGCCGCCGGGCCGTCGAAGCGCCCCGCGTCCCGATCACGACGGCGTGTGCCGTGCCCTCGGCGGTGTCGACGTCGAAGCTGGAGCCCGGCACCCGATGGTCCCCGTCGGTGGTGTCGCAGGCGAACCAGTGGCCCAGCCAGTCGATCGCCAACGCCTCCACGGCCGGGGGATTCTGAGGCTGCGGAAACCCTGCGACGAGATACGCGACCAGCTGGATGACGGGGTTGCCTCCGCGCATCGAGTCCATGTGCACGCCGCCGGTGAGCACGACGCCGTTGAACCTGTACGGCCGTGCCGCGGAAAGGTCTTCGTTGACCGAGCTCGACGAGTTGAAGAAGTTCGACGGCGCACCGATCTCGCGGATCGGCACGTAGTGACCCGTCTCGGCCTCATAGGCGTCGAGTTTGGCCAGGGCGTCGGGCAACGTCTCGTCGCGTGGCACGCCGTCGAGCAGGATGACTCCGACAAGATCACCCGCTGCACCGCTCTCGGCCAGGAACCCGGCCGCTCCCGACACCAAATTGGCGCCCAGGGAGTGGCCGGCGAGCGCGAACCGACGTGGCAGCGTCGCGTCGGCGCCGTACCGGGTGGCGAACCCGGCGTCGACCGCGCTCGCGGTGAGGGCTGCCCGATCGCCGACGAAGAGGTCGGCGATCGCCTTGGACATGCCGGTGCCGCCGAGCCAGAAGGAGTCCCCGGCCAAGGGGTTCGACGACAGCGTGGGAGTGACCACGATGCTGCCGGTCCGTTCGGCCAGGTTCGCCGCGGTGTAGCTGTACATCGGGCCGAGGGCGAAGAAGCCGTGTTGCAGAAGGATCATCTTCGTGGGCGGCTCGTCGCCCGCGGGGAAGTACCAATCGGCCTGCACGCTTTGCCCGTTGCTCAGCTGAACGGACGAGCTGCGCACGGTGACCGTGCTTCCCGGCGGAAGCAGGGGAGGTCCGGCGACCCACGATTCGACGGCCTGAACGACGTTGAAGATCGCCGAACCGACGTTGACGACGACCGTGCTGATCAGCGACGCGACGAAGGCCAACACGGGGGGAAGCGTCGGCGTCGCGGCGGGCGCGGGCGGTTCGACGAGGCTCGTCGGGGGCACGGCCCGTGCCGAGAAGGCGGCCAAGTCGACGGGCTGAGGGGTCGGCTCATCGG
>NZ_JBEVLO010000299.1:0-6468 GCF_040509115.1 Mycobacterium sp. | reverse complement strand
ACATGATTCCGTTCGTCGCCGCGGGCGGGCTGCTGATCGCACTCGGATTCCTGTTCGCCGGCTACGAGATTGCAAACAAGCCCGAAGGCGGCACAACGTCGTACGGCAACATGTACGCGCTCAGCAACTCGCTAACCAACCTGCCGCCCGGTGGCTTCACCGAGTACCTCGGCGCCATCCTGTTCACCCTCGGCGGCTTGGCGTTCGGCTTCCTGATCCCCGCATTGGCGGGATACATCGCCTTCGCCATCGCCGACCGGCCGGGCATCGCACCCGGTTTCACCGGCGGCGCCGTGGCGGGCTTCGTCGGCGGTGGCTTCATCGGCGGCATCGTCGCGGGCGTGATCGCCGGCTTCTTCGCGTTGTGGATCAGCCGGATCGGCGTACCGAAGTGGTTCCGCGGCCTGATGCCGGTCGTCATCATTCCGCTATTCGCGTCGCTGGCCATGGGTCTACTGATGTTCCTGGTCGTCGGTCGGCCGTTGGCTCTGATCAACACCGGCCTGACCAACTGGCTGAACAGCATGTCCGGCACGTCGGCGGTCGTACTCGGCGTCATCCTCGGGCTGATGATGTGCTTCGACCTCGGCGGTCCGGTGAACAAGGCCGCCTACGCCTTCGCGACCGCCGGTCTCGCAGCAGCCACCCCGGCGTCGTTCACCATCATGGCCGCCGTGATGGCCGCAGGCATGGTGCCGCCGCTGGCGATGGCGCTGGCCTCCACCGTCCGGCCCGGGCTGTTCACCGAACCCGAGCGTGAAAACGGCAGGGCCGCATGGCTTCTCGGTGCCTCGTTCATCTCCGAGGGCGCTATCCCGTTCGCCGCGGCCGACCCGCTTCGGGTGATCCCGTCCATGATGATCGGCGGCGCAGTGACCGGCGCCATGAGCATGGCTCTGGGGGTGACCTGCCGGGCGCCGCACGGTGGCATCTTCGTGCTGTTCGCCATCGACAACAAACTCGGGTTCGTCCTCTCGCTAGTGGCGGGCACCCTCGTCGCGGCCATCGCAGTGGTCGCCGCCAAGCAGTTCGCCAAGCCGAAGAACGGCGCGGAAAAGTCCCCCGAGCTCGTCGCCGCCTGACATCCTCAAGACACCACAGAAGGAGATCCAATGCCCAGCAAGACAGTCATCGTCGGCTCGTCGATCGGACTGCACGCCCGTCCCGCCGCGATCATCGCCGAAGCGGTCGTCAACGCCGGCGTGCCGGTCACGTTGTCCCTGGACGGCGGTGAACCGATCGACGCAGGGTCCGCCCTGATGATCATGACGCTCGGCGCTGGCAACGCCGCGCAGGTCACCGTCGCCTCCGACGACGAGGCGGCGCTGAACCTGGTGGCCGACCTGGTGCAGCAGGACCTAGACGCGTAGAAACCGCAGAGAGTAGGTCTTCGGGGGAGGCGCCGCTGGCGTCTCCCCCGAGCTCGTCAAGAATGCTGCATGTAGTCCTCGTACCGGACCGTAAGATTGCCTAGTGCAAGTGGTCAGGGGGCTTGACGTGATGGGATGTACCGCCCGCCGGGCGGTTTTTGTTTTGCTACGGGCTTCTGAGCGCATCGCGGATCAACCGCATGTGCGGGGAGCTGACCGGTGATTCGTCGTATCGGCGTGCTGCTGGCCACGCTCTTCCTCGCGATGATGAGTGCGCCTTCGGCGGTTGCCATCGAGCCACCGACCATCGAACCGGCGGCGCTACCGCCCGATGAGACGGGACCGGATCAGCCCACCGAGCTACGTCGGCCGTGCACCCCGGCACCCCTGGCGTTCCCGAACTCCAACTTCGCGGACAAGCCGTGGCCGAATGACTACCTCCGGCTCAGCGACGCCCAGAAGTTCGCAACCGGCGCCGGGGTAACTGTCGCGGTCATCGACACGGGCGTCAACGGCTCCCCGCGCGTTCCGGCGGGCCCCGGCGGCGACTTCGTCGACCAGGCGGGAGACGGACTCGCGGACTGCGACTCGCACGGCACGCTGACGGCCTCGATCATCGCCGGGCGGGGTTCGCCCACCGACGGGTTCATCGGCGTCGCACCCGACGCCCGGATCCTCTCACTGCGGCAGACCTCGGCGGCATACCAACCGGTGGGGTCGCGATCCGACCCCAACGACCCCAACCAGACGCCGACGGCGGGGTCCCTGCGTAGCCTCGCCAGGGCGATCGTGCACGCCGCGAACCTTGGTGTGCAGGTGATCAACATCAGCGAGGCCGCCTGCTACAAAGTGACTAGGCCGATCGACGAGAAGAGCCTCGGCGCCGCAATCGAATACGCGGTGAACGTCAAGGACGTCGTCATCATCGTGGCCGCAGGCAACACCGGAGGGGACTGCACGCAGAACCCGCCGCCGGACGCGGCGGTGCCCAGCGATCCACGCGGCTGGAAGAACGTGGCGACGATCGTCTCGCCCGCCTGGTATTCGCCGCTGGTGCTGACCGTCGGCGGCATCGGCCAGACCGGGCAGCCGAGCACGTTCTCGATGTCGGGGCCGTGGGTCGGCGCGGCCGCACCTGCACAGAACATCGTGGCCCTCGGCTATGACGGCAACCCCGTCAACGCGCTCGCCGGCCAGGACGGACCGATCCCCATCGACGGCACGTCATTCGCGGCGGCCTACGTGTCGGGGCTCGCGGCGCTGGTCAAACAGCGGTTCCCGAATCTGACTCCGGCGCAGGTCATGTACCGCATTACGGCGACCTCACGCCATCCAGGAGGTGGCGTCGACAACTACGTCGGGGCCGGCGTCATCGATCCGGTGGCGGCGCTGACGTGGGACGTCCCGGACGGCCCGAAGACGGTGCCGTACAAGGTGCAGCAGCTGCCACCGCCGGTGTACGTTCCGCCGCCGGACCGCGGGCCGATCACGATCGTCGTCGTGACCGGGGTGAGCCTCGCGGCGGCATTGGGCATCTTCGCGCTGGCGCGGCGGGCGCTGAGGCGCCGATGACGAAGTTCCTGTCGATCTTCGGGCTCCGCCTCACCACCGGTCACCTGTTGTGCGCGGCGGTGCTGATCCCCGCCTGCGTGGTGATCTTCGTCCGTCTGGACCTGATGTGGCTGGCCATCACGCTGTCGGTATTGATCGCGCTGGCGACGACGCTAAGCGTGCGGGGCCGACGGTTCACGGGGTGGATCGCAGCGGTGTTCGCGTGGCGCAGGCGGCACAAGCAGGCGCCCATGGCCCCGTCGGCACCCGCGGTCGGCGCGACGGTGATGCCGGGCGACCACGTGGCGGTGCGCTGGCAGGGTGAGCATCTGGTCGCGGTCATCGAACTGGTCCCGCGGCCGTTCACGCCGACCGTCATCGTGTCGGGCGGGGCGTTCACCGACGACGTCATCGACACACAGGTCGTCGAGGATCTGATCGCCGCGCACTGCCCCGATCTTGACGCCGACGTGGTGTCGGCGGGAGCCAGGGTGGGCAGGACGGCGCCGTCGAGTCTGGTCGCACTCTACGAGCAGGTCGTCGGGCCGTATCCCGCGCCGGCCAACCGACGCACCTGGATCGTGTTGCGGGCCAAGCCCGAAGAGACGCGCAGGGCGGCGCTGCGTCGGGAGGCGGGCGTTGCAGGCCTGGCCCGATACCTGGTGGCGTCGGCGACGCGGATGGCGGATCAGCTGGCCAGTAATGGCATCGATGCCCGCTGCTCCCGCAGCTTCGACGACTTCGACCACGCCACGGAGATCACCTTCGAACGCGAGGCGTGGTCGTTGATCAAGGGGCGCAGCACCTTTACCGCCGCATACACAGCGCCAGGCGGGCCAGACGTGTGGTGGTCGGCGCGGGCCGATCACACCATCACCCGGGTGCGCATCCGGCCGGGCACGGCTCCGACGACGACGGTCCTGCTGACGACGCTGGCCGAACCCACGACGCCACGCGGCTTTTCGTGTCTGTTCGGCGGTCAGCGCGCCGCGCTGCACGGACAGAGTCCGGTGACGGACCGGCACTACGAGTTGCCGATCGGGTCGGCGGGCGTGCTGGTGGGTGAGACCGCCGACCGGTATCCGGTGTACATGCCGTTCGACGACGTGGACGTCAGCATCAACCTCGGTGATGCACGACTGTTCACGCAGTTCGTCATCCGCTCGTCGGCCGCGGGGGCGGCGGTCACGCTGGGGCCGCAGTTCCGCGACTTCGCGGGCATCATCAACGCGCGGGTGGGTCCGGTCGCCAAGGTGGCGTGGCCGAAGGCCACCACGTACCTCGGCCCGCATCCCGGCGTCGGCCGAGTAGTGTTGCGGCACAACTTTATCGACACACCTCGCCATCGTCAGCTGCCCATCCGGTTGATCAATCCGCGTGAGGAAAGTCGCTACCAGATGGCGCTGGAATCGTGAGGAGGGCACATGTCGTCGGGTGATCAGCTGAGCGTGGTCGCGAGCGAGCTGCGCGCCAGAGCGGCCGCCATCGACGGGACGGCCTGGCCGCAGTTCCCCGATTCGTCGACGAGGACCAACCCGCCGTGCGAGCTGCCGCTCGCGCAGACGGCCACCGAGAACCTCGGCATGAACTATCTGAGCCTGGCGTCGTATCAGCTCGCGGGGCAGTTCGAGGGCGATCGGCTGACCCAGGGTCTGACGAACGTCGCCACCGCCTACGAGACGATGGACCAGAACGCGCAGGTCGCCGTCCAGAACGGTTCGTCACCGGAACCCGTTGCGGTGCAACCGGCTTCGAATGCCGCTCCGCCTCCCGTGTTGGCGGTGAACGAGCCGACCTCGCCTGATCCCGGTGGTGGTGACGTGTTGACCACCGAGAGGCAGCTGAAGGCCGGCGACCAGGGGACGTCGCTGACGGCGATGGCACAGTTCGTGCGGACTCAGGCGGAGACGCTGGGGACCAAGGGGGCGACGTTCACGGTCGCCCCCCTCAACTGGGATGGTCAGGCGGCGGAAGCCGCCGACGCGCGGTTCGGCGCCTTCCAGGCGTGGGTGCAGGACATGTCCTTGGCGCTCAGCAGCCTGGCGGACGAGGCAGACAAGGTGGTGACGGCACATCGGACCGCGGTGACCGCCCACGAACCCATAAACACCGAGTACGTGGCGCTACTCGAGGAGGGGCTGAAGAAGTACGCGGACGGCTCGTTGACCGAGGCGCGCAAGAACGAGATCGAGGCACGGCTCAAGGAGCTCAACGAGGAATCGCTGGACGTGCGCAAGACCTATGCGCAACAGGCCACGATGCAGGCGGTCCGGCCGTCGGACGTTCCGACCGGCTGGATCGCGGCGACGTCGGTGTCGGCCAACGAGAAGCCACGGACGGGCTCCGAGCTGCCGGGTGAAGGCGACGATGGCGGCACGGGCACCAGTGGTAGCGGCGGTAGTGGCAGCGGAGGTGAAGGTGGTGCAACGGCGTCTCCGACGTCGGCGACCTCGATGCCGAACACGGCGCAGACCGGGGCGACGCCCACGACGGAGACGCCACAGGAGTCGGGGTCCAGCTCGGGCAGCGGGACGCCGTCGAGCGGTGGCTCGCCTTCCAGTGGCGGATCCCCTTCCGGTAGCGGATTGCCCAGCGGCCTACCCGACGTCGGTGGCGCGGACATGCCAGCGCTGCCGACCGACGATCCGAGTGTGCGTCCCGCGGCCGCCGAGGCCGGTGGCGGCGCAGGCGGTGGTGCGGGTGGAGGCGCTGGCGGAGGAGTGAGCGGGCCGCCGTCGATGCCGACATCTCCCAACGTTGGTGGCGTGTCGGTCGGCCCGTCGCCTGCTGCGGCGGGCGCCGGTGGCGCAGCGGGCGGCGGCACCTCGGGTGCCGGGATGGGCGGCGTGGGTGGCGGCATGCCGATGCACGGCGCCGGTCAAGGCGGGGGCGGCAAGGAGAAGCGGCGTACCCCCGGCACCGCGCCGGATGAGGACATCTACACCGAGGATCGGCCGTGGACCGAGTCGATCATCGGCCATCGGCCCAGGCGTAGGGACGGCTCCGACTCGAAGGACGCGAAGTGAGCGACGACATGCATCCCCAGGTGGCCGCCGTGTTGCAGCAGGCGCAGCAGCTGCAGTCACTGATGGACGACCAATTGCACAAGATGGCCAGTGAGTCGTTCTCGGCGATGGACGAGACGCAGACGGTGGAGGTGACGCTGGACGGTCATCATTTGTTGACGGACGTCCACATCCAGGACGGCCTGCTGCGGCTGGGCGCGGAGACCGTCGAAGCCCGGCTCAACGAGGCGCTGTCGAATGCGGGGGCGATCGCGGCGGCGTCGATCGAGGCGGATCGCGAGCGGATCGACGCGGTCGTCGCGGCGATCACGGGTGAGCTGGATGCGGAGTCGTGACCGTGTTCACGAGGGCGAATTCGTGCGCCTTGCCCGGCGAACCCTGAGCGCCGCGCATGACCACGCCGCCGCCCGGTTGGCAACCCGACCGACAGCCAGGACCGTTTCCACCGCATCACGGTCAGCCGCCAGGATTTGATCCTCAGCCACCGCCCCCGCCGGGCTGGCAGCAAGGGCCATGGCAGC
>NZ_JBEVLO010000298.1:0-20426 GCF_040509115.1 Mycobacterium sp. | reverse complement strand
CCGAACCCGGAAGCTAAGCCTACCAGCGCCAATGATACTAACCACACGGTTGGAAAAGTAGGACACCGCCGAACACCCATTAACCTGAACCCCCCAATTTCGATTGGGGGGTTCAGGCATTTCGAATGAGTCGCGTTTCTCTATATGGTCGCATTCGGCACGACGGACGACACCCGCCTTTGGGCTGGCGTCGGTACCTGCGTCAACGCCACCTGGCAGCACGTAGACTGAGAAACTCGACAGGTGCTCCTCGCGCACACGGTATGAAGCCTCGTCATGCCGACGATCAGCGATGAAGGCACCGGTCACCAGCCATCCAGCGGCCCCGGCGACGTCCGGCGTCGACGTGTGGTCCCACGCGAAGAACAGGAAGGCAGACGTGGCCCAGGAAAGGCAACACGGCGGCGACGAGCGACGGGCCAAGCGCCCGCCCACCGGAGGCGCGCCACGACGCGGTGCCGGCGATCGCGACCGCCGCGGGGGCCCACCGCGGTCGTCGGGTCCCGATCGTGCGCGACGCGCGCAACCGCAGGGCTCGGACCGCGATCCTCGTTCGGACCGCAATGCGCCGCCGATCCCGGCGAACATCGAAGCCAAGCAGTTGGCCCCCGATGTGCGTGGTGAGCTGATGACCCTCGACAAGGCCACCGCCGACTACGTCGCCAAGCATCTCGTCGCCGCGGGAGAGCTGCTCGACGAAGATCCGGAAGCCGCGCTGAAGCACGCCCAAGCTGCCCGTACCCGCTCGGGGCGCATCGCCGCCGTGCGCGAAGCCGTCGGCATCGCCGCGTACCACTGCGGTGACTGGGCGCAGGCACTCGCCGAACTGCGAGCCGCCCGACGGATGGGGAGCAAGTCGCCGCTGCTGGCGCTGATCGCCGACTGCGAACGCGGCGTCGGCAGGCCGCAGCGCGCGATCGATCTGTCCCGCACCCCGGAGGCCGAAGCGCTCACCGGCGACGACGCCGACGAACTCCGCATCGTCGTCGCAGGCGCACGATCGGATCTCGGCCAGCACGAGCAGGCGCTCTCGGCATTGTCGACTCCCGCGCTGGACCCCACCAAGACCGGGCTGACGTCGGCTCGGCTGTTCTACGCCTATGCAGACACCCTGCTCGTTCTCGGCCGCCAGGACGAGGCGCTGCAGTGGTTCATGCACGCCGCGGCGGCCGATCTCGAAGGTGCGACCGATGCCGAAGAACGCATCACGGAGCTGAGCTGACATGACTTCACTCGCGCAGGAACACGACTGCCTGCTGCTCGACCTCGATGGCACCGTCTTCCGTGGGCAGCAGCCCACTGAGGGGTCCGTCGAGACCTTGTCCAACGTCGAGGCGCGGACCCTGTTCGTGACCAACAACGCGTCGAAGGGCTCCCGCGACGTCGCCAAGAACCTGGTGGCGATGGGGTTCGCCGCCGACGCGGCCGACGTGGTGACGAGCGCCCAGAGCGCGGCGCGGCTGCTGGCCGACCAATTGGACTCCGGGGCAAGGGTTCTCATCGTCGGCACCGAGGCGCTCGCCGACGAGATACGCAACGTGGGGCTGGAGCCCGTTCGTCAGTTCTCCGACAAGCCCGCTGCCGTGGTGCAGGGCCATTCGCCGCAGACCGGCTGGCCCGACCTGTGCGAGGCCGCCCTCGCGATCCGCGACGGTGCTCTCTGGGTCGCCGCGAACGTGGACCGCACGCTTCCGTCGGAACGCGGCCTGTTGCCGGGCAACGGGTCCATGGTGGCCGCGCTCGCAGCAGCGACCGACCAGTGGCCGCAGGTGGCGGGCAAGCCGCAGACCCCGCTGTTGCTCGACGCCTTGGCGCGCGGCGACTTCCAACGCCCGCTGGTGGTGGGCGACCGTCTCGACACCGACATCGAGGGGGCCAACGCCGCGGGCCTGCCGAGCCTGCTAGTGCTCTCGGGCGTCGCGACGGTCGCGGACATGGTGCACGCCGACGCGTCGCAGCGTCCCAACTCCGTCGCCGAGGACCTGCGCGGGCTGAACGCGCCGAGTAGCTCGCTGCGCATCGCCCCGCACCCCGCCTGGCAGGTCGACGTCCGACCACACGGCGTGTCGGTCAAGTGGACCGGTCGCGAGGTCGACGATTCCCTGACGGTCGTCCGTGCGGTGGCCAGCGCGGTGTGGGGTTCCGAGCTCGACGGCACGCCGTTCGACGTCATCGGCGCCGACAACACGGCGCACGAGGCGCTGGAGCGCTGGTCGCTGGTACGTCCGGCGGATCGGCTAGCGTGATCGGTGACATGACGACCGATCCCGACCAGATCCGCACCAGGGTCGCCGAGCTACTCGCGGGGCTGCCGCATCCGGATGCCTCCGACGCCGAGCACGTCGACGTGGAGACCATCGCCGCGCGCCTTGAAGAGGCGCACGACCTGCTGGTCCGGGCGCTGGAATCGGTCGAGAGGTAGTCCGGGTGACTCGGCGCGCTCGCGTTGATGCCGAGCTGGTCCGTCGTGGTCTTGCGCGGTCCCGCCAGCAGGCCGCGGAGCTGATCGGGGCGGGTCGGGTCAGCATCGACGGCATGCCTGCCGCCAAGCCCGCCACGGCCATCTCCACCGAGGCCCGCCTGACGGTGGCCGGCTCCGACGAACGCAGCTGGGTGTCGCGCGGCGCGCACAAGCTGATCGGGGCACTCGACGCATTCGGCGTGGCCGTCGACGGCAGGCGATGCCTCGACGCCGGAGCGTCCACCGGCGGGTTCACCGAGGTACTGCTGGACAGGGGAGCCCGCGAGGTGGTGGCCGCCGACGTCGGTTACGGGCAGTTGGCGTGGTCGGTGCGCTCCGACGAGCGTGTGGTGGTCATGGAGCGCACCAACGTCCGCACGCTGACCGCCGAGGCGATCGGCGGGGCCGTCGACCTCGTGGTCGCGGACCTGTCGTTCATCTCACTGGCCACCGTGTTGCCCGCTCTGGTGTCCTGCGCGGCACCCGACGCAGATATCGTTCCCATGGTGAAGCCACAATTCGAGGTCGGCAAGGATCGCGTCGGGGCAGGTGGCGTCGTCTCCGATCCTGCGATTCGCGCCGACGCGGTGCTTTCGGTGGCGCATAGAGCCGCCGAACTCGCCTGGCAGACCGTGGATGTCACGTCCAGTCCGCTGCCCGGTCCGTCGGGCAACGTCGAGTTCTTCCTACGTCTGCGAGCGAGCACCGACCATCCGCTGGTCGGCGCGAGTCTCGAGGACGCCGTCCGCCGTGCCATCGAAGAGGGACCACAATGACCTGCGAGCGCCAAGTTCTGCTCGTCGTGCACACTGGCCGCGACGAGGCCACCGACACCGCGCGCCGGGTGACGAAGGTCCTCGGCGAGAACGGCATTGGACTCAAGGTGCTCGCCGCGGAAGCGGTTGACCACCGTCCGTTCTATCTGGCGGCCGAGGACTTCAACGCCCTCGGCGCCGAGATCGAGGTCGTCGACGCCGACGAGCGCGCTGCCGAGGGATGCGAGCTCGTGCTCGTCCTCGGCGGTGACGGCACCTTCCTTCGCGCTGCCGAGCTGGCCCGCAACGTCGAAATCCCGGTTCTCGGCGTCAACCTCGGGCGCATCGGCTTTCTGGCGGAGGCGGAGGCCGAGGCCATCGACTCCGTGCTCGATCGCATCATCAACCGCAACTACATCGTCGAGGAGCGCATGACGCTCGACGTCGTGGTGCGGGTGGATGGTCAGATCAAACAGCGCGGGTGGGCACTGAACGAGGCCAGCCTTGAGAAGGGCCCCCGGCTCGGGGTGCTCGGCGTGGTCCTCGAGGTCGACGGGCGGCCGGTATCCACGTTCGGATGCGACGGCGTCCTCGTCTCGACGCCGACCGGTTCCACCGCCTACGCGTTCTCGGCGGGCGGCCCAATCTTGTGGCCGGACCTCGAATCGATTCTGGTGGTGCCCAACAATGCTCACGCGTTGTTCGCGCGGCCGATGGTGACCAGTCCGGACGCGTCGATCGCGATCGAGATCGAGGCGACGGGCTACGACGCGATGGTGTTCTGCGATGGTCGCCGCGAGATGGTGGTGCCCGCAGGCGGACGGCTCGAGGTGACCCGCTGCGGAACGCCGCAAAAATGGGTGCGGCTGGACAGTGCGCCGTTCACCGACCGACTGGTACGCAAGTTCCAACTGCCGGTCACCGGCTGGCGGGGGCACAGTGCTCGCTGAGATCCGCATCCAGGAACTGGGCGCGATCAGGGCGGCCACGGCCGAGTTCGACCGTGGGCTGACGGTGTTGACGGGGGAGACCGGCGCGGGCAAGACCATGGTCGTGACGGGTCTGCACCTGCTCGGTGGCGCCAGGGCGGACGCCAGCAGGGTGCGTTCGGGTTCGGCGCGGGCAGTCGTCGAGGGGCGTTTCACCACCACCGAACTGGGCGGCCCCGTCGCCGAGCGGGTCGATGACATCTTGGACTCCTCCGGCGCCGACCGCGACGACGACGGCAGCGTCATCGCGGCGCGTTCGGTCAGCCGGGAGGGCCCGTCGCGCGCCTACCTCGGTGGCCGCAGCGTGCCAGCCAAGTCGCTCAGCACGTTCACCACCGAATTGCTTGCGCTGCACGGTCAGAACGACCAGCTGCGGCTGATGCGCTCCGACGAGCAGCGCGTCGCGCTGGACCGGTTCGCCGACGTCGACGCCCCGCTGGCGAAGTACCGCAAGGTCCGAGACGAGTGGTCGACGTTGCGCCGGGATCTGGCCGATCGCAGGAACCGGGCGCGTGAGTTGGCGCTCGAGGCGGACCGTCTGCAGTTCGGCCTCGGCGAGATCGATGCCGTCGACCCGGAGGTTGGCGAGGACGAGACCCTGGTGGCCGACATCCGCAGGTTGTCGGAATTGGACGCGTTGCGGGACGCCGCGCAGACGGCGCGGGCCGCGCTATCCGGCTCCTTGGACGAGCCGGCTCACGGCGTGGTCTCCGCCGTCGACTGGGTGGGGCAGGCCAAGGCGGCGCTGCAAGGCACCGACGACACCGCGCTGCGGGTGCTGGGCGACCGGTTGGGTGAAGTGCTCGCCGTGGTCAGCGACGTGGCAGGGGAGCTCGGTGACTACCTGAGCGAATTGCCTAGTGACGCAAGCACGTTGGAGGCCAAGCTGGCCCGGCAGGGCGAGCTTCGCAACCTCACCCGCAAGTACGCGGCGGACGTCGACGGGGTGCTCGCATGGGCCACCGACGCGCGGGCGCGGTTGGTGCAGCTCGACGTCTCCGATGAGGCCTTGGCGGCGCTGGCCAAGGACGTCGACGAACTCGAGGCCAAGGTCGTCGCGGCCGCGGTGGAGATCACGAAGGTTCGTACCAAGGCCGCCAAGGCGTTGGCGAAGGCGGTGACGGCAGAGCTTGCGGGCCTGGCGATGTCGGGTGCGGGGTTCAGCATCTCGGTCGGTCCGCTGACCGCGCGCGCCGATGACACCGCGCCGTTGCGGCTGCCGTCGGGCGAGGTCGTGCACGCCGGGCACGACGGGGTGGATGCCGTCGACTTCGGCTTCTCGCCGCATTCGGGCTCGGATGTGCTGCCGCTGGCCAAGAGTGCATCGGGCGGTGAGCTGTCGCGCGTCATGCTGGCCCTCGAGGTGGTGCTGGCCGCGTCCGCCGAGGGTACGACGATGGTGTTCGACGAAGTCGACGCAGGCGTCGGCGGTCGGGCGGCGGTGCAGATCGGACGGCGGTTGGCGCGGTTGGCCCGGACCCATCAGGTGATCGTCGTGACGCACCTTCCTCAGGTCGCCGCCTATGCCGACGTGCACCTCGTCGTCGACAGCAGTGCGGGCAAGGGCAAGTCCAGCGAGGTCCGCAGGCTCAACGAGGACGACAGGGTCAGTGAGTTGGCGCGGATGTTGGCTGGGCTCGGGGAATCGGACAGTGGGAAGGCGCACGCGCGGGAGCTGCTGGATTCGGCGCAACGGGAATCCGCGCATCCGTGATTCGTGACCGAATCGTCGGCTCCACTGTGTTGCAGATGTGACAGAAGATAACTTCTGAGGCTGGTGTTACGGCGCGCCTCCACCTCAACTTGAGGGTTCACCGACAGAATCGCGCCATGAAGATGTCAGCGCTGCTTTCGCGTAATGCCGGCTCGCGGCCGGGGATGTCCGGTACGGCTCGCGTCGATCGCGACATCGACCGCCTGCTGCGACGCGTCGGCCCCGGCGACATCGTCGTGATGGACGCCCTGGACCTCGACCGCATCACCGCCGACGCGCTGGTCGACGCCAACGTCGCCGCCGTCGTGAACGCATCGCCGTCGATCTCGGGTCGCTACCCGAACCTCGGTCCGGAGGTATTGGTCGCCAACGGTGTGGTGCTCATCGACGAGGCGGGCCCCGAGGTCTTCAAGAAGATCAAGGACGGCTCCAAGGTCCGACTGCACAACGGCGGCGTCTACTCCGGGGACCGCCGCATCGCGCTGGGCACCGAGCGCACCAACGAAGAGATCCACGATCTGATGCACGAGGCCAAGTCTGGCCTCGTCGCCCATCTCGAGGCGTTCGCGGGCAACACCATCGAGTTCATCCGCAGCGAGAGTCCGCTGCTGATCGACGGAATGGGCATCCCCGACATCGACGTCGACCTGCACCGCAGGCACGTCGTCATCGTCGCCGACGATGCCGACGCCGCCGACGATCTCAAGGGTCTCAAGCCGTTCATCAAGGAGTATCAGCCAGTGCTGGTGGGCGTCGGAACGGGCGCCGACGTGCTGCGCAAGGCCGGTTACCGGCCGTCCCTGATCGTCGGCGACCCCGAGGCGATGAGCGTCGAGGTCCTCCGCTCGGGGGCACAGGTGGTGCTGCCCGCCGACGCCGACGGCCACGCCAAGGGCCTGGAGCGGATCCAGGATCTTGGCGTCGGGGCCATGACGTTCCCGGCGGCGGGGTCGGCCGCTGACCTGGCGATGCTGCTGGTCGACCATCACGGCGCCTCGCTGATCGTCACCGCGGGCCACCGCGCCAGCATCGAGGAGTTCTTCGACCGCTCCCGCGCGCAGAGCAACCCGTCGACGTTCCTGACACGGCTCAAGGTGGGGCAGAAGCTGGTCGACGCCAAGGCCGTCGCGACGCTGTACCGCAGCCGGGTTTCCGGCGGGGCGATCGCGCTACTGGTGCTGGCGATGCTACTCGCGGTGATCGCGGCCCTGTGGGTGTCGCGGGCCGATGCCGTTGTGCTGCAGTGGTTCAGTGAGTACTGGAATCAGTTCTCGCTGTGGGTGCAGAACTTGGTGAGCTAGCCAGTCGATCAGCACGAGTCGGAAGGCGTCATGATTTCCCTACGCTCGCACGCCATTTCGCTGGCGGCCGTGTTCCTGGCGTTGGCGATCGGGATCGCGCTTGGCTCGGGTCTGCTGTCGAACACCCTGCTGGCCGGCCTCAAGGACGACAAGACCGAGTTGCAGAACCAGATCAACGGCCTGACCGACGAGAACAACGCTCTGAACGAAAAGCTCAGTGCCGCTGGCGACTTCGATGCACAGATGTCGTCGCGCATTCTGGCTGGCTCGTTGAAGGACAAATCGGTGGTGGTATTCCGAACCCCCGACGCGTCCGACGACGACGTCGACGCGATGACCCGCCTGGTCGGTGATGCGGGCGGCACGGTGTCGGGTGTCATCGGGTTGACGCAGCAGTTCGTCGACGCCAACGCCTCGGAGAAACTGCTGTCGGTGGTGAACTCGCCGATCGTGCCCGCCGGGCGTCAGTTGAGCGTGACGATGGTCGACCAGGGGTCCCAGGCCGGCGACCTGCTTGGCATCGCGCTACTGATCCCGAAGGATCCGGCGGCCCCCGCGGTCGACGACGGTCAGCGCGACACCGTGCTGACCGCGTTGCGAGACACCGGCTTCGTGGCCTATGGCGACGAGCGGATTGCGGCAGCCAACGCCGCGCTGATCGTGACCGGCGCCGGCTTGGCCGAGGATGCCGGCAATCAGGGCGCCACGGTCGCACGGTTCGCCGCTGGCCTTGCCCCGCACGGCGCGGGCACCGTGGTCGCAGGCAGGGACGGCTCGGCGTCGGGCACCGCCGCCATCTCGGTGATCCGGTCGGACGCCGCCCTGACCGGTGCTGTCGGCACGGTGGACGACGTGGACACTCAGTCGGGACGGATAACGACGGTGCTCGCGATGCAAGAGTTGATCAGCAACGGCAAGCCGGGGCAGTACGGCACGGGCCGCGGCGCGGCGTCGGTGACCGTCGCTCAATAGGCCCGTGACGTTCCCCGGTCGCGTCGCGCTCCCGGAAACCGGGGTGACCCCCAGCACCTCGACCGGCGCGTCAGCGACGACTTGTCGGTGTCGGTGTTAGGGTGAGATTCCGTGGGTCGGCAGGCCCCAAGCTAGGCCCGACCTAGAAACGTAAGCCCTGCCCCATAGGCCACGGAGGTTGCTCTTGCCAGCGTTACGTAGGCACCCGCAGACCGCGACCAAGCACCTCTTCGTCAGCGGTGGCGTCGCGTCCTCACTCGGTAAGGGTCTGACGGCGAGCAGCCTCGGGCAGTTGCTGACTGCGCGCGGACTGCAGGTCACGATGCAGAAGCTCGACCCGTACCTGAACGTCGATCCCGGCACCATGAACCCGTTTCAGCACGGTGAGGTGTTCGTCACCGAGGACGGCGCGGAGACCGATCTCGACGTCGGGCACTACGAGCGGTTCCTGGACCGCAATCTGTCGGGGTCGGCGAATGTCACCACCGGGCAGGTGTATTCGACGGTGATCGCCAAGGAGCGGCGCGGCGAGTATCTCGGTGACACCGTGCAGGTGATCCCGCACATCACCGATGAGATCAAGCGCCGCATCCTGGAGATGGCCGAGCCGGATTCCGACGGCAACCGACCCGACGTCGTCATCACCGAGATCGGCGGCACCGTCGGCGACATCGAGTCGTTGCCGTTCCTCGAGGCCGCGCGACAGGTGCGCCACGAGGTGGGCCGCGAGAACGTCTTCTTCCTGCACGTGTCGCTAGTGCCGTACCTCGCGCCGTCTGGTGAGTTGAAGACCAAGCCGACGCAGCACTCGGTGGCCGCACTGCGCAGCATCGGCATCAGCCCGGACGCGCTGATCCTGCGTTGCGACCGCGACGTGCCCGAGCCGTTGAAGAACAAGATCGCGCTGATGTGCGACGTCGACATCGACGGGGTGATCTCGACGCCCGATGCGCCGTCCATCTATGACATCCCCAAGGTGCTGCATCGCGAGGAACTCGACGCGTACGTGGTGCGCAGGCTCAACCTGCCGTTCCGAGACGTCGACTGGACCGAATGGGACGATCTGCTGCGCCGAGTGCACGAGCCGCAGGAGACCGTTCGAATCGCTCTGGTGGGCAAGTACATCGACCTCTCGGATGCGTACCTCTCGGTGGCCGAGGCGTTGCGGGCGGGCGGGTTCCGGCATCACGCCAAGGTGGACATCCGCTGGGTGGCCTCCGATGACTGCGAGACCGATTCCTCGGCGGCGGCGGCGCTGAACGACGTGCACGGCGTGCTGATCCCCGGTGGATTCGGCATCCGCGGCATCGAGGGCAAGCTCGGCGCCATCAAGTTCGCGCGCAGGCACGGCATTCCGGTTCTCGGTCTGTGCCTCGGCCTGCAATGCATCGTCATCGAGGCGGCGCGCTCGGTCGGCATCGAAGACGCCAACTCGGCCGAGTTCGATCCCGACACCCCCGACCCGGTCATCTCCACGATGGCCGATCAGGAGGACATCGTCGCAGGCGAAGCGGATCTCGGCGGCACCATGCGCCTCGGCGCGTATCCGGCCGTGCTCGAGCCGGAATCCATTGTGGCGCAGGCGTACGGGGCCACCAACGTCTCCGAGCGGCACCGGCATCGCTACGAGGTCAACAACTCCTATCGTGATCGGATCGCCGAGAGTGGTCTCCGGTTCTCCGGCACGTCGCCGGATGGGCACCTGGTCGAGTTCGTCGAGTACGACGCAGGCGTGCACCCGTTCATCGTCGGCACGCAGGCGCACCCCGAGCTCAAGAGCAGGCCGACGCGGCCGCATCCGTTGTTCGTCGCGTTCATCGGCGCAGCGTTGGGCTACAAGGACGCCGAGCGGTTGCCCGTCGAGTTGGCGACGCAGCGGTCCAACGGCGCCGACCTCGTAGAGCCTGCACACCGTGGCTGAGCACGACTTCGAAACCGTTGAGAGCGAAACCATCTACGTCGGCAAGATCTTTGCGCTGCGCGCCGACGAGGTCGCGATGCCGGGCGGGCGAACGGCGCGGCGTGAGGTCGTCGAGCACTACGGTGCGGTAGCGGTCGTCGCGTTGGACGAGAGCAACAACGTCGCGCTGATCTACCAGTACCGCCATCCCGTCGGCAGGCGGTTGTGGGAACTGCCCGCCGGCCTGCTCGACATCGGTGGCGAGGCACCCCACCTCAGCGCCGCCCGTGAACTCGAGGAGGAGGCGGGCCTAGTGGCCCAGGACTGGGGCGTGCTCGTCGACGTCGTGTCGGCGGCCGGCTTCAGCGACGAATGCGTGCGCGTGTACCTCGCGACGGTGCTGACCGACGTCGGCAGGCCCGAGGCGCACGACGAGGAAGCCGACCTCAAGCTGGAGTGGTTCCCGCTGACTGAGGCCGTGGCGATGGTGCTCAGCGGGGAGATCGTCAACTCCCTTGCGGTGGCCGGGATTCTGGCCGCCAGGACCATCGACCGCGACGTGCAGGCGCTGCGTCCGGTCGACGCGCCGTGGCCCGACAAACCCACCCGGTTCGCCGCCCGCCAAGGATCGAAGTGACCACCGCCGTCCCCGACCAGATCCCCGGTCGCTCCGCTCTCCCCAGCAAGCGGCGGGACCCCCAACACCGAGTCGTCGACGATCAGATCCAGGGCTACCTGGATCATCTGGCCATTGAGCGCGGCGTAGCGGCCAACACGCTCAGTTCCTACCGCAGGGATCTTCGGCGCTACGCCGAACACCTCGGAACGCGGGGCATCGACGACATCGGCAAGGTCGCCGAGGCGGACGTCAGCGAGTTCCTGGTGGCGCTGCGGCGCGGTGACCCCGACCAGGGCCACCCGGCGCTGTCGGCGGTATCTGCGGCCCGTGCGCTCATCGCGGTTCGTGGTTTCCACCGCTTCGCGGAAGCCGAGGGACTGACGGGGCTGGACGTCGCCCGTGCGGTGAAGCCGCCGACGCCGACCCGCCGTCTGCCCAAGAGCATCACCGTCGACGAGGTGGTCGCGTTGCTCGAGGGCGCGGGTGGGGACGGCGAGGCCGACGGTCCGTTGTCCCTGCGCAGCCGGGCGCTGCTCGAGGTCCTGTACTCGACGGGCGCGCGGATCTCGGAAGCGGTGGGGCTCGACGTCGACGACGTGGACACCCAGTCGCGGTCCGTGCTGTTGCGCGGCAAGGGCGGCAAGCAGCGTCTGGTGCCAATCGGGAGGCCGGCGATCAGCGCGCTAGACGCGTACTTCGTGCGCGGCAGGCCGGACTTGGCGCGGCGCGGAAAGGGGACCCCGGCGATCTTCCTGAACGCCAGGGGTGGTCGGCTGTCGCGGCAGAGTGCGTGGCAGGTGCTGCAGGACGCCGCAGAGCGGGCGGGCATCTCGGCGTCGGTGTCGCCGCATACGCTGCGACATTCGTTCGCGACACACCTCCTCGAAGGTGGTGCGGACGTACGCGTGGTGCAGGAGCTGCTTGGTCACGCATCGGTGACGACGACGCAGATCTACACCCTGGTGACGGTATCCGCGCTGCGGGAAGTGTGGGCGGGCGCGCATCCGCGAGCGCGGTAGCCGCCCAGGCGACATCGCGTTCGGACCTCGATGACCCCGTTGGCCTATCGTGATGGAAGCGGAACGACCGTCCAGATATGTCGGTTCGCGAGTTCCGTGAAAGCCACGGCAAAATACGGAACGCTGTTTCGCTTCCCTGAAGGAGGGTCCGACCGTGGCCAACGAGGCGACTGAGGCGACTGATGCGCCCGTGGCACCCGTGGCGCCCGTGGCCTCGCGCCGAGTCCGTGCCGATGCGCAGCGCAACATCGCCACCGTGCTGGAGGCGGCAAAGGCCGTCTTCGCCGAATCGGGAGTGGACGCGCCGGTGCGGGAGGTCGCCGCCAAGGCGGGCGTGGGCGTCGGCACCATTTACCGGCACTTCCCGCAGCGCGCCGACCTGGTAGCGGCGGTGTTCCGCCGCGAGGTCGACGCCTGCGCCGAGGAGGCGCAGGCGCTGGCCGCCCAACTCGAGCCCGGCGAGGCGCTGGCCGCCTGGCTACACCGATACACCGGATTCATCGCCACCAAGCGGGGCCTCGGCTCGGCGCTGCACTCGGGCGACCCGGCCTTCGATCCGCTGCCCGCCTACTTCCAGGAGCACCTCGGCCCCGCGCTCGGTTCGCTGCTGGCTGCTGCGGTCGCGGCGGGGGAGATCCGCGAAGGCGTCGACCCCAATGACTTGCTGATGGCAGTCGCCAATCTCTCGGTGCCGACCCCCGGCGATGGCGGCGGTCAACCGCAGCCGATGGTCGCACTGCTCATCGACGGCCTGCGCTACGGCGCACGTGCTCATTAGTTGAACCGGCCCGCGCGGGTCTGGCGTAGTCGGCGCCGATGTCGGAGTTAAACTCCACGAGATGTTCGCCAAGCCCGAAGGTGCCCTGACCGGCGGCGGTCCCGCATGACCGACGAAGGTCCGACCACCGACGGCGTCGGACTGACCGGACGTGCGCCCCGGGCGATCCCCGAGCCGAAGCCGCGGAGCGTGCACGGCCCGGCGAAGGTCGTGGCGATGTGCAACCAGAAGGGTGGCGTTGGGAAGACAACGTCGACCATCAACCTCGGCGCCAGCCTCGCCGAGTACGGCCGCCGGGTGTTGCTCGTCGATCTCGACCCGCAGGGTGCGCTGTCCGCAGGGTTGGGGGTGCCGCACTACGAGCTCGACCAGACGGTGCACAACCTGCTGATCGAGCCCCGCGTGTCCATCGACGACGTGCTGATGAAGACCCGGGTCAAGGGCCTGGACCTGGTGCCGAGCAACATCGACTTGTCGGCGGCGGAGATCCAGCTGGTCAACGAGGTGGGCCGGGAGCAGTCGCTGGCGCGGGCGCTCCATCCCGTGCTGGACCGCTACGACTACGTACTGATCGACTGCCAGCCATCGCTGGGCCTGCTGACGGTCAACGGGTTGGCCTGCTCCGACCTCGTGATCATTCCGACCGAGTGCGAGTACTTCTCGTTGCGGGGGTTGGCACTGCTGACCGACACCGTCGACAAGGTTCACGATCGGCTGAACCCGAGGCTGAGCATCGGCGGCATCCTCATCACGCGGTACGACCCGCGCACCGTGAACGCCCGCGAGGTGATGGCCCGGGTAATGGAGCGGTTCGGCGATCTGGTGTTCGATACCGTCATCACCAGGACGGTCCGCTTCCCCGAGACCAGTGTCGCCGGTGAACCGATCACCACATGGGCGCCGAAATCTGGTGGTGCACTGGCATATCGGTCGTTGGCGCGTGAGGTCATCGACCGGTTCGGCGCGTGAGTTCGCCGGCACCGGAGGAAACACCGCAGGCTGGCTTCCAGGTCCGGCTGAGCAATTTCGAGGGGCCGTTCGACCTGCTTCTGCAGTTGATCTTCGCCCACCGACTCGACGTGACCGAGGTCGCCCTGCATCAGGTGACCGATGACTTCATCGCCTACACCAAGCACATCGGCCGCCAATTGGAGCTCGACGAGACGACGGCGTTCTTGGTGATTGCCGCCACTCTCCTTGACCTCAAGGCGGCGCGCCTGCTGCCCGCCGGTCAGGTCGACGACGAGGAGGACTTGGCGCTGCTGGAGGTCCGAGACCTGTTGTTCGCGCGGCTGCTGCAGTACCGCGCGTTCAAGCACGTCGCGGTGATGTTCGGCGAGCTCGAGGCCGCCGCGCTGCGCAGCTACCCACGCGCGGTAGCGCTGGAGGAGCAGTTCGCCGACCTGTTGCCCGAGGTCATGCTGGGTGTGGACGCCGACGCCTTCGCCCAGATCGCGGCGACGGCATTCACCCCGCGGCCCGTCCCCGTCGTCGGTACCGACCACCTCCACGTCCAGGGAGTGTCGGTTCCGGAGCAGGCGCGACGGCTGCTGAGCCTGCTAGAGGACCGTGGCGTCGGGACGTGGGCGTCATTCTCGGACCTGGTGTCGGACTGCGGGACGACGATTGAGATCGTGGGACGGTTCATGGCGCTGTTGGAGTTGTTCCGGGCCAACGCGGTAGCATTTGACCAGCCAGAACCGCTTGGTGTGCTGCAGGTTTCGTGGACCGGGGATCGCCCGACCAACGAGTACCTGACCGCGGCGGTGGAAGAGTGAGAACGACGCAATGACTGACGAGTATCCGGGTCTTGGCGCGGGCCCCGACCCGAGCCTCGATCTGGGCACGGATCTTGATGACGACCTCGGGACCGACCTGGGCATCGACGTCGCGCACCAGCCCGAGTTGGACGACGCCGAGCTCGGCGCGGCGCTCGAAGCGCTGCTCCTGGTGGTGGACACCCCGGTCCCAGTCGACGCCCTGGCGTCGGCGGTGGATCAGCAGGCGGACCGGGTGGCGGCCAAGCTGCGGCTGATGGCCGCCGACTTCGCCGCGCGCGAGAGTGGCATCGATCTGCGCGAGGCGGGCGGCGGGTGGCGGATGTACACCCGGGCCCAATATGCGCCCTACGTCGAAAAGCTGCTGTTGGACGGAGCCCGTTCCAAGTTGACCAGGGCCGCGCTGGAGACTCTCGCCGTCGTGGCCTACCGGCAGCCGGTGACCAGGGTACGCGTCAGCGCAGTGCGCGGCGTGAACTGCGACGCGGTGATGCGGACGCTGCTGGCCCGCGGACTCATCACCGAGGCAGGCACCGACTCCGATACGGGTGCAGCCACTTTCGCGACGACGGAGCTGTTCCTCGAGCGGCTTGGACTGTCGTCGCTGACTGAACTGCCCGACATCGCGCCGCTGCTGCCCGACGTCGACAGCATCGACGACATCAGCGAAAACCTGGGCGACGAGCCGCGATTCGCCAAGCTAGGCGTGGTGTCGAACAACCGACCGCTCGCCTTCGACGTGGACAAGGACTGACATGGCCGACGGAGATGAAGGCACTCGCCTGCAGAAGGTGTTGTCGCAGGCAGGGATTGCGTCGCGGCGCAATGCCGAACGGATGATTCGCGACGGTCGCGTCGAGGTCGACGGGCACATCGTCACCGAGATGGGAACCCGCGTCGACCCCGATGCCTCCGAGATCAGGGTCGACGGAGTGAAGGTCCGCGTCGACGACACGATGATCTACCTGGCGATCAACAAGGAAAAGGGCATGCACTCGACGATGTCCGACGATCAGGGCAGGCCGTGTGTCGGCGACCTGGTCGAGTACCGGGTGCGCGGTCACAAGAAGCTGTTTCACGTCGGGCGGCTTGACGCCGACACCGAGGGATTGTTGATCCTGACCAATGACGGCGAACTGGCGCACCGGCTGATGCATCCGTCCTATGAGGTGCCCAAGACGTATCTGGCGACGGTCATCGGCGCCGTGCCGCGCGGGCTCGGCAAGAAGCTCAAGGCTGGAATCGAGTTGGACGACGGGCCGATTCACGTCGACGACTTCGCGATGGTGGACACGATTCCCGGCAAGTCACTGGTCAAGGTGACGTTGCACGAGGGACGCAAGCGCATCGTGCGCCGGATGCTCGCCGAGGTGGGGTTCCCGGTGGTCGAACTGGTGCGGACCGACATCGGCGCGGTCACACTCGGCGAGCAGCGGCCTGGCACCATCCGAGTGCTGACCAGCAAAGAAGTCGGCGAACTGTACAAGGCGGTGGGAATGTGAACGGCCCGTTGGTGATTGCCGTCGACGGCCCAGCAGGTACCGGAAAGTCTTCGGTCTCGCGGGGTTTGGCGCGCGCACTGGGTGTCCGCTATCTGAACACCGGCGCGATGTACCGCATCGTGACGCTGGCGGTGTTGCGGGCAGGCGTCGACCTCGACGACGCCGAAGCCATCGGTGCGCTGGCGGCCCGGGTGGACCTCGCCGTCGGTTTCGATCCCGACGAGGACCTGTACTTCCTTGGCGAAGAGGATGTCTCGGCCGAGATCCGCGGTGACGCCGTCACCAAGGCGGTGTCCGCGGTGTCGGCGGTCCCCGTCGTTCGGACCCTGCTGGTGGATCGGCAGCGGGAGCTCGCCGACGGCACCACCGGCGTGGTGGTCGAGGGTCGCGACATCGGTACGGTCGTCCTGCCCGACGCCGACGTGAAGGTGTTCCTCACCGCGTCGGCTGAGGAGCGGGCGCGCCGGCGCAACGACCAGAACGTCGAATCCGGTCTCGCCGACGACTACGACGCGGTACTGGCCGATGTGCGGCGCCGCGACCACCTGGACTCGACGCGCACCGTGTCGCCGCTTCGCGCGGCCGACGACGCCGTGGTCGTGGACAGCAGCGAAATGTCTCAATCCGAGACCACCGCATACCTTCTCGACCTCGTTGAGCAGAGAGCCGGGGCTTCCCGATGAGTGAAATCGACTCCACGTCGGACGCCGACGGCACGTGGTCCGACGAAGGCGACTGGGAGATCGGCGACGCGGAGGAGTTCGACGTCGACGGCCTGGAAGCCGAGTACGCGCCGCCGCCCGTCGTCGCGGTGGTCGGACGGCCGAACGTCGGCAAGTCCACGCTGGTGAACCGGATCCTGGGCCGCCGCGAGGCTGTCGTGCAGGACATTCCTGGCGTCACCCGTGACCGGGTGTCCTACGACGCCAGCTGGTTGGGGCGCAGGTTCATGGTGCAGGACACCGGCGGGTGGGAACCCGACGCGAAGGGTCTGCAGCAGTTGGTGGCCGAACAGGCGACCGTCGCGATGCGCACGGCCGACGCGATCATCCTCGTCGTCGACGCGGTCACCGGTGCCACCACTGCCGACGAGGCAGCTGCCAAGCGGCTGCAGCGGGCTGGCAAACCAGTCTTCTTGGCGGCCAACAAGGTTGACAACGAGAAGATGGAGTCCGAGGCCGCGTTGCTGTGGTCGTTGGGGCTGGGGGAGCCGCACCCGATCAGCGCGATGCACGGCCGCGGCGTCGCCGATCTGCTTGACAGGGTGCTCGAGGTCCTGCCCGAGGTTTCCGAACTGGGATCCACGACGGGCGGTCCGCGACGAGTGGCGTTGGTGGGCAAGCCCAATGTCGGCAAGAGTTCGCTGCTCAACCGGCTCTCGGGTGACGAGCGCTCGGTGGTGCACGACGTCGCGGGTACGACCGTCGATCCCGTCGACTCCTTGATCGAATTGGATGGCAAGCTTTGGCGCTTCGTCGACACGGCGGGTCTTCGGCGCAAGGTGGGCCAGGCGAGCGGGCACGAGTTCTATGCGTCGGTGCGGACGCACGGCGCCATCGACGCGGCCGAGGTGGTCATCGTCCTGATCGATTCGTCGCAGCCGCTGACCGAGCAGGACCAGAGGGTGCTGACGATGGTCATCGAGGCGGGCCGCGCGTTGGTGCTGGCGTTCAACAAGTGGGACCTCATGGACGAGGACCGGCGTTATCTGCTGGACCGCGAGATCGACTTGTCGCTCGAGCAGTTGCAGTGGGCGCAGCGAGTGAACATCTCGGCCAAGACCGGCCGGGCGGTGCAGAAACTGGTACCCGCCCTGGAGGGTGCGCTCGCGTCGTGGGACAAGCGCGTCTCGACCGGTCGGCTGAACACCTTCATCAAGGAGGTCGTCGCGGCGACGCCGCCGCCGGTGCGCGGTGGCAAGCAACCCAAGATCCTGTTCGTGACGCAGGCGACGGCGCGACCGCCGACGTTCGTGCTGTTCACGTCCGGTTTCCTGGAGGCTGGATACCGGCGCTTCATCGAGCGGCGATTGCGCGAGGAGTTCGGCTTCGACGGCAGCCCGATCCGGATCAACGTGCGGGTGCGGGAGAAGCGGAGTCAGGGCGGCAAACGGCGCTAGATAGGGTCAGTGGGTGTCGGTAACCCACATGATCCTGATCGCGGTGGCGGGCGTCGGTGCCGGTGCCATCAACGCGGTCGTCGGCTCGGGCACCCTGATCACGTTCCCCACGCTGGTCGCCCTGGGGTATCCACCGGTGACGGCAACGATGTCGAACGCGGTCGGACTGGTGGCCGGCGGCGTCTCGGGGACGTGGGGCTACCGCCGGGAGCTGAAGGGCCAGTGGGACCGGCTGCGCTGGCAGATACCCGCGTCGTTCCTGGGCGCGGGTGTCGGGGCGTGGCTGCTGCTGCACCTGCCGGAGAAGGTGTTCGTCGCGGTGGTGCCGGTGCTGCTCGTCGGCGCGTTGCTGCTGGTGGTGTTCGGCCCCCGGATCCAGGCGTGGGCCAAGGGTCGGGCAGGCGATGATGCGGAGACGGTCTCGACGGGTCGGATGGTCCTGGTGGTCCTCGGCACCTTCGCCGTCGGCGTCTACGGCGGCTATTTCACGGCGGCCCAAGGCATTTTGCTGATCGGTGTGATGGGGACCCTGCTGCCCGAGTCGGTACAGCGGATGAATGCGGCGAAGAACCTCCTGTCGTTGGTGGTGAATCTGGTGGCCGCCGCGGCGTACACGATCGTGGCGTTCGACCGGATCAGCTGGCCGGTGGCCGGGCTGATCGCGGCGGGCTCGCTGCTCGGTGGGTTCCTCGGTGCGCACTACGGCAGGCGGCTGTCGCCGACCGCTCTGCGCGTGGTGATCGTGCTCGTCGGACTGATCGGCCTGTATCGGCTGATCACCATCTAGAACTGGTGGCGCTCGGCTTCCTGTTCGAGAACGGCGTCGAGGTCAGCAAGGCGGTCCATCGACGAGACCATGCGCTGGGTCCTGTTGTTCTTGGCGAGCACGTCCCGGTGGCGGTGCACGAAGTTCCAGTAGCCGGCGGTGAAGGGGCAGGCGTCGTCCCCGACGCGCTTCTTGGGGTCGTAGGCGCAGTCGCCGCAGTGGTCGCTCATCCGGTTGATGTAGGCGCCCCCTGCGGCGTACGGCTTGGTGGCGAGCAGGCCGCCGTCGGCGTGCTGGCTCATGCCGACGACGTTGGTGGGCATGACCCAGCGGAAGCCGTCGACGTAGGCCGTAGCGAACCACTCGGTGAGTTGGCGAGGTTGGTAGCCGCGCTGCAGGGCGTGGTTGCCGAGAACCATGAGCCGCTGGATGTGGTGGCTCCAGCCGCGGTCGCGGACGCCCGCGATGGCATGGCGCAGGCATTCGGCGGTGACCTCGTCGGGGTCGAGCTCGGTCCACCAGCCGGGGAGCTCGGTCGTGGCGTCGAGTTCGTTGTGGCTGGTGTAGCTGGGGCCGAAGTGCCAGTAGAGGTGCCACATGTATTCGCGCCAGCCGAGGATCTGGCGGATGAAGCCCTCGACGGCAGCCAGTGGTGCTTCCTTGCGGTGGTAGGCCCGCTCGGCGGCCTCGACGGCGTCGAGGGGGTGCAGCACGCCGAGGTTGAGCGGCACAGACAGCAACGAGTGGGACATCGCCCAGTCCTCGCCCATGATGGCGTCCTCGTAGCGGCCGAACGTCGGCAGCCGGTGCTCGATGAACCTCTTCAGCGCGCGCTGAGCTTCGGTGGGGGTGACGGCGAACAGGCGCGGGCCGTCGGCGCCGACGGTGTCGAGGTTCATGGCGTCGAGGTCGCGGCGAACATGCTCGTCGATGTCGTCCTCGCGCGGTTGGTACGGCTTGGGCAGACCGAGCGTCTGCTGCTTCTTGGGTGGGGGTTCGCGGTTGTCCTCGTCGTAGTTCCAGCGGCCACCAACGGGTTCACGGCCGTCCATGAGGACGTCGAAGCGGCGGCGCTGATCGCGGTAGAAGTCCTCCATGCGGAATCGTTGGCGATTGCCCGCCCAGTGTTGGAAGTCCTTGCGGGGCAACGCGAACGTCGGTGTGGGCAGGACGTCGGCGACCAGGCCCTGCTTCTTGAGCTTCTCGACGAAGCGTTCCGCGGCGTGGGAGGTCGGTTCGTGGACGAGGACGGGGCGGCCGTACTGCTCGAGGGCGTCGGTGTAGTCGTCGGTCTGCAGCAGGGTGGCGCGGTCGCCGAGGTCCCGGTGGGCGTGGCGCAGGGCGGACAGGATGAGGTGCAGCTTCTGCCGGTGATAGCGGCGTTTCCGCAGTGCCGAGCTGGCCTCGACGAGCAATACCTCGCGGTGGGCGTGCTCGCCGCCGTGGGTGGCGGGGCCGAGCTGGTCGGCGAACAGCCACAGGGGAGTGTCGTCGCGCGTCGTCGAGGTCACCCGTCGGTATTACCCCGGGGCGCCACGTCTGACGCGGTTGGGATTCCGGGTGCGGGCTGCGGTAGCATTTCGACCGCTGCCGGCGATCCCGGCAGCACCGCGGGCTGTGGCGCAGCTTGGTAGCGCACTTGACTGGGGGTCAAGGGGTCGCAGGTTCAAATCCTGTCAGCCCGACGCGGGCGAGAGGTGGTTTCCGGTCTCCGGGGGCCACCTTTTTCGTGTCGTGACCAAACTGCGTACCC
>NZ_JBEVLO010000297.1:0-5410 GCF_040509115.1 Mycobacterium sp. | reverse complement strand
CAGGGTGGCGTTGCCGAAGCCGGACTTGTCGGCCACCCGGTCGATGTCGAGGTCGGTCTCCTCAAGCAGCCGCCGGGCGTACAACACGCGCTGGTCGGTGACCCACTGCATGGGCGTGCGGCCGGTCTCCTCGACGAACCTTCGCGCAAACGTCCGCGCCGACATGCTCGCCCGCCTCGAGAGCGTCGCGACGGTATGCGGCTTCTCCAGGTTGGTGAGGATCCAATCCAGTTGGGGCGCAAAGCCATCGGAGCAGCGGATCGGAATGGGTTGTTCGATGTACTGACGCTGACCCCCGTCGCGCTGCGGTGGCACCACCATGCGTCGGGCGATGATGTTGGTGACCTCGCTGCCGAGTTCACGGCGCACCAGGTGCAGACAGGCGTCGATGCCCGCGGCCGTTCCCGCGCTGGTGATGAGGTTGCCGTCGTCGACGTAGAGGACGTTGCGGTCGACTTCCGCCGTGGGGTACATGGCGGCCAGCTCGTCGGCGTGCATCCAGTGCGTGGTGCACTTGCGGCCGTCGAGCAGCCCGGCCGCGCCGACGACGAATGCGCCGGAGCACACCGTGAGGATGATCGACCCGGACGCGGCCGCGGTGCGGATCGCCTCGAGTGCCTCTTCTGGGTAGTTGCCACCGGCGATGGCGGGGATGGCGACCAGATCGGCGCCGACGAGTGCGTCGAAGCCGTAGTCGGGGGTCAGCGACGCGCCGATCGACATCTGGACGGGCCTGCCCGGCTGGGGGCCGCACACCTTGAAGTCGAAGTTCGGGACGCCGTCGTTGCTGCGGTCGATGCCGAAGACCTCGCAGATCACCCCGAACTCGAAGGCGGCGAGGCCGTCCAGCACTAGTGCTGAAACGCTCTTGATCATGGCAGGATCTTATCGTACGCGGGCTGCGCTGCCACTTGTTGGCTTGATATCGATGAACACACAATTGCTGCCATGAACATTCTCCTCGTCATTCTGATCCTGTCCGCCCCGTTCGCGCTGGCAGCCCTGCTGAGTTGGGCCAGCCATCGCAGCGAATTCATGCGCGCCCGCCTCTTCGGCGAGATGACCACCCGTGACTACTACCGCGTCGAGGACGATGCGCTGCGCACCCACTTCGCGCAGCACCCGTCCTGGCCGGTGTCAGGAGTCCTCGGCGAGCGACGTTAGGAACCGCTGCACCGCGTCGCGGTAATCCGTCTCGGCGTCGTCATGAACCAGGTGGCCGGCGCCCGGCACGTGCAAATACGTTGTCCGGTGGCCGGTTTCACCCATCTCGCGCATCTGCCCCTGCGGTGTCACGGAGTAGCCCGCCTCGATCAGCAGCGTCGGCGCCCGCACCGAGCGCCACTGCTGCCAGTAGTCGCGGGTGCCCCACTCCGCGGCGATCTCCACCCACCGCTCCATCCGTCCGTGCAGACGCCACCCGGTGGCCGTGCGATCGAACGCCTCGAGGAAGTAGCGGCCCGCGACCGGACCGAACTCGCCGAGAATCTGCTGCGCACTGTCGAACTCGACCGGCAACGAGTGCAGCCACGGCTCCCACGGGCCGGTCGTCCGGCCGCGGAAGTCCGGCGCCATGTCCTCCACCACCAACGCGGTCACCAGCTCGGGCGCCGACGCGGCCAGGCACCAAGAGTGCAGAGCACCCATCGAATGGCCGATCAAAGTCGCGGGCTCGCCCAGTTCCGCGACGGCGTTCGCGAGGTCGGCCACGAAACCCTCGGTGGCCACCGAGTCCGGGCCCGCGACGTCACGACCGCGATGCCACGGCGCGTCGTAGGTGTACACCGCGCCGTGCTGCGCCAACCACGGCAGCTGGCGTGACCAGGTGGTCCCCCGGCCCATCAACCCGTGCACCAGGACGATCGGCTCACCGTCGCCGCCGCGGGGCGTCAGCAGTGCGCGAGGCATGCCCGACATCCTGACAGCAGCGGACGGCGCGAGATAACGGACCGGTAACGTAGTACGCATGTCCGTGGTGAAGATCAATGCGATCGAGGTTCCTCCCGACGCAGGCCCAGAGTTGGAGAAGCGCTTCGCGCATCGCGCCCACGCCGTCGACAATCAGCCCGGCTTCCTCGGGTTCCAACTGTTGCGGCCGGTGAAGGGCGAGGACCGCTACTTCGTCGTCACGCAGTGGGAGTCCGAAGAGGCCTTCCAGGCCTGGGCCTCTGGTCCGGCGGTCGAGGCCCACGCGGGTCAGCGCGCCAACCCGGTGGCCACCGGCGCGTCGCTGCTGGAGTTCGAGGTCGTCGACCTTGCGGGGACCGGTACGGACTCCTAGCCGGGTGGCACGACGGGGGGCGGGCCTGGCAGCTGCCGTAACCGTCGTCGCCAGCCTGGCTTGCGGATGTGCACATACCGGTTCGGCACCGGCCGACGCCGCGTCCGTCACGTACATCAACACCAACACGCCACAGGGTCTGCGCGCCAAGCAGACGGTGGACATGCTCAACTCCGACTGGCCGATCGGCACGCCCGGCGTGGCGACGCTCACGATCCCGGCGAAGGTCGACGACGTCGCGTTCACGATGGACCGGATGTGGTGGGACCGGCCGTTCACTGTCACCGGGATCGAAGTCGGCGCGGCGGAGGCCACGCTGCACCTGCAGACGTCCTACGGCGTGCGCCAGGACATCGAGCTCCGTACCAACGACGCCGGTCTGGTCGACCGGTTCGAGGTCACCTTGCAGAAGCCTGCGATCACCCAGTGGTCCGACATCGACAGGCAATTCGAGGCAGCGGGCGCCCGGTACTCCTACCAGGCCTCCAAGGTGACGGACGGCAGGTGCACGAGGGTGGCGGGCAGCCACCTCGACGATGCGCTGCCCCTGGCGTCGATCTTCAAGCTCTACGTCCTGCTCGCCGTCGCCGACGAGGTCAAGGCGGGCAGGGTGTCTTGGGACGACCAGCTCACCATCACCGATGAGGCCAAGGCCGTCGGCTCGGCTGGCCTCGACGACCGGCCGGATGGGTCGCTGGTGTCGGTGCGGGAAGCTGCGCAGCAGATGATCTCGGCAAGTGACAACATGGCCACCGATCTGCTGATGAACCGGTTGGGTCCTGGCGCCGTCGAGCGGGCCCTGGTGCACGCAGGCCACCACGACCCGGCCAGCATGACGCCCTTCCCGACGACGCACGAGTTGTTCTCCGTTGGCTGGGGCGAACCCGATCTCCGCGAGCAGTGGAAGAGCGCCACCGCACAGGGCCGCGCCCAACTCCTGCGGCAGACGAACGGCGTTCCCTACGAACCGGATCCGAACCGCACCCACGATCCCGCATCGCCGTACGGCGCCGAGTGGTACGGCAGTGCCGCAGACATCTGCCGGGTGCACGCCGCCCTGCAAGCCACCGCGACGGGGTCGGCGGCACCCGTGAAGGACATTCTCTCGGCCATCCCCGGCATCGAGCTGGATCGCTCGGTTTGGGGATACATCGGAGCCAAGGGTGGCAACCTCCCCGGCGACTTGACGTTCAGTTGGTACGCCGTCGACCGGACGGGTCAGGCCTGGGTGGTCAGCTTCCAGTTGAACTGGCCCAAGTACCGCAGCCAGACTGCGGCGGCCTGGTTGCTGTCCATCGCGCAGCAGGCGTTCGGCCTCATCCCCGTTGGACAGTCCTAACCCGTCGACCTCAGGGTCCAAGCGCCTGCGCGCAGATGCATGACGGTGCGACTCGCCGGCCCGACGTCGATGCGCCAAAACGACGTCGGCGGCGCATCGAGCGCGACCACGACCGCCGCCCGGATCACCCCGGGATGCGTGACGGCCACTATCCGCTCGGGGTGGCCCGCCACGGAGTCCAGCCAGGCACCAACTCGCCCGATCAACGCCGCCACCGACTCCCCGCCGTGCGGCGCCCCGCTGGGATCGGTCAGCCAGACCGCGAGATCAGCGGGGCCGATGTCGCCGAGGAGTTGGCCACGCCACCTTCCGCATTCCAGGTCGGCCAGCATCGGCTCGAGCCGAGGCCGAAGTCCGAGACGTTCGGCGGTCTGCATGGTCCGCAACTCGGGTCCGCAGACGGCGGTGTCGACGCTGCCGAGATCGGGCACCGCCTGGGTCTGGCGCTGCCCGATCTCGCTGAGTGGCTCGTCGGCCGGGAACCGCCCGGCTGCCATCGCATCCGTCATCGCGTGGGATACGAGGGTCAGCCGGACGATTTCACTCACGTTGGCCTACCGGGATGCGGCGCTGGACTCCGCTCCGGTTCGCCTGCCGTACAACAGCTTCGAGATCAAGACCGCGAATACCAGACCGATGGTCGCCCAGATGATCAGCTGGTTGGTGAAGGTGTACAGGCGGAACTCGTACAGATCGGCCGCTGGGTAGCCGCTCAACACGATCACGCCAGCGTCGTTGACCATCGGGCCGGGGACTTCGTTGATCGTCGGCAGAATGAGCATGACGACGAACACCGCGACGAGGTACGCGCCGCCACCGACCAGGGTGGCGTTCCACGCCCCGAGCCTCGGAACGAGTTGGCGGCCAAGGTACACCGCGGCCACCATGAACAGAGCCGACAGTCCGACCATCAACAGGTACAGCAAGGTCCGTTGGGTGATGGTCTCGTCGAGGCTGGTCGCGGGTGGGCTCGGCGGGTACTTCAGCGCGGGAACGACCCACAGCGACACGAGCATTGCGCCCGCCACCAGGACCGACAACGCCTTGGCCGACACGTTGCCGACACGGCCGTACGCCACGGCGTAGACGACGGCGAACAACGCGCCGAGGGCGACGCCGAAGATCAGTACGCCCAGGCCCATCCCGATCGTGGTCTGGACGCCGCGGCTGAACAGTTCGCCGCCTTCTTCGCCGTGGCTGTGCCCGCCAGAGGCCAACTCCATGGCCCCGTGCGCGGCGGCGGTGGCGTCCTCGAAGTCGATGGCCCGTCCGATGATGGGCTCGATGAAGATCTTCGCGAAGACGAACGCGAACACCCCTGCGACGGCGCCGGCCAGAAGGCCGCGCCAGATGAATTGCTTCTCCATGGTCCTTGGCTACTCCCGGCCGTCAGTGGCAGGGGAAGCCGAGGAGGTGGCGTGCGTCGTGCACGAATTCGTGAATGTACATGTTGTCGCCGAACACCGACGTCGCCCCCTGGTCGACCCCGACGAAGTACAGGGCCATCAACGCCAGAAAGGCGGTGAGGGACAACCACAGCGCCGCTCTGGTGGCGGAGAAGTCCAACGCTGGCGCTGCGCTCTGGCGAGCCTCGGGAGATGTCATGTCGGATGTCCTTTCGGGAGTTCGCGTCCCGTTTGAGAAGTGAAGAACGTCGGGTCTGACTCTTACAGTGGCGCGACCGCTCTGGAGTTCCACCAGATTCCTTCGTCCTTCGTTACAGCGAGCATCATAGGCACACCGGATCGGCGTCGCCTAGCTTCCGCGCCATAACGAAGTTGCTGGGCGGC
>NZ_JBEVLO010000296.1:0-16272 GCF_040509115.1 Mycobacterium sp. | reverse complement strand
GCGACGGGCACGACGCCTGCGCCGACCGCGGCACCGGAGCCGCCGCTCGACCCGCCGGGGGTGCGGTCGGGAGCCCACGGGTTTCCGGTGGTGGGGGTCGTTGCCCCGTAAGCGAATTCATGGGTATGGGTCTTGCCGATGAGGATCATGCCCGCGTCGTACAGCTTCGCGACCGATGCCGAGTCGGCCTCGGGTACGTAGTCGGATCGCTGCGCGGAGCTGGAGGTCGTCTTCACCCCCGCGGTGTCGTAGAGGTCCTTCACCCCGAGCGGGATGCCGTGCAGCGGGCCGCGATAGCCGCCGTCGCCGATCTCTTTCTCGGCCATCTTCGCCTGGTCGAGCGCGAGGTCCGCGGTGATCGTGACGAAGGCGTTCAAGGACGGCTCGACCTGCTCGAGACGCGCAAGGGCCGACTGGGTGACTTCGACTGGCGAGACCTCCCTGGTGCGGATCTTCTCGGCGACCTCGATCAGCGGGAGTTCATATAGTTCCATGGTGATGTCGTGCCTTCCACTTAGTCCCAGTAGGCCTTGAAGCCAACGGCGGGGACGGTTTCACCAAGACCAGGGGTCGAGGCCTTGCGAATCAGTGCCAATGTCGACGAGTAGGTCTCGTAGTTGGCCGCCAGCCGGTCGGCGGGGACGGTCAGGCCCGCAAAGGCGAAGGCCGCGGCGATCTCAGCCGCCGACGGCGTGAATTCGTTGTCTGACATGTGTTCTCCCAACGTGGTTCGGTTAGAGTGCCAGGATCTAGAGGGGCAAGATGTGGACGCTCGGGTCGACGAGCGCCTCGAACGCGCGTCCCGCGCCGAGGACGGTGGCGTCGGCGCCGGGCCGACCCATCAGTTGAAGGCCGATCGGCAGGCCGTCGGCACCAAGGCCGGCGGGCACCGTCAACGCGGGCATGCCCGTCACGTTCGCGGGCACGGTGAGCGCGTTGATGCCTGCGAGGATCGGCACCGTCGTTCCGCCGAGTTCGACTTCGGTGGCGCCGTATGGCGGTGCGGTCATCGCGATCGTTGGTGACACCAGCAGGTCCACGCCCGAGTCGAACATGGCGTCCATGCCCGCGATGACGGCCGCCCGTGCCCGCAGGCCTGCGAGGTAGTCGACGCCGGTGTAGGCGCCACCGATGCGCAGCGCGTCGGTGACGTCCCCGCCGAACTTCTCAGGCACCATGCCGACCTGCATGGCGTGCCAGGCGGCGGCCTCGACCCCGCAGACGACGTCCACGACATGCGGACACAGCTCGACGTCGGCGAACTCGACCTGCTTGAGGGTGGCACCGGCGTCTTCCAACGCCTTCAGCGCCTCGGCGAACGTGGCGGCGACGTCGGGTGCGAGCCGGTCGCAGAAGTACGTCTCGGCAACGCCGATCGTCAAACCGGCCAGCCCGCGGTCGTATTCACCGCGAAGGTCCGGTATCGGAGCCGTTGAGCTGTAGGGGTCGCCGGGATCGTGGCCCGCGATGACCTCCAACAGCGCCACGGTGTCGTCGACGGTGCGGCCCAGCGGCCCGGCGTGGTCGAGCGTCGAACTCAGCGCGCTCACGCCGCGGCGGCTGACCATTCCGAAGGTCGGTTTGTGGCCGGTAACGCCGCACAGTGCGGCGGGGATGCGGATCGAGCCACCCGTGTCGGTGCCAAGCCCAGCGGTCGCGACCCCAGCGGCGATGGCGGCGCCCGTCCCCCCGCTTGAGCCGCCGGGGATCCGGTCGGGCGACCACGGGTTGCGGGTGGGTGGGGTGTTGACGCCGTAGGCGTATTCGTGGGTGGTGGTCTTGCCGAGGACGATGGCGCCAGCGGCCGTCAATCGGCGCACCGCCTCCGAATCCTGGGCGGCCAGGTGCTCCGGCGCGCCGAGTGACCCGTTGCCGGTGCGGTAGCCACCGACGTCGTAGATGTCCTTGACGACGATGGGAATTCCCCACAGCGGTGCGGCATCTGGGGCAGGCCCGCGCCGCTGCTGTGCCACGGCGAGCGCCTCGTCGGCGAACACGGCTGCGAAGGCCTGGATTTCGTCCTCCGTGCTGGCGATCTGCGCGAGAGCGACCCGCACAAGATCGACGGGATCGACGTCGCCACGTTCGATGCCCGCCCGTAGTTGCGGAATGGTCTGTTCGGTGAGTACTTCGGTCACGTTCGTCCCCTATCCCGCGGCCGCGGTCAGCTCTGGCTCGAGCACGGCGTCGACGAGCTTGCGCGTGATCGCAGTCGCCGGATTGGTCAACAGCTGGTCCACCGGACCCGATTCGACGAGCTTGCCGTGATCGAGCACCCCTGCGTGTTCGCACATGTGCTCGACGAGCGCGAGGTTGTGCGTGATCAGCAGCATGGTGAGCTTGCGCTCGCGTTGAAGGTCCTTGAGCAGGTTGAGAATCTGGGCCTGCACCGAGACGTCGAGCGCCGCCGTCGGTTCGTCGAGGACCACGAAGTCCGGATCGGTGATCAGGGCACGCGCGATGCCGAGACGTTGGCGCTGGCCGCCGGAGAACTCGTGGATGTACCTGTCGAAGTGCGACGGCAACATGCCGACCCGGTCGAGTAGATCCAGTGCCTTCTTCCGCGCCTCGGCGGGGGACGCCGTGCGAAAGAGTTTGAGCGGGTAGGTGATCTGCGAGCCGACGCTGCGGCGGGGATTGAACGCCGACCCGGAGTCCTGGAAGACCATCTGGATGTGCTCGCGGTACCGGCGCATGTCGAGGTCGGAGAGCCCCGCGAGGTCGTTCCCGTCGAAGGTGACCGAACCCGACGTCGGCTTCTCGAGGCCGAGCACCATGCGGCCCGTGGTGGTCTTGCCTGAGCCGGATTCTCCGATCAATCCGAACGTCTCGCCGCGTTCGACGTCGAAGCTGATCGTGTCGACGGCGACGAACTCGCTGCGCTTGCGGTCCTCACCGCGCACGGCGAAGACCTTCCTCAGATCGGTGACGCTGATCAGCGGATCGCTACGCGACATACTCGTTCTCCTTTTCTGCCTGCTCCTTGGTCGTGTCGCCGTGGAACTCGAAGAGCCGCCGGTCGGCACGTGCGACGGATCGAGAGGCGTCGTCGGGGTGCAGCCGCGGTACCGAACGCATGAGTCCCTGTGTGTACGGATGTTTGGGGTGGTTCAGCACCTGATCGACCGTCCCCGATTCGAGCACGTCGCCGCGACGCATGACGGTGACGTCCGTGCACACGTGCGCGACGACGCCGAAGTCGTGGGTCACCAGCAGGATCGACGTGCCGAGTTCCCGGTTGATGTCGACAAGGAGGTCGAGGATCTGTTTCTGCACCGTCGCATCCAATGCGGTGGTCGGTTCGTCCGCGAGGAGCAACTCCGGTCGGCACGACAACGCGATGGCGATCACCACTCGCTGGCGTTGCCCACCGGACAGCTCGTGCGGATAGGCCCCCATCCGGCGCTTGGCCTCGGGAAGCGCCACCAGTTCCAACGCCTCCAGCGCCTTGGCCCTGGCGGTGGCCTTGTCCACTCCCTGATGCAGCCGGATCACTTCGACGAGTTGCGCGCCGATGGTGAACGACGGATCCAGTGCCGACAGGGCATTCTGCGAGACCATCCCGATGTGGGGGCCGCGGATGGCACGCATCTCCTTGTCGGTCTTGTCGAGGAGGTTCTCCCCACGGAACAGGATCTCGCCGCTGGTGATGCGGGCGCGGCTGCTGCCCAGCAGTCGCAGCACGGCCAGCGACGTCACCGACTTTCCCGACCCCGATTCCCCGACCAGGCCGAGGATCCCGCCCTCGGCGACCGAGATGTTCGCGTTCTTCACCGCGTGCACGACTCCCCCATCGGTGTGGAAGTCGACGGACAGGTTCTTGACGTCGAGTGCGTTGTCGGCGCTCATCAGCTGGTCTGCTTTCGCGGGTCGAGGGCGTCGCGGATGCCGTCGCCGATCAGGTTGAAGGCCAACGACACGACGAGGATCAAGAGGCCGGGGATGGTGGCGACGTGGTAGATGCCCTCGAGCAGAACGTTCTTGCCGTCCGCGGTCATGATGCCCCAGTCGGGAGTCGGTGGGATGACGCCGACGCCCAGGAACGACAGCCCGGAGGCCACCACGATCATCAACCCGCACAACGTGGTTGCGTACACCAGGAGTTGGACGACGACGTTGGGCATCAGCTCGCGAAACATCAGAAGCAGCGGATTGGCGCCGTATGCGCGCGCAGCCTCCACGTAGTCCTTCGAGGATTCCTGCACCGTGGCCGTGTAGGCGACGCGAGCCATGTACGGGATCAGGGTGATGCCGATGGCCAGCATCACGTTGCCGAGACCTGCGCCAAGCACGGCGGACAGCGCGATGGCCAGCAATACCAGTGGGAACGCGAACAGCACGTCGAGAACGCGCATGAGGACCTCACCGGCCCGGCTGCGCTTGAAGCCCGCGAACAGGCCGATCATCAGCGCCAACGGGAAGACCACCAGGACGGGCACCACCGCCACGGTCAGTGAGTTGCGCCCCCCGTACAGCAGCCGGGTCCAGATGTCGCGGCCCTGCCCGTCGAGCCCGAGGAGGTGTCCTTCGGTGCCCACGCCCGCGAGGCGGTCGACCGGGTCGCCGGCGATCGGGCTGTACGGGGTCAGCAGCGGCGCGAAGACCGCCGCGAGTGCCACCAGCAGCAGGACGACCAGTGACACCACGGCCATCCTGTCCTTGCCGAAGGCGCGAGCGGCCAAGCGCCACTGCGGTTTCGGTGCCGCCACCTCGGTGGGCATGGGCCCACCGGCCGGATACCGGCGCACCTTGAATAGCGAGCGGCCTGCGCCGACCGCGCCCGTCACTGCATTCATGCTCCGACCTTCCTTCTGGTCCGGGGATCGAGCAGACCAACGGCGGTGTCGGCGAAGAGGTTGATGATCACGAACGCCAGCGCGATGAACAGCACGCCGGCCTGCACCACCGGAATGTCGCGCTGGGTGATCGAGGTGTAGAGCTGTTGGCCCAATCCCGGCCATCCGAAGACGACCTCGACGAACACCACGCCGCCAAGCAGATACCCCACCTGCAGTCCGATGATGTTGACGATGGGAGGCAACGCGTTGCGCAGGCCATGGCGCCAGAGCACCGAACTCGTGGACAGGCCCGATGCCCGCAACGTCCGGATGTAGTCCTGCTGGAGAACGTCGATCATGACGCTGCGGGTCATCCTGGCAATGACCGCGAGTGGAACCAGCGCTGCGGCTATGGCAGGCAGCACCAAGTGGGCCAACAGATCTCCCGAGCCGCCAGGAAAGCGCGGGTTGTACATCCCCGAGGTGGGCAGCCAGCCCAGCGTGATGGCGAAGACGCCGATAAGCAGCAGGCCGAACCAGTACACCGGGACGCTCGCTCCCGCCAGCGAGATCATCATCGAGGCGCGGTCGAAGATGCTGTACTGCTTGTGCGCGGCGATCACGCCGAGGGGAACGGCGACCACGATGCACAGCAGCAGTGCGGCTCCGGTGAGGATCAACGTGTTCCAGAACCGCGGCAGCATGATGTCGGTGACCGGTGCGTTGATCGTGAGCGACCGGCCGAGGTCACCGCTGACCAACCCGCCGAGGTAATCGAAGAACTGCACGGGCAGCGAACGGTCAAGACCGAGCTCGGTGCGCAGCGCGGCGACGGTCTCGGCCGTCGCCCCCGAGCCAAGGATGGTCACCGCCGGATCACCGGGCACCATCTGCAGGAGCAGGAACACCACCAGGCTGACGCCGAAGAGGACGAGAATCGTGGACAGCAAGCGACTTCCGATGACACGCGTCATTGTTCTAGCCTCACTCCGGTCAGGTCGTACCATTCCTCGCTCGCCGAGACGAAGCCCTTGACGTAGGGCGCAAGCATGTACGGGGCCTTGTCGTTGACGATCGGAACCAGGGCCGCGTCGTCGCTGACGATGTTGTTGGCCTCGCGCCACCACCTGTCGGCCTCGTCGGCGTCGAGCGCAGTGATCGCGTTGTCCATCGCCTTGTCGAGTGCGGGGTTGGCGTAGTAGCCCACGTTGGGCCCGTTGGGAGCCTGCAGTTCCGACGACGTCGCGATGTAGAGCCAGTACGGACTGGTCATGCCCCACGACATCTGAGCCATCCCGACACCCGGCTGCATGCCGCGAGCCCACACGCCGAGGTAGGAGATCCATTCCTGCGTCTGGATCCTGACGTCGATGCCGATCTCCGCGAGGTTTTGTTGGATGTACTCCGCCATCTGGGCTGGCATGATCTGCCCGGAGCCGTCGGTGGACGTGATCAGCGTCGTCTGGAATCCGTTGGCCAGTCCGGCCTGCGCGAGCAACTTCCTGGCCTCGTCGAGGTTGCGCTGGTAGGCGTCCCTGCGCTCGACGTAGCCGCCTGCCGAGAGGGCCTGCACCCCGTAGGCGGGATTCACCGAGCCGCGCAGCAGATCTCGCGCCATGCCGTCGCGATCGACGGCGAGGTTGATGGCCTTGCGGACTTCTGGAATGGAGGTGTATCGGTCCTTCATGTTGAGGGACAGATACCAGATGTGCGGTGGAATGCCCTCCGACAGTTGATATCCCTCGCTGACGAGGTTGTCGATGCTGTCCGGGTTGGGCACGGCGATCATGTCGACGTCGCCGGACCGCAGGGCAGCCGTGCGGGCCGAGGGATCGGGCAGGGGCCGGAACACCACGCCGTCAATCGACGGGACCGTACCCCAGTAGTCGTCGTTGCGCACCAAGTCGATCCGCTCGCCGCGGATGCGTTCGGCGAACTTGAACGGTCCGGTGCCGACCGGGTGGTCGGCGATGTCGGCGCCGTAGGTCTTCAGCGCGGTGGGGCTCATGATCACGGTCGACCCGTTTCCGCCCTGGGTCAGCATCCGGAGGAACTCCGAGAACGGTTGTTTGAGGTGGAGTTTCACCGTGTACTCGTCGACGGTCCGTACCGAGTCGAGGAACTTCCAGACGAAGTTGGTCTGGCCGGCGGCCTTCGTCGAGTACTGCGGTGCCGACTTGTCCCACATCCGGCGGATGTTGTATTCGACGGCCTCCGCGTTGAGCGGGGTGCCGTCGTGGAAGCGCACGCCCTTCCTGATGTGGAAGGTGTAGTCGAGACCGTCGGCCGAGATGTCCCACGACTCGGCCAGCCCTGGCTTCAGTGGCGGCACCGTGGCCTGGGAGGACGGAATGGTGAGGTCTTCGTCGACGAGGGGGTCGAAGATCTGCCTGTTGATCCGGTACGACACCCATCCGCCAGCGACCTGAGGATCGAGAATGTCGGCCTCGGACTCGATCGCGACGACGAAGACGTTGCCGGTGCGTACTGGCTCCGTAGAGCAGCCTGCGAGTGCGGTCACGCCAACGATCACGACCATGAGGCCGACCAACATTCGTTTTGCTCTGTGCCGCAGCCATCTTCGGTTTTCGTACGTCATCCGTGGATCCTTCGATTGGGTGTGCAAGGTCGCCAGGTCCTGCACTGCGCCACGGCGAGCAGCGATGTCCAACAACGTCGAGGTCCACGATATGTACGTGCAACCTGCGGCAACATCCGTCATCCGACGTATTTGTCGTCGAATGTTCCTTTCCGACAGGTCGTTACGTTTCACACCAGGGCAGGGCAGAGCCCACGGCCTTCGAAAGCCGTTGTGGGTTAGCCTAGTTCGCTGACCAGACGGTCAGAGCGCCGCGACTCCTCCTGGTGGCACCGACGGTGCGAGGCGCGGTAGGTCGACGAGCTCCAGTTCCGTCGCGTGCACCGCGGCGGCGACGCGGTTGGCCACCCCGAGCTTGCGCAGGACACGCTCTACGTGAGTGCTGACCGTCCTTGGCGACAGGAACAGCCGGTCACTGATCTCGGCGTTCGACAGCCCGCCGCGCATCAACGCGAGGGTCTCCCGTTCGCGCGGGGTCAACCGGACTCGGGCCCGCGCGCGGTTGCGGGCCACGTACTTGGTGAACAGTGGGCGCACGGTCTCGACGATGTTGCGGCTGCGCTCGGAGAACTCGGGAACCTCCATGTTGGCTTGGCACATGCCGACCACGTCCCCGGCGCCGTCGTGCAGCACCATCAGGAAGCCGTTGGTGAACCCCTCCGGCCGCAACACCTCGGCGCCGCTGTAGGAGTCGGGGAACTCGGGCACGTCATCCCAGTCCCAGACCCGACTGTGGTCGGAGAACTGCTTGAAGAACTCCGGTTTCGACTGGATGTCGGACGTCAGGTATCCGGCGACGGCATCGGTGTACCCGACCGACCTGACGAGGCTGAAGCCCCTGACGCCAGGGTTCTTGTAGGCCAGGAGGAACGTGTCGCAGTGGGCCTCCACGCGGAGGAAGTCGATGGCGCCCCGAACGCGCACCTCCGTGTCGGTCGACACCATGTCGGCCGCGATCGACGCAAAGTCTCGAGGAGCAGCATCCGTCCGAGTCATCTCGCATCTCCCGTCCAGCGTCACGTCCGTAAACGGTTCACTAGAAGTGGACTACGGGCCGGGGTCAACGAGGTTCGGGCGCTGTTTCCTTGCCGTTAAGACCTTCGGTGAGCTGCCCCACACCAGAGCGGGGTACGGACGCGCATCACGCGAACGCGAACCCGGCCGCGGCGAACTCGGCGAGCCCCGGGGGATCGATGCGTCCGGTCCCGCGCGCCCGAGTGCGCAGCAGCGCCCACACGACGGTGCTGCGGGTATGGCCTGCCGGGTGACTCAGGGCCACGAAGACGTCCGCTCCGATGCCCACCGTCACCAGGTTGGGCACAGGCATCGACGGGGTCTCGCCGCCACCGTCGAAGGCGGCGACGACGGCCGATGCCACCCGCGCCGGGGTGTCGAGCCAGTTGCCAGGAAGAAGTCGTCTACCCATCGTGACGACGTCGCCGCCGTCCCGTGCGACGACGGGCAGCGGTGGCGGTTCGGCCATCGTGACGTTGACGAACACGAGCGAACCCCGTTGCGCGAGAGGCAGGGTGACGGTTCGACGACCATCACCCACGAACTGCGCCCTTGCGCTGCCAGTCGGGTCGGTGCGGGCGTCGAGCACGTCGCCGTCCTCGCTGAACGCGCAGGCGAGGTGCGGGCACTTCACGTTCCTGGTACTGCCGCAGTGCACGGGAATCGAGACGCACCCGCCGAACGGTCTGGCGTTGATCGCGGCGATCAGTCCGGTCGCGGTGCGGCGGACGTGCGTGGCGTGATGGCCGATGGTCGCCGGCAGCACCGCACCCACCTCGACGAGTTGTTCGGCCAGCCCGACGCACACCCACCTCCCGGTCCAGTCGGTCCTGTCGGCGGAGGGATGCCGGCCCGTCGACGTCGGCATCAACAGGTTGCGGTTCACCACGACCGCATTCATCAGGTGCCGATCTGCTCTGGCAGGTGATAGTTCAACGCGGGCGTCGAGTCGAACCGGCCGCGCGGCCGGATCTCGGATTCCCCCGGCGTCGGCAACGGACCATCCCGCATGAAGTGGTCGAGCACGTTGGCGGTCAGCTTCGAGATGTTGTTGTCGTAGCCATTGTGCGACAGGCTGCCGCAGTACGAGATCGAACTGAACGACCACACCCCGCCCCCGTTGAGAGTCTCGTGGAAGGCCATGTCCGCCCGGATCCTCGGGTGCTGGGTGCCCGTGAAGCCCGGCGCGTTGGTCAAGATCAGCTCGGTCACCGTCAGATAGGCGTCGGTGTGCAGTCCGGCCGACGTCGCCACCAGCAGGGTGTGCGGCGGGGAGCCGAGGGTGGTGTCGACGTGGTCGAGTTCGGCGCCGGCCGCTCCGCCGCCGACGAGACCGAAGTCGCCGAGCCGCTCGTCGTAGTCGACGCCCTCGAAAGCCCATGCCACACGCGGGTCTTCGCTCTCCGGGGTGCGCTTGAAGTACGTCGAGACGTCGAAGCCCTGCGCCACCATCGAGGTGCCGCTCACCGCCGCCATGTCACGACCGAGGAATCGCCACATGCCCCCCAGCTTGCCGTCGCTCTGGTGGTGGTACTCGCCGGGCTGCGCCTGCCACGGCCGGATGCCCGACTCGCAGCGCCGGAGCTCGGTGACCTCGCCGCGGCCGTACCCGGGGTGAAAGGTGTGCCGCCAGTAGAACCCGTCTCCGCCCAGATACATGAACCGGCCGCCGCGGTCCTTGTACGCATGGATGGCGTCGAGGTACCGACCGTCCTTGTGCTCGGGGTGAGACCCGGTCAGCAGGACGTTGTAGCCCTCGATGCGCTCCAACCCGTCGTAGCTGATGTCCTCGTCGGTGATGACGTCGAACTCGTAGCCCATCTCGATCATCCAGTCGATCAGGTGCAGATCCGCGTTGAACTGCCACGGCGCCTGTGTGATCACCGAGTCGCACTTGGGCCGGAAGTTGAGGATGGGCCGCAGCCTGGACGACACGTGGACGCCGGACCCGTCGCTGTGGGTGTCGTACAACGAGTAGCCGTACTCGCGGTGAACGCTCAGAAAGACGTTCGCCGGAGCCATGATCGGCGTGCGGTAGATCAACGCCTCGAGGCTGCCGAAGTTGCTGGCCTGATGTTCGTTGGCGTACGCCATGTAGTCGGTCGTCGACATGATGACGGCGACCTTGGCCTGCGGCGCACCGAGCGGAGTACGCACGATGAACGGCACGTAGTCCTCGTCGCCGTCGATCGTGGTGAGCTTCATCGCATACACCGCGCTTGGCAGGTCCGCCGGCACGGTGACGGTGAAGTCAACCGCCCATCTGGCGTCGTCGACGTCGTCGTCGTGGAAGTGGATCGCGCCGTACTCGTGCGGTGCCGCGCTCCACGCCATCTGCACGCCGCTCCAGTTGTGGCCGGTCATGCCCCGTGCGGGGAGGCCGACCAGTTCGCCGTCGAAGCGGTAGGGACCGCAATCCACGATCGCGCGGGTCGGAATCTGCAGGCCGAAGTCCCACGATGCCACCATGACGGGGCCGAGGTCGGCCGATGGCCCCATCCCACGCCGCTCGTCCATCCCCGGTGCCGCACCGAGTTTCATCGTCTCGATCTCGAGCCGGGTCAGCGCCCGCGAGCACAGTCGCGCGGAGTCGATCTTGCCGTTGAAGTGCTCGGTCATCACCCAGCCGCCGGGCTCACGCGAGGATCGGTCGGCCTCGACGTGGGTCGGGTGGGCGGCGAAGGTGAACGGGATTGCGGTGTGCGCGATCGGCTCTGCGATGACGGCCTCGACGGGCTGGGCGGCGGGGTCCAGCGCATAGCGGATCTGAGGCTCGACGTAGAGGACCGCGCGCCCGGTCGCGGCGTCGAACGTGGCGGCGATGAAGTGCCAGGCCCGGTCGCGAACCGGCACGGGGGCCGTCAGGGTCTGACCGTTGATGCGCAGGCACACCCGACCGCTCTCGTCGAGGAACAGTCCGTAGCCCTGTCCGTCGGCCCACTTGCCCATGATCGTCTGTGGGCCCGGTGACCAGTAGCCGTCGACCTTCGTCGGCATCGTCGGCCAAATCCAGCACTGCATGGTGAAGCCGTCGAGGCGCAACGGACGGCGGTCGGCCACCATGCCGTAGGAGCCGGCGTGGATGGTCTTGGCACGGCCCGGGTAGACGCCGTTCACCGGCGAGTCGAGGAGTTCCTCCTTGAAACCTGGCCCGCTGGGGTGGGTATCACCGTGGATGAGTTTGACGAGCTCGGCGCGATAGGTGTCGGGGCCGTCGCAGTTGACGTGGAAGTCGACGGTATCGCCCTGTTCGACCGACCACTTGCTGCCGTAGCCGGTCAGGCGCAGGAGTGACGGAAACCCGTCCGTGGCAGCGGTGTTGGTGCCGTTGGTGCCGTTGGTGCTCACGCTCCCCAGTTCTCCCCTCGGGCCTTCCACGCCGGTGTGCAGTGTTCTGGCATGCCGTCCTCGGCCGGGTACTGGTCCAACCGCATCTCGAAGATCGCGGCCTGCGCTGCCTGTTCGTCGTCGAAGACGCGGTCGTCGACGAACCGGGGTGGGACGCCGCGGACACCGGACAGGCGGGCAATGCGCCACTGCTTCTCGAGTTCGGTGCAGACGATGACGAGCTTCCCCCCGAACGCGCCCGTCGGCTGCATCCGCATCCGGATGAGCACGCGGTCGAGTTGGACGTCGTCCACGATGCCGCCGTGTGGGCCGATCGCGCTGCCCGGCTTCTCGGTCCGGACGACGGAGAAACCGGCTACCCCGTGGAGGTCCTCGACGCTGGCCTGGATCTCGGCGAGCATCTTTCGCCGCGTGGCGTCGTCTCCTGGGATCGGGATCATGAAACCACGCTAGGGACTGGACGGACTCCACACCATCGGGCAGATGACGGATATTTCGGGCCGCCGCGCCGATGCCCGAGGGCCCGTTCGGCAGGTCCTTACACTGGTCGGCATGCGAGTCCGGGCGTTGGCGCTGTTGCTGTGTCTGCTGCTCGCCGGCTGCACGCGGGTGATCGACACGCCGCAACCGAAGATCGGCACACCGGTGGCGCCCATCCCGGCGGGACAGGTCGGCGACCTCCTCAGTCAGGACGCCCAGAAGGGGGACGACGGCAACCTCTTCGTCACCGTGGAACCCGACGAGTGCAGCGGCCTGGCGCGTGAGGTCGATCCGCCCTTCATCTTCGACGCGAAGCCCGCCGCGCACGGCGGCGGACACTGGGTCGCCGATGTGGGCCGCCAGGTGTACATCGAGGAGATCGTTGCCGTCTACCACGCCACCTTCGACCCGAGGGCGACGCTCGCGCAGGTGACGCGCACCATCGAATCGTGCGCGGGCACGTCGTTGACCGTCACCGCGCTCGATGGCGACGTCGACACGTATCGGGTGCTGCCGCAACCGGATTCGGGGTCGCCGGACATCGTTGCCTGGTCGTTCGCCGCAGGAACGTGGGCGTGTGACAACTCCTTCGTGGCCGCGCACAACGCCGCCATCGAGATCACGACGTGCGCGGCGGTGGGTGGCTACGACGTGCTGTCGCTGGCCCAGGACGCGTTGCAGAGAATCGAGACGCTGGCCAATACGACGGCATGAGAGCCGCCATCACAGACCGGCGAAGCGCTCCTTGACCATTTCGTCGGTCAGCCCGTAGTCCCCCAACGAGTAGGTGTGCTTGGGCGCGCGGGGGCCCCTTTGACTCTCGGCGTGCATGTCCGTCATCGCCCGGCGGGCCGCTTCGGTGAACTCGATGCCGAATGTCCGGTAGACACCTTCGACGGCCGCGATGGGGTCCTTGATGAACTCGAAGTAGTCGACGTCGCAGAACTGGGCCGCATCGTGCTTGGCACGTTCGGCGTTGAACAGCTCCAGCCCCCTCGACCACGTTTCGAGGGAGTCCTGGCCGATGACGTCACCGGTGAACGTGTTCGACCAACCCTCGGTGGTGTGCTGAGCCAACGAGCACATCGACGCCATGATGGTCTCGGCGGGTCGGTGGCACTGCACCACCAGCGCGTCGGGGTAGGCGGCGAACAACGCGTCCAGTGCGAACAGATGGCTGGGATTCTTCAGTACCCAACGCTTCTCGGGCTCGTTCAATCCGATCAGCTGGAGGTTCCTGCGGTGCCGTCGGTAGGCCTTGGTCCAGTCCTGCCTGGCCAGCCACCGGGAATACGTCGGTAGGTGCGCGAGCGTCTCGTAGGACACCGAGTGCAGTGACTGGCGCAGCAGTTGCCAGCACTCCTCGACCTCGTCGGCTGTCATGTAGTGCAGCCCGGTGTAGTCCGGATTCTCCTCGTGCGCTCGGGCGAATTGCGCGTCGAGTTGCTGGAAGACCGGGTTCTGCGACCAGGTCTCGCGCGGTGGGCGCGGCTGCGGGAACTCCGCGAGCCATAGTTGCAGGCCCTGATGTCTCGGGTCCGCAGTCAGCAGGCGGTGGATGACGGTGGTCCCCGTGCGTGGCAGTCCGGTCACGAAGATCGGCCGCTCCACGCTGACGTCGGCATGCTCGGGGTACTGCTTGAACGCCGCCTCGGAGACCAGTCTGGCCACCAACGCATTCCGGACGAAGAACCGCTGCATCTTGCTGCCGAACTCCGTCAGGTCGGCGTCGCGCCGATATGACTCAAGCAGCACGCCGAGCGCTTCGCGGTAGTTGTCGTCGTCGACGCCGAAGTCGTCGAGGCCGCAGGCCTTGACGGCCGAGGCGTGCAGGTCCTCGACGGTGCCGACATCGGTGCGCGTGCTCATGACTCGACCCTCACGCCTTGTACTCCCCGCAGTTCACGTCGAGCGCCTGACCGGTGATGCCACTGGAGAGGTCGCTGGCCATGAACAAGATGGCCGAGGCCACCTCGTCCTCGGTGGGCAGTCGTTTGAGGTCGGACGCGGCGGCGGTGGCCTTGTAGATCTCCTCGACCGTGGTGCCATACTTGCCCGCCTGGTGGGTGAAGTAGCTCTCCAGAGTGCCACCCCAGATATAGCCGGGCAGAATCGAATTCACCCGGATGCCCTGGTCTCCCAGCTCGGTGGCCAGCGACTGTGACATCGCCAGCAACGCGGACTTGGCCATCTTGTAGGCGCCGTACTTGGCCTGCGAGTGCCGCACCACCATCGAATTGACGTTCACCACCGAACCCTTGGCCTCGGCCAGCGCGGGGGTGAACCCCTGGATCAGGCGCAGCGCGCCGAAGACCGTCAGTTCGATCGCGTCGCGCATGTGCTCGAAGGTGGTGTCGGCGAGCGGTCTCATGGATGGCACCCGGAAGGCATTGTTGATGAGGACGTCGACCTTGCCGTAGGCCTTGAGCGACTCTTCGACCAGGTTGTTCACCTGCGCCTCGGCGGTGATGTCGGTGCCCACCGACACGGCCCGCCTGCCAAGGTCGGTGATCTGCTTGGCGACGTCATCGAGGCGTTCCACGGTGCGGGCGGCCAGCACCAGGTCGGCGCCCTGCTCGGCGCACCGACGGGCGAGCGTCGTGCCAAGGGCGGGGCCGACGCCGCTGATGACGACGACCTTCCCCTCCAGCAGTCCAGCCATCTCTAGCCCACCATTCTCTCGCCAATTTGCCTCTGCCGGAGCGCTATCCGAGCCCGCCAGTCGTCTTCGGAGATCTTGTTCGAGTCGTAGTACGGCAGTGCCCCGGCCACCTCGCCGGCGTCGACGAGCTCGACCGTCGGGCCGTCGTCAGCGGTCAGCTCACGCGACACCCGCTGCCAGCGGAACTGCAGATAGCCCTTGCGGTGTCCGAGCGTCTCCACCCAGTTCGTCACGCCGGGGTTCTGGTCGGCGACGACGATGCGGATCTTGCCGTCCGGATCCGCTTGTGCCTGAGTGCCGTTCAGGGACGTTTGGTGGTTGATGTAGTCCAGCGAGATGTACCACAGGCTGCCGAGCTGGAAGCCGAGGTACGGCGCGTCGGTGACGGGCAGCGTGATGATCAGGGCTTGATCACCGGCCAGATCGAACTGACCGGCCGAGGAGTACTGGGTGGCGAGCCCGCCGGGTGTCAGCCGGGGTGCGACCATGGTGTTGGCCGGGTTGTCGGTGTAGAACCACTGCGGGAACTGCAGCCAGGTCTTGACCCGCTGCACCAGCTGTTTGCCCGCGACCGCGTACCGCTTTTCGATGAGTTCCTTGGTCAGCGCCTGCGGTGCGGTGCCCGCGGTGTCGGTGCGCGCGATCGCGAACGTGCCGCGGTGGGCGGACCAGTCGTTGTAGACCTCGCGGATGACCAGTTGCGATGGCGTGTCGGGCGTGAAGCGCCACTCGAACGCGCCGTCGGCGTCGATGTCGAGCTTGCGGTCGTCGAAGGCCGTCTCGCTGTCGGGCACTTGGGCGTCGGTGTACTCACCGCCCAGCAGTTGAAAGCTCACGTCGGTGGTGGTGCCGCGCCTCCCGGTGACGACGTATTCATGTCCTGGCTGCACGCGCGTGCCGAAGTACATCGTGTCGGGGTTGTCGAGGCCCATCTTGGTGAACGGTCCCGTGCCACTGTGCAGGAACGGGTGCTCGCGGTCGTAGTCGAACGCGACGTGCGTGCAGGCCGCGACGCAGCCGGCCAGGTACTGGAGCCCCTCGAGCAGATCGGCCTCGGATTCGATGAACGGTGCTGCGGCGACCAGACTCTCGGCCTCGGCGATGGCGTCGATCAATGGCTGCGAATACACGGGTGGGCGGCCTTCCGGTGCGTGTCCCTGGTCCACTATTGGACCGAGCTGGTAGATTCTTCGATTGAGACTAGAACGTGTTCTAGTGGGAGTCAACGTGCTGCGACGGGGGTGAGGGATGGCGGACAGGGCCTCACCCCCGACCGCGCGCGTCGTGGCGATCCTGGAGTTCCTGGCCGAGAACCCGCACGATCGGTTCGGGCTGTCCGAGCTGGCGCGCCGCGTCGACCTCAGCAAGCCGACGTGCCTCGGCATCCTGAC
>NZ_JBEVLO010000295.1:0-13367 GCF_040509115.1 Mycobacterium sp. | reverse complement strand
GGGCCCGCGCGACGACCGCAGCGGTATCGAGGGCCTCCAGGGTTTCGGGGTCGGCGCTCGGCGATGCCAGGGCGAGGTGGCGGGCCCGTAGTTCGGGGTGCTCGATCAGTCCGGCCAGGGTGCGATGCATCTGTCGGCGACTGGCCGGCCGGACGATGCTGTACACGCCGCGGGCCAACAGTGGGTGAGCGAACCGGACGCGGTTGCCGACGATCTGGACGACGCCGCTGGTCTCCTGCACCTCGAGGAGGTCGACGACGCGTTCGGGGGACCGGCCGGTGGCCCGGCTGAGCAGGTCGACCGTCGGGCCGCCGATGCACGCGGCGGCGAGCAAGACCGTCAGGGTGTCCTCATTGAGCCCGCCGAGTCGTCCCCGCATGAGCTCCGACAGCGAACCCGGCAGGACGGGGTCGCCGGTCTGTGACTGACCGTCCATCGCTCGGGCCAGTTCGAGGGCGTAGAAGGGGTTGCCTCCCGACAGGTCCGCGATTCGCACCATTGTGGGGCGGGGGAACGTCCTGCCGAGACGGTCGGCAATCACCTGGTGCAGGCCGCCGAGGCTGAGCGGCGTGACGCGCATGCGTTCGACGCCGTCGGGGCGGTTGGAACGCAGCCACGTGGCGCCCCCCGATTCGGATTCGGTGCGCTCGGTGACGAGGACGCCTACCCGCCCCTTGAAGCGTGGAGTGCTGAACGCGATGACGGCTTGGCTCGAATGATCCAGCCACTGCAGATCGTCGATCGCCACGATGACCGGAGTCTCCGCGGCGAGCAGATGCACGACGGACAGGAAGGCTGCGGCAATCGTTCGCTCATCGGTGATGGGGCCGGATCCGTCACCGCGCAGGAGGGCGCGGTCGATCGCCACGCGCTGCAAATCGGGGAGGTGCTCGAAGGCCTCGGGTTCGACGCCGTCGAGCAGATCGGCCAGCACGGCGTACGCCAAAGCCGATTCGGTCTGGCTGGCGCGCGCCGAGAGCACCCGATATCCGCGGGTTCGGGCTTCCTGAAGGGCATTCGACCACGCCGTGCTCTTGCCGATTCCGGCTTCCCCGTCGATGACGAGGATCGCGGGGTGCTGCTGTGTGGACTCCAGGAACGCGGCCACCACATCTGATTGAGACGTACTGTCACCCACGCTTCCCAATTCCCCGTGTTGCACGTTTGGCAAACGACCGGCCTCACCCGCCCGGGTCGTCCCCGACTCGGGGTGGGGCATCAGAATCATATGCGTTCGCCCTGTTCTCCGCCGGTGCTGCGCGACAACGCGCGGGCCCCCCGACGGTGAACGGATGCTCACTCAGGTGAACGGTTTACGCGCATCCAACCGTCGTGAACCCGCCCCCGCCCGACGCCACGCTCTGGCGACCCAGTCGGCGTCCTCGTCGGTGACGAGGTTGCCCATCACGCGAACGGCAATGCCCATGAGGAAGTGGGAGCGCATCGCGATGGGGCCGACGGTGGGTAGGAAGCGGGGGACGGTGAGGAGCAGGGCGAGGCGGCGGGCTACCGAGAAACCTGCGGCGTAGTGCCGGTGCAATTCGGCAGGCCAGGCCTCGGAGAAGTCGCCGTTGCCAAGCAGTTCGGCGGCCATCCGACCCGTCTCGAGGCCGTAGTCGATGCCCTCGCCGTTCAGCGGGTTGACGCACGCGGCCGCGTCGCCGATCAGCATCCAGTTCGGACCAGCGACGCCGGAGACAGCACCGCCCATCGGCAGCAGCGCCGAGAGGGCCGCCCGCGGTTCACCCGAGAAGCCCCACTCGTCGCGGCGAAGCTTGGTGTAGTGCGACATCAGCGGCCGCAGCGCGGCGTCTGAGGGTCGCTTGGCGGTGGCCAGGGCGCCGACGCCGATGTTCACTTCACCGTTGCCCAGCGGGAAGATCCACCCGTAACCGGGTAGCACCTCACCGGACGGGGCGCGCAGTTCGAGGTGCGACGTGATCCACGGTTCGTTGCTGCGGGGCGTCTGGAGGTAACCGCGGATCGCGACGCCGTACACGGTTTCCCTGTGCCATTCGCGGCCGAGCGCACGGCCCAGCGTCGACCGGGCGCCGTCGGCCACGATCAACTCCTGGCACCCGACCTCGCTGCCGTCGTCGAGCGTCACCGACGTCACCCTTGCGCCTGAATCACGGGAGACGCCAACGGCTTTCGTGCCCAGGAGCATCTGTGCGCCATCGTCGACGGCGACCGAGCGGATTCGCTCGTCGAGTTCGGTGCGGGGGACTGCGCTGCCGGTGGCCGGGAACGACGGGCCAGGCCATTCGATCTCGACGTCGGCGCCGAAACCCGACATGCGCAGCCCGCGGCTGCGGACCTTGCCGTCGAGCCACGGGCCAAGGCCGAGCAATTCCAGTTCGGCGACGGCGCGCGGAGTCAACCCGTCGCCGCAGGCCTTGTCCCTCGGGAAGGTCTGCGAGTCGATCACCAGCACGTCGCGGCCGCGACGGGCCGCCCACGCCGCCGCGGCGGAACCGGCGGGTCCGGCACCTATTACGACCACGTCGGCTTTTCTGCCATCCCCGGTCGCTCCGCTCCTGCCCTCCGTGCCAACTTCCCCGGTCGCTCCGCTCCTGCCCTCCGTACCCGCGTCCACGCCCCCCAGTATGTTGGAGCAATGAAGACACCAGCGACCGTGGTCGCGGGCGTGGACTTCGGTGACGCCATCTTTGCGGCAAGTGTCCGCGACGGAGTGGCGCGCATCGAAGACCTGATGGCCACCGAGCTGGGCAGGGCCGATGAGCTGATGGCCGAGGCCGTGCAGCACCTGTTCCAGGCGGGCGGCAAGCGGTTCCGTCCGCTGTTCACGGTGCTGTCGGCGCAACTGGGCCCGGAGCCCGACGCGTGGCAGGTGACCGTCGCCGGTGCGGTGATCGAGCTGGTGCACCTGGCCACGCTCTATCACGACGACGTCATGGACGAGGCGCAGGTACGTCGCGGCGCGGACAGCGCCAACGCCCGCTGGGGCAACAACATCGCGATTCTGGCGGGTGACTACCTATTCGCGACGGCGTCGCGGCTGGTTTCGCGGCTGGGCCCCGAGGCGGTGCGCATCATCGCCGACACGTTCGCGCAGCTGGTCACGGGCCAGATGCGGGAGACGCGCGGCGCGGCCGAGCACGTTGACTCCGTCGATCACTACCTCAAGGTGGTGTACGAGAAGACGGCCTGCCTGATCGAGGCGTCCGGCACCTTCGGTGCCACGTTCTCCGGGGCCGACGAGCAACAGATCCAGAGGCTGGGCAGGCTCGGGGGGATCGTCGGCACGGCCTTCCAGATCTCCGACGACATCATCGACATCGACAGCGATCCCGACGAGTCGGGCAAGCTTCCGGGGACAGATCTGCGGGAGGGCGTTCACACGTTGCCCGTCCTGTACGCGCTGCGGGAGAGCGGTCCGGACTCCGACCGGTTGCGCGAGCTACTCGCGGGCCCCGTTGAGGACGATGCCGACGTCGCCGAGGCATTGGCGCTGTTGCGTTCGTCACGAGGCATCGTCGAGGCCAAGGCGACCGTCGCGCGGTACGCGGCCGAAGCGCGCGATGAGCTGGCCAATCTGCCCGACCTGCCGGGGCGGGTGGCGTTGGCGAACCTGGTCGACTACACCGTCAATCGTCACGGTTGATCGGAACCTTGGACGCAGTGCCGAGCGTTTAGGTCAGCGAAGGGTTCAAGGTTTCGAGTAGGAGGGGTCACCCATGACCTGGCATCCACACGCGAACCGGTTCAAGACGTTCCTGTTGCTGGCCGTTTTCTCCGGGCTGATCGTGTTCGTCGGGGCGCTGTTCGGCCGGTCGATCATGTTCCTGGCCGTGTTGTTCGCCCTCGGCATGAATGCGTGGGTGTACTTCAACAGCGACAAGTTGGCGCTGCGGGCGATGCACGCTCAGCCGGTCAGCGAGGTGGAGCGGCCCGACATGTACCGCATCGTGCGGGAGCTTGCCACGATGGCCCACCAGCCGATGCCTCGGTTGTACATCAGCGACACCGCGGCGCCCAACGCCTTCGCGACGGGACGTAATCCGCGCAACGCCGCGGTGTGCTGCACGACGGGGATCCTGCAGCTCCTCGACGAGCGGGAGTTGCGTGCGGTGCTCGGCCACGAGCTGTCGCACGTCTACAACCGCGACATTCTGATCTCGTGCGTGGCGGGGGCGATGGCATCGGTGATCACGGCGTTGGCCAACCTCGCGTTCTTTGCCAGCATGTTCGGCGGCAACCGCGATGGCGGCACCAATCCCTTTGCGATTCTTCTGGTTTCACTGTTGGGTCCCATCGCCGCGACGGTCATCAAGCTGGCGGTGTCCCGGTCGCGCGAGTATCAGGCCGACCAGTCCGGCGCCGAGCTGACGGGTGATCCACTGGCCTTGGCGAGTGCATTGCGCAAGATCAGCAGGGGTGTCGAGCTGGCACCCCTGCCGCCGGAGCCGCAACTGGCCGACCAGGCACATCTGATGATCGCCAACCCGTTCCGTGCCGGTGAGAAGATCGGCAAGTTGTTCTCCACCCACCCGCCCATCGACGAGCGCATCGCACGGCTCGAGCAGATGGCGGGTCGAGGGCCCGGGCAGTACTGAGCCGCACGTTTGCCACCGTCGCATAAGGCGTCTGGCGGTATGTGTGCATGCCGACACGGCACCGTCTATGGTGATCCGATGCTGAACAGAATCCTGATCGGCCTGGTAGCTGCGGGGGCAGCTGTCATCGGCGTGCCAGGAGTGGCCGTCGCTGAACCAGAACCAGCGCCGCCCCCGCCTCCCCTCAACGTCAACGCGCTCGCCTCCGTCAAGCCATCCGAGTACGCCATGCAGGACGGCGCCATCTACGCGTTCGCGGTGCCCGGTGACATCGCCTGCGTCATCAGCCGCGGCACCGGCAACTACGGGTGCAGCGGACCCATCCCTGCGGCCCCCAATGGCGCGAACGTCGTGACGGGTGGCCAGACCGGCCCGCCAGGGTTCGCCAACGCCGATCGGCCGCTGTACGTCTTCGAGACGCTGCCCAAGCGACTGGAGCCCGGCACCAAGATCGGCTTCCGCAACGTGTCGTGCGGTACGGACGGCACGGTCACGTCGTGCATCAACAGCTACGACCAGGGTGGCTTCATCATCAGCCCGGCTGGCAGCTTCGTGCTCAACCCGACGAACCCGTTACTGGACCGGCCGGAGAGCTCCAACCCGTACTTCAACTGACATCCGTTGCGAATAACCCCATTTCACCACTGAGTGGCCGTACCGCCCGCTTATCATCGGCGGGTGACTTCCGTGGCAGTACTGGGGGGCGGAGTCGGCGGCCTTAGCGCTGCCCACGAACTCGCCAAACGTGGCTTCGACGTAACCGTGTACGAGGCGCGCGACGAGTTCGGCGGGAAGGCCCGGTCCATCCCGGTTCCGGACTCTGCCGTGCCCCCGGGTGGCCCGTTGCCGGCGGAGCACGGATTCAGGTTCTTTCCCGGCTTCTACCGCCACATCAACGCCACCATGGACGAAATCCCGTTCGGCGACCAGACCGTCAAGGACAACCTCACACCCGCCACCGAGATGTTGATGGCTCAGGACGCCGGGCAGAACGAGATGGTCGCTCCGACCCGGTTTCCTTCGACCTTCGGTGACCTCGGCAGGCTCGCCAGGTTCGTTCACACGATCGCCGTGCGGATGGGAATTCCTCTGCACGAGTACGTCTTGTTCTTCAACCAGCTCATCGAGTACCTCTCCGCATGCGATGACCGACGGCTGGCCGAATTCGAAGTCGTGGACTGGTGGACCTTCGTCAGGGCCGAGCAGTGCTCGAAGGCATACCAGGAGTTCCTCGCCAAGGGCATGACGCGCGCCCTCGTCGCCGCCCGCGCCGAGGAGATGTCGGCGCGTACCGGGTGCGCGGTGCTCTGTCAGCTGCTGCAGGACATGGCCCGGGTCGACGGGGTCGTCGACCGGGTATTGAACGGACCCACCAGCGAGGTGTGGATCGAGCCATGGCTGCAACTGCTTGACAACGGATACGGGGTGACGTTGGTGCCGGGGCATGCGGTGGTCGGGATCCACTGCGACGACGGCGAGATCGCCGGGGTGACGGTCGAGAACGCCGTCGGCAGGCACCAGATCGCGGCCGACTACTACGTGGCGGCGATGCCCGTCGAGAAGCTGGTGCCCCTCGTCGACCAAAACCCGGAACTGGTGGCCCTCGAACCGCGGCTCGGTCGCCTCGGAGAGTTGGTCACGCGGTGGATGACCGGGGCGATGTACTACCTCGACGTCGACGTGCCCCTCGTCCACGGCCACGTGATCTTCCTCAACTCCAAGTGGGCCCTGACGGCCATCTCCCAGCAGCAGTTCTGGGAGCTCGACTTGGAGAGCCGCGGCGATGGTCGGATCGAAGGCATCCTGTCCGTGGACATATCCGATTGGGACACACCGGGACTCAACGGTCTGCCGGCCAGTGCGTGCACCAGGGAGCAGATCCTCGACGAGGTGTGGGCGCAGATCGTGGCTCACATCGACGACGGCAGCCTGGTCGAGTCGAACGTGCTCCACCGTTTTCTCGATCCGGCGATCCACTTCGACACCGAGACGGGTACGCCCTCGCGCAACGACGATCCGCTGTTGGTCAACACGAATCGATCGTGGCGGAATCGGCCCGACGCGAAGACCGAGATTCCCAACTTCGTCATCGCCGCCGACTTCGTCCGTACCAGTACCGATTTGGCCACCATGGAAGGTGCCAACGAAGCTGCGCGGCGTGCCGTCAATGCCATTCTCGATGCGGAGGAGTCTGCCGAAGAGCGTTGCGACACGTTCGATCTGGACGAGCCCGCGTTCTTGGCGCCGTTCCGGGCGATTGACGCCGTGCTGTGGAGGTTGGGTGTCCGCGGTGCCCGGCCCGTCCCGGTCCGGGTGAACGAGGCGGGCAACCTTGCGGTGAATCTGCCGAGTTAGCGACTCAAGCCAAGAACTTCCGGTTGGTCGGGGCGGGATGATCGGCGCCCTGGTTGAGGCGGGCGATGACGGCCCTGACGTCTCGGCATTCTTCGCGGGCGATCAGGCGCACCAACCAGCCCATGGCGCCGGGTGGGGCGAGGTACTCGGTCCCCAACCAAGCGGCCCACCCATCGCGTTCGTCGATGAGTGCCTGAACGCGTTCCTCGTCCCCGTCCGCGTCTGCCAGCGTCAGGGCGAAATACCAGGCCAGGTCGCGGAACACCACCAACAGTTTGTTGATCGCCAAGATCTCCGTCTCGTCGGGGATCACGGCGCGAATCCGCTGGATCCAGGGCGACAGGTCGCCGAGGGCGACCAGCACCGACTGCACTTGGCTGGCGAGGACCCTGTTCACCTGATCGAAGTCGGAGCGCAGCCCGTCCATGTTGCCGCGCCCGACCAACGACGCCGCGATGCCGAGGTCGAGGTTGATGTGTGCATCGACCGCAGTGAGCAAGTGCTGGAAGATGATTGGCCCCGGGTACTCGAGGCCGACGAAGTGGCATCGCCACACCTGGGTGGGCTTCTCTGAGTCGCGAGGCTCCAGGTAGGCGTTGAGAGCATCGAAGTACCGCTGCGCGAAGATCATGGCGAACTCGGCCATGACGGCCGGATGCTCGAAGTCCTTGGCCTTGATGGCCGCGTCGATGGCGATGGTCGCGCGCTTGTACATGACGGCGAAGTAGCCGATGCCGCTGGGCTCCTTGATCGACCACGCGATGACGGTGTCGAAGTTGGCGATGACGTCGTTGAGGTTCTTCGCCTTCGGCAGTCGGGTGGGAGTGCTTGCCGGCGGTGGTGGCGCGGGCGTTGCGGCACGGGGTGACTTCTTTGCTGCCATGCTCAGAATTATGTCCGGAAGGTCACTCGGCCGAGGGCGATTGCTGCAGTCGCCTTCCGAGCTCCGTCCGAGACCGGATGCCGAGTTTGGCGTACGCCCGACTGAGGTTCGTCTCGACCGTCTTGGGGTGGATGAAGAGCTGGGCGGCGATGTCCCGATTGGTCATTCCCGATGCGGCGAGCTCGCAGACACGGCGTTCGGACGGGGTCAGCTGAGCCGCGTCGGCCATCCGGACGTTGGTGCGGGCCAGCTCTTCTCTGGCTTGGTTTGCCCATAACGGCGTACCCATCTCCTCAAACGCGGCCAGCGCGGCCGAGAGCGTCCCGTGTGCTGCAGTCTTCTGTCGTCGCCGACGTTGCAGCTTGCCGAGCAGAAGGGTGGTTCTGGCCTGCTCGAACCGCATGGCCGTGCGATCGTGCTGGGTGAGTGCGTACTGTGCGGCGTCGATGGCTGCGGCGACCTCGCCCTTGGCCGCCAATGCCATCGCGCGGCACCGCGCACCCGCCGAGATCATCCACGGGCGATCGAGCGCGGCGCCGTTGCGTTCCAGCGCCGTAATCAGCGGCTCGGCGTCGTCCAACCGGTCGAGGGCGATCATCGCCTCGGCCGCGTTGGGCAGGTACCAGCACGCCATGATCTCGGTGCCTGGCACGATGCCGAGGCGCTCGATCAATGGGTCGAACGTGCGCAGCGCCTCGGCGTTCTTACCGAGGGACAGTTCCATGAATCCCTTTGCCATCATTGGCCATTCGGCCATCCGGGGGGCGTCGCAGGCGTGGGCCGACGCGAGCGCGGCGTCCGCATCCGCCAGCGCGTCCTTCTCGCGACCCGTGTGCGCGAAGACCGATGCGCGGATGGACAGCGCGATGACGTCGACGGCGCCGCTGCCGAGCTGTTCTGCGCGCTCGACCGCTTCGTCGGCAAAGGCCGTGGCGGCGGCGAAGTTTCCGCTCCACATCTCGATGAGCGCGAGGTAGGACGACACGTTCATCACGTTGTGGTCGGAGCCGCGCTCACGGTAATGCTCGCCGACGGCGATCATCTTCGTCCTGGCGTCGTCGAGCCGTCCGACGTAGGCGTCGATGAGCGCGTCGCAGGCGCTGGCCTTGAAGGGGATCGGTACGTCGGCGTCGTGCGGTTCGAGTTCCAGTGCGCGGCGCAGGCTCTCGTCGTCGATACCGTGGCCGTGCATGAACTGGGCGGCGACCCAGTGGGTGAGGGCCTGGCTTTGCAGACCGGGCATGCCGGACTTCTCGGCGACCTCGACGGCCTCGCGGGCGTTGCGCATGACCTCGTCGAACATCCCCTGCGGCGGGGTGCCCTCGGCGAACGCGCCGTGCCCCTGGGCGAACGACAGATGCATCAACGTCTGCACCAGGATCGGCGGGACGTCCTTGGAGTCGTCGACGGCGCGGGTGAGGAGGTCCGTCGCCGTGACGAAGTTGTTGTCGTAGATGCGGATGGCGGCGAGCAGGTTCAGCGCGATGGCGCGCAGCATTCCTGGCCGAAGTTGGTCGACGATGGGGGTCAGTAGGTTCTCCGCGTGATCGGTGGTGCCCGCCTGAAAGTGATCGCCTGCGGCGCGGACCCGTCGCCACGGTTTGTCGCCGCCCAGTCCGATGGCGAGGTCGAGCAACTCGGCCGCGGCGGCGGGGGCGCCGCGTGCCCTGGCGGAGTCGGCGGCGGCGTCCAGGGCTGCCAGGGTTGCCTCGTCGTGGCTCGTCGTCGCCAACGCCAGATGCCGCGCGCGCAACTCGGGTCCGTCGACGATGTCGGCCAGCGCGCGGTGCATGGCGCGTCGGGCGGCTGGTGACGCATCGGTGTAGACACCGTGCGCGAGCAGTGGATGAGTGAACCGAATTCGGTTGGCCGCGATGGTGACGATGCCGTCGGTCTCCACGCCTGCCAACAGCTCGAGCAGTTCGTCGGTCGTGACGGCATTGAGGCGGGCCAGCAGGTCGATGGTCGGTGCGGCGACAGATGCAATGCCCAACAACGCGTTTCGGACGTCGTCGTCGAGACGGCCGATCCTCGAGCGGACCAGCTCGGACAGGGTCTCCGGGAGCGGAGGTTCCGACGACAGCGGCCTGCCCGCCATCGAGCGTGCCAATTCCACCGCGTAGAAGGGGTTCCCGCAGGAGATGCCCTCGATGCGCACCATCGCACGACGGGGCAGTGACCGCCCAAGCCGACTCGAGATGAGTGAGTGAAGCGCTCCGAGGCCCAGCGGGCCGACTCGGCTGCGCCTCAGCTCCGAGGGATGATCGAGCCGGAGCCAGGAGCTGGTGGTGTCCTTGCCCAGATCGCACCGCTCGGTGGCGAGGATGCCGATGGGGCCCCGCAGCCGGCGTGCGGCGAACGCGAGGATGGTGCGGCTCGACGGGTCCAGCCACTGCACGTCGTCGACGGCGATCAGCACGGGTCCGTCGGCGGCGAGGGCAGAGACGATCGAGACGAACGACGCCGCGGCCACGCGATGATCGGTGACGAGCGGATCCCCCTCGGCGCGCAGCAGCACCCGGTCGACCGCAAGTCGCTGCAGGACGGGCAGGTGCGCGAAGGCTTCCGGCTCCAGGTCGCCGAGCAGGTCGGCGACCCCGGAGTAGGCCAGGACGGTCTCTGCCTCGGTGGCCTGCGCGGCGAGCACGCGGAAGCCGAGCCGCTGCGCCTGGTCGAGGGCATCCAGCCACAGCGTGGTCTTGCCGATGCCCGCCTCGCCCTCGAGGACCAGGACCGTCGGTGCCGACCGTGCCGCGGCCAGGAAGCCACCGACGGCGTGCCGCTCGGCCGAACGGCTGAGGACGCGAGTGGTCACGATTCGATGATCGCAGCAAAGGATCTAGATCGATGCCTCAACGTCGAGATTTCACCCGCAGGAACGGTCAGAAGCCCGAGCCGTGCACTTCGTGGCCGGGCTTCTCGGCGGCGAGTCCGCGATAGGCGTCCTCGACGGTGGCGCCGTGGTTGATGACGCCGTCGACTTCGCGGGCGATCGGCATGTTCAACTCGTACTTGTTGGCGAACTCCATGATGACGCTGGCGGCCTTCACGCCCTCGGCGACCTGGTTCATCGACGCGATGATCTCGTCGATCGGCTTGCCAGCGCCCAGCTGCTCGCCGACGTGGCGATTGCGGCTGCGCTGGCTGGTGCAGGTGACGATCAGGTCGCCCATGCCCGCCAATCCGGCAAAGGTGTCACGGTGTCCGCCCATGGCCTCGCCCAGCTTGGACATCTCACGGACGGCGCGGGCCATGACCATGGCGCGGGTGTTCTCGCCGATGCCCAGCGAGTAGCCCATGCCGACGGCGATGGCGTAGACGTTCTTCAGCGCGCCTGCCATCTCGACGCCCACCACGTCGTCGGTGGTGTAGGTGCGGAAGCGCTTGGTGCGGAACAGCTTTCCCAAGTTGGCGGCCAGATGCTGGTCCGGCATGGCCAGGACTGCCGCGGCGGCGTAACCGTCGGCGACCTCGCGGGCGATGTTCGGTCCTGCCAGGATTCCGGCCGGGTGGCCCGGCAGCACCTCGTCGACGATTTCGGACATCCGGTAGTTGGTGCCCTGCTCGAGACCCTTCACCAGCGAGACCACCGGGACCCAGGGCCGCAACTCCTTGGCCAGCTCCTCCAACACGCCGCGGAAGCCATGCGACGGCACCCCCATGACGATGACGTCCGCGCAGTTGGCCGCCTCGGAGAAGTCCGTGGTGGCGCGCAGCGCCTCGGGGAGCAGGACGTCGTTGCCCAGATAGCGGCTGTTGCGGTGGTTGTCGTTGACGTCGGCGGCGGTGTCCTCGGAACGCACCCACTGCAGCGTCGGGCCGCGGCGGGCACAGATGGAGGCCACCGTGGTGCCCCAGGACCCTCCACCGAGGACGACGACGTTGGGTTCGCGTTGCGCTGGTGCCATGGCGATCAGGGTATTGCCGACGGAAGGTGCGGGAGGGCGATTCGAGCGTTGCCGCGGCGTGCCGTGGCTACCCGGCGACCATGGGCCGCACGGCGGGATTCGTGCTGCCCACCGGACGTGCGCCCCGGACTAGCGGTAGTTGACGAACTGCACCGCGAACTCGAGATCGGCACCGCGCAGCAGGGCTTGGACGGCCTGCAGGTCGTCGCGTTTCTTGGAGCTCACCCGGATCTCGTCGCCCTGGATCTGCGCCTTGACGCCCTTGGGGCCCTCGTCGCGGATGAGCTTGGTCACCTTCTTGGCGTCCTCGCTGCTGATGCCCTGCTTGATGCTGCCGATCACCTTGTACGTCTTGCCCGACGCCTGCGGGTCGCCCGCGTCGAACGCCTTCATGGAGATGTCGCGGCGGATCAACTTCTCCTTGAAGACGTCGACGGCCGCCTTCACGCGCTCCTCGGTGGAGGAGACCAGGATGATGCCCTCCTCGCCCTGCCACTCGATGGTGGTGTCGGTGCCTCGGAAGTCGAAACGGGTGGACAGCTCCTTCGCAGCCTGGTTCAGGGCGTTGTCGACCTCTTGACGGTCGACCTTGCTCACGACGTCGAACGATGAATCCGCCATTGGTTCCGTCCCCTCTCGGTTGGTGCGTTTTCGTATTGGGACCATCCTCGTTGTACCCTGCTACTCGCACCAAACCCGGGTCGGGATTGGCGCAGCACCCGGCAGGTTGCCCGAGCGGCCAATGGGAGCGGACTGTAAATCCGTCGGCTTACGCCTACGCAGGTTCGAATCCTGCACCTGCCACACTGGTCAGGCCCCCTTTCGAGGGGGCCTGACTGCGTTCTGGGAGCTGCGCAGCGCGCCAAACTCGTCGGTGTGTCCCCCAAATGGGTGACACACGGTTCATCCTGGCTAGGGACCGTTCAGCGGACACCGGCCAGCCCACCCGTCGAGCACGCTTGCATCACGGCCGCAAGACCACGGCTCGCTGCGAAGAGTCGCTGACACAGGCGATTTCGTCGCTGCTCCCGCTCTGATGACGAGGACGACATCATGACGACCACCACCGAGAAGCCAGCAGGCGCGGACTACGTCGCTCCGTGGCAATACGACCTACCGATCCCGTCACGGCCCTTTTTCGGAGTGGCACGCGGCATCAGCGGCCGGACGATCGTCGTGGGCACCGTGGGCCATCAGTGGGCGGACGGGTCCGTCGTGTCCCCGGGCAGCATCGAGATCGTCGGGCGCCCCGATGGCCTGACCAGTGGTCAGGCGCGTGAACTGGCCGCAGCGCTGCTCCAGGCCGCCGACGAGGTCGACGGGTGGTTCGCGGATCAACCGTGACGCCTTCCGAGGCGGCTTCGCCTCGGCAGGCGCGGGGCCGTCAGAGCCGGAGGGCCCGCCCGGCCTGGACCTCCTCGTTGACGCCCGGTCTCACACTTGCAAGAGGCGGTCGAAGAAATCCCGGTAGCGCTTGAGGGCGACGCGCAGGTCCTCGGTGGAACCTTCCTCGCCACGACCCCATTGTCGTTCGAGGTTCGAGCGTGCGTCGGCGAAGCCGTCGACGAGTTGTGCGACGACATCGGCGACCAGACCGTCGGCCTTCTGCACGCACGCGCGGGGGTCGTCGACGAAGTCTGCCTG
>NZ_JBEVLO010000294.1:0-11131 GCF_040509115.1 Mycobacterium sp. | reverse complement strand
ATCTGTCCGAACCCGCCGCGTTGGCCGCGCAGCTCACAGATGGCGACGGCTTCGTCCTGCACCTGACCGCCGACGGGGCCGAGCGCTTCGTGCGTGAGGTGCTCCCGCGGCTGCAGGATCAGGGTGTCGCCCGCACCCGCTACGAATCATCCACCCTGCGCGGTCATCTCGGTCTGGCCGCCGTTCCCGCGGGAGTCCTGTCATGAGCTCTCAGATGCACCTGAACCTCAACCTGCGCGGCATCGGCTTCCACCGCGCCGCGTGGCGGCATTCGACGGCACAGCCCACCGAGGTGTGCTCACTGCCGTACTACACCCGCATCGTGCAGGCCGCCGAGAAGGCCAAGCTGGACGCGGTGTTCCTGGCCGACAGCCCCAGGGTCTACAGCGACCGGGAACCGTTGGCCATGAGCAACGAACCGTTGACCCTGCTGGCCGCGCTGGCCGCCCAGACCAGCCAGATCGGGTTGATCGGCACCATCTCCACCACCTACAACGACCCGTACGAGGTGGCGCTTCGCTTCGCCTCGCTGGATCATCTGTCCGGCGGCCGGATCGGGATGAACTTCGTGACGTCCTCGGGTGATCCGATGGCCCGCAACTTCGGCTACGACAGCCACCCCGACTTCGAGCTGCGCTATGAGCGGGCCTCGGAGTTCGTCGACGTCGTGCTGGACCTGTGGTCCGGTGAACACGTTGCGCACCACGGGCGCTTCTTCGATGTCGACGGTCGGCTGCCCATTGCGCCGTCGCCGCAGGGCTTTCCGGTACTGGTACAGGCCGGAGCTTCCGATCGGGGTCGGGACATGGCGGCGCTGCGCGCCGAGGCCGTCTACACCGGATCATCGACCATTCCAAACGGTCTCGAGTTCTACGACGACGTGAAGGCACGGCTGGCGAAGTTCGGGCGCTCGCCGCATTCGGCGAAGATCCTGCCCGGCGTCGTGCCCTACATCGGGTCCACCGAAGCCGAAGGCAAGGCGTTGGAAGCCGAACTGGAGGATCTGGCGACCAAGAACGTCGACGTGGTGGGGCAACTCGGCGCCGAGCTGGGTGTCGATTTCTCCGTCTACGACCTGGATGGTCCCTTCCCGCTGGAGGCGTTCCCGTCGCCCACGCGGTTCAAGGGCGGGCAGAGCCGGCTCAACCGGCTGCGGACCTGGGTGCAGCAGGAGAACCTATCCATCCGCGAGTTGGCGATCAAGGTGGAGAAGGGGCTCAACAACGTGCATTGGACCACCGCCGGCTCGGCCGAACAGATCGCCGATGAGCTGGAGAGCTGGTTCCGTGCCGGCGCCGCCGACGGGTTCAACATCCTGGTTCCCCTGCACCCCAAGGGCACACTGGATTTCACCGAGCAGGTGGTGCCGATCCTGCAGCAACGCGGACTTTTCCGCACCGAGTACGACGGCACTACCCTCTCCGACCATTTCGAGCTCACGCCCGAACTACGCCCGAACCGTCGCACAGTCCGAAGCGCCAGATAACCAAGGGTCTTTGGCGGTTCGTCACGCTCTCGGTTGCAGGACCCGATGATCGGCTCGACAGCGCTCCTCGGGCACGTCTGTCCGTCGCTCTCACGTCTCTCCGGGATCGGCGTTTTGAGGTGCTCGTGTTCTTCGTATGCTGGGCTCTTGCCAGTGCTGCCTACCGCGGCTGAGCGTGGGAAGCGCCCGAATTGGGTACGTTCTGATGCAGTCACCTCCCGCACTGCCACGAAAGGTCCTACGGCACAACGGCAGTCAGGTACGACTCTGCGAGCCCGTCATGGCCAAGGTGGCGTCGATTTCGACTAAGTACTCAGGCGACACGAGAGAGTGGACGACGAGCAATGTGCTTCCCGGATAGTCGGCCGCACTGTCGAACCACTGGTCATAGAACGATGTCCTTTCGGCCATGAAGTCGTTGACAGATGCTTCCCGCGACAGATACGTGTTGACGTACAACAAATCTGAGGGCAGCGCACCCAGGCTCTCCACGACGCTGCGCAAATTCTCCAGCACCTGCCGTGTTTGGGACCGCGTATCAGAACCCGCCAGGTCACCGTGGGCGTCGATGCCGAACTGGCCCGAGACGAACGCGAGCTCAGAATCGCCTCGGCAGACGTTGACCAATGTGTACCGGCCCACTGGTCGCGCAACCTTTGCGACGTTCCACCTGTCAACCGTCTCCATCGCGGCTCCCACCTGAGTCGTTGTCGTGAGGTAGTGCGGAACCGTTGCGCCACCAGGAGGGGCGGGTACCGGCCCGTGCACTTAGTCCACCCCACGTGTTCGACACTGTCCACGTCGGCGCGCACCGTGTTCGGCGCACGGTTGTGTGCATTTCCACACTCAGGGGTTTGGGTCATGAGCGGCGTCGTTCCCCTGGTGCAACCGGTAGGCCTCGACGGCGAGCAACAACTCCGCCGCCTGCCGCGGCGACCTCAAATTCCGGCCGGTAATCTTCTGTATGGCACGAAGGCGCTGATGGGCGGTATTGCGGTGAATGTAGAGACGTTTGGCGGTCTCCTCGACTGAACCGTCGCAATCTGCGTACGCCGCCACCGTCTCCATGAGGCGGCCCCATTCTGGTGTGCGCGTCTGCGCCGCGTCACCGAACACTTCACCGACGACGAACCGTGACAATTCAGGTGCGCAAGCAGCGAATGCGGCGAGGAGCCGGTCGGTCATGGACTCGACTCCTGCCGCGCCGACGGGAAGGGTTCGGGCTGCGGTTTGCGCCAACCACAGCCGACCGCGGCAACTCTCCAGCCCGTCGATGACCGGCGTGACCCCGACCCGGGTGCCGGCGATCCGGCGCAGCTCGGCAAGTGGAACGTCCGGACCGCCCGACTGAAGCTCGATGATCCCGACTTGGCCGCCTTGGTCGAGGCGCCACGCTGATCTCAGGCCGGCCGTGCTCAGAACCGACCGCGGCTCCCTCAGGCCGGGCTGCGCCTGGGCGTCCAGTTCGGCAAAGGCCACGACGAACCTCGAATCGAGGCCGAACCCGTACTCCGCGACGAGGCGACGTGCCACCGAGTGGACTTCCTCGGAGCCACCCAACAGTGCGTCGACCAGGACACTGCGCTGACGGTCCAGGGACTGTTCAGCTAGGTGATAGGAGTTGGTGACACGTGAGGACACGATGTCGATCGCCTCCCACACCCGGCTGGCACCAGCGAGGAAGCGTGCGTGTTGATCGGCGGGCACTTCACCGACGACGAGTTCGAGCATGGCATCCCACACCACGCGGAAGTCGATCCTGAAGCAGTGCAGCACCGACTCCAGTGGTACCCCGCCTGCGCACCGGAGTTGACCCGTGCTTTCGGGCGTGTGCTGCAGGTGCTCCGGCATCGACTCCCCCGACATCGACCAGAGCACGAATGCGATGGTGGCCTCGGCGCCGAGGCGGTGATCCGCCTCGGCCACCAAGATTCGGTAGGCACGCTCGGCGGCGCGACTCTCCATCACCGCTCGGTCGGCGAGAACGCCGAGATGGTCGTCCAAGAGACGTTTCGCGATTCCCGCGACGATGTCCGTCGGCTCGCGTCCCGCATCAGGCGGGTATACCCAAGTGTGCATGTGCACATCGTACGAACGTGATTGTCGTGCACGCGCCCGCTGCGCGACCCGGGATGGGTTTGGTGAACTGAGTCACATCACTCTGACGGTCACAAAGGAGAGTCGTGGGACGGTTCTGGCATCCATTCGCGGACATGGCCGCGGTTCGCGCCGGCGGTGAGCTGGTCCTCAGATCGGGCGACGGTGTCTGGCTCCACGACATCGCGGGCCGAAAGTTCCTCGATGCCACCGCTGCGGCGTGGTACGCCAACGTGGGCTACGGCCGCACGGAGATCGCCGCCGCGATCAGCGATCAAGCGGGTCAGCTGCACGCCTATCACTGTTATGCCGACGTGGTTACCGAGACCACGTTGACGTTGGTCGACAAACTCGTCGAGATCGCACCGGTCCCAGACAGCGCAGTCTTCCTCACCAGCGGAGGATCGGACTCGGTGGACACGGCCTTGAAGATGATCCAAACCTATTGGCACGCGCGCGGACGCCACGACAAGAAGACGATCGTCACCCGCACGAATTCCTACCATGGAATGCATTGGGGAGGAACGAGTCTGGCCGGAATCGAACCCAACAGGGCGGGGTACGACGATCTGTTGAACCACACCACAGTAGTCGCGTGGGACGACCCCACGGTGATCGATGAGGCAGTCGAGCGTGCAGGAGGTGCCGACCAGGTCGCCGCCTTCTTCTGCGAGCCCGTCATCGGCGCCGGCGGAGTGTTCCCACCTCCTCCGGGTTACCTCTCGGCAGTGCGCGACGCATGCAGGCGCCATGACATCGTCTTCGTCGCCGACGAGGTCATCACCGGATTCGGTCGCGTCGGTGATTGGTTCGCCAGCACACGATTCGATCTCGCTCCCGATATCACGCTGTCGGGCAAGGGAATTACGTCCGGATACGCGCCGCTAGGCGCAGTCCTGGTCGCCCCACACGTCGCCGACGTCGTCTGGTCCCCGTCCGGACCCGGAGTGTGGCGCCACGGATACACCTACTCCGGACATGCGACCGCCGCGGCAGCGGCCCTGGCCAACATCGCCATCATGGAACGCGAAGACCTGCCAGCACGGTCGCTGGCCCTCGAACACACACTGGCAGAACGTCTTACGCCGCTAGCCCAGCATCCACTCGTCGCAGAGGTGCGTTCGGGTACCGGCGTCATGGCCGCGATCCAACTCGACCCGGGCGCTGATGGTGCGGGACCCGATCTCGGGCGCAACGTCGTCGCCTCGCTGCGGGAGAAGGGCGTTTTGACACGTCTGCTCCCCGGGGACGCGCTTCACGTGTCCCCACCGCTGATCATCGACGACGCCGAAATCTCGACACTGGTCGACCACATCTGGCACGTACTTGCGGACCACACGCCCTGATTCGTGGCCGCAACACGCGACCGCATCACCCAACAAACGACGCATACCAGCACGCCGACGAAGGAGCCCCATGTCCACTTTCCCTTCCCGCCTCCGGTCACCTCGACGGGCGGCCCCAGCTGCCGAGCCAACCCACGGCGACCAACCCCCGCCCTCGGGCCTGGGTTCGGGCCTAAGGACACGCCACGTCAGCATGATTTCCCTCGCTGGCGTGATCGGCGCTGGCCTGTTTGTCGGATCGTCCGGAGCCATCACCACCGCCGGGCCGGCGGTACTGGTGTCCTTCATCCTCGCCGGGGCAGTCGTCGTCTTGGTGATGCGCATGCTCGGCGAGATGTCGACGACGCGCCCCAGCACGGGCTCGTTCTCGACCTATGCCGACGAGGCGTTGGGCCGATGGGGCGGACTGTCGGTGGGCTGGCTGTACTGGTGGTTCTGGGTCCTCATCATTCCCATCGAAGCCATCGCCGGCGCCAAGATCATCCACCTGTGGATCGACGTGCCGCAATGGGCGTCGGCGTTGATCATCGTCGGCGTCCTGACCTTGACCAACCTCGTCAGCGTTCGGAACTACGGTGAACTGGAATTCTGGTTCGCGCTGGTGAAGATCGTGGCCATCATCGGTTTCATCGTCGTCGGCATCCTCGCGATCACCGGAGTTCTGCCTGGCACGTCCATTGACGCCACACACAACTTGTTCGGCGCCCCGAGCTTCATGCCGAACGGACCCGTTCCGGTGATCGCCGGAATCCTGACCGCCGTCTTCATGTACATGGGCACCGAAGTGGTGACCATCGCCGCCAGCGAGTCGAAGAACCCTCGGAGGAACGTTCAACGGGCCGTCAACTCGGTGATCTGGCGCATCGCAGTCTTCTACTTGGGATCATTGCTCGTCGCCGTGGCCGTCGTGCCGTGGAACTCCCCCGGTCTGAGCACCGACGGAACCTTCCAATACGTGTTGGGGCAACTGCACATTCCCGGGCTGCGACTCATGATCGAGGTCGTCATTCTCACCGCGGTCTGCAGCTGCGCCAATTCGGCGATCTACACCTCCTCGCGGATGCTGTTCTCACTCGCGGAGCGGGGCGACGCGCCCCGCCTCCTCGGCGACACCACCGGCCGCGGCGTGCCGACGAACGCGATCTTGGCCTCCAGCGTGGTCGGCCTCGTCGCCGTCGTCGTCAACTACTCGCTGCCAGAACAACTCTTCCAGTACTTGATCGCCACCACCGGCGCCATCGGGCTCATCGTCTATCTCGTCATCGCCGTCACCCATCTTCGCTTCCGGCGCGCACTTGACGCACACGGAGAACGAGCACCCGTCCGCATGTGGCTGTTCCCGTGGCTGACCTACCTGACCATCGGTTTCATTGGCTTCACCTTGATCCTCATGGTGATCGACCCGACACATCGCAGCGAACTGATCCTCACCCTGGCACTGACCGTCGTGACCGTCATCGTCGGCACCGTCGTGCAGCGGCGGGGCTCGCGCTCCCCCGACGGCCTTGACATGTCGCGGTAACCGCGCCCGATCTGCCGACACACCCCCCACATAGGAGAGCCGCCATGACAACTACCGCCACGCCTCATTTGCCGACCGCCACGCGTCGCAGGTCTGAGGTGCTCGCCGACGTCCAGCCACTACTGCACATCGACGGCGAATGGATTCAGGCCTCGAACGCGGCGACCTTCGAGGTCGACGATCCCTCGACCGGGACCGTTCTGCGCACCATCGCCGACGCCTCACCTGCCGACGGGCTGCAAGCACTTGCCGCAGCCAGCAAGACGCAAGCGTCGTGGTCGCAGCGGCCGGCGCGCGAACGAGGCGAGATCCTGCGCCGGGCATACGAACTGCTGACCGAACGCAGAGCCAATCTCGCGCTGCTCATCTCACTCGAGTCTGGCAAGCCGATGGCAGAAGCCCTCGCAGAAGTCGCCTACGGCGCCGAGTTCTTCAGGTGGTACGCCGAGGAAGCCGTACGGATCCGCGGGCAGATGGGCGACTCCCCCGACGGCAATGGCAGAGTCTGGACCCTGCATCAACCCGTGGGACCATGCCTACTCATCACCCCCTGGAACTTTCCCCTGGCCATGGCGACGCGCAAGATCGGGCCCGCCATCGCAGCCGGCTGCACGATGGTGGTTAAGCCCGCCGAACAGACCCCGCTGACCACGCTGGCCTTGGTCGACATCCTCATCGAGGCGGGTACACCCCCGGGAGTGGTCAACGTGGTCACAACCACCCAGGCTGGGGCGGTCGTCGAGCCACTAATTCGCGACGGCCGCATTCGCAAAGTGTCCTTCACCGGCTCGACAGCGGTCGGGCGACGTCTCATCACCCTCGGCGCCGAGCACGTCGTGCGAATGTCGATGGAGTTAGGCGGGAACGCGCCGCTGGTGATCTTCGACGACGCCGACCTCGACGCCGCCGTCGACGAAGCGGTGAAGGCTAAGACCCGCAATGCTGGGCAAGCCTGCATTGCCGCCAACCGAATCTACGTGCAACGGGCCGTGTCCGAGGAATTCACCGAGCGGTTCACCGCCGCCATGGCTCGATTGCGCGTCGGCAGAGGCACTGACGAGGGGGTCGACGTCGGCCCGCTGATCGACGACCAAGCAGTCACAAAAGTCGAGAACCTGGTCGAGGGTGCCGTGGCACACGGGGCACGGTGCCTGCTCGGAGGCTCCCGAATACCCGGCGTCGGTCACTTCTTCGCGCCCACCGTCTTGGTCGACGTCCCCGCCACCGCGCGCATCCACAGTGAGGAGATCTTTGGACCGGTCGCCCCCCTGACCTTCTTCGATACCGAGCGGCAGGCCGTGGAACTCGCCAACGCCACCGAATACGGATTGGCGAGTTACATCTTCACCACCAACGCCCAACGGGGTTGGCGCCTCACCGAGCAGCTTCAGACCGGCATGGTCGGTCTCAACAAGACCACCATCTCCAATCCAGCCGCCCCATTCGGCGGCACGAAACACTCCGGGTTCGGCCGCGAGGGCGGCAGCGCCGGAATTCACGAGTACTTGGAGACCAAGTACGTTGCCAGCCCCGACTAGAGACAACCCGTCGCCGGCAGGTTGCGCGCGGGTCGCAGGCTGCTGCGGTCCCGCAGGTCACCGACGACCGCCTGCGCCCCGAGCGTCTACCGCCACCGCTCTCGGTTGTACACCGATCTGTCTGCTTGAATGGAGACCGTGGACGACACCCAGACCGAAGCGCTACTTCACGATGCCCTCGACGCCCACGGCGGGCTTGCCCGCTGGACTGCACTACGCCAGGCGCAGGGGCGCATCGTCAGCGGCGGTCTGCTCTATTCAGGCAAAGGTCAGGCCCAAGATCAGACTTCGCGGCATTGGACAGTGACATTGCGCCGGGTAGAAACCTCACTGCAGCCGTTCGGGGCTGCGGATCAGCGGATGGTCTTCACCGCCGAGCGCACCGCCATCGAGAAGCAGGACGGGTCCACGCTGGCTCAGGCCGGAGATCTCCGGCCGAGTTTCGCCGGACACACCCTGACCACCGCGTGGAATCCGCTGCAGCGAGCCTATTTCAGCGGCTACGCTTTGTGGACCTACCTCAACAGCCCGTTTCTTCTGACGCTGCCAGACGTGCAGCTTTACCCCATCGATCCCGTCGACCATGACGGGCACCGTCTCGATGGGATCGGTGCGGTGTTTCCCGCTCACCTACCCACCCACAGCCGCCGGCAGCAGTTCTACTTCGGTGCGGACCGACGGCTGCGCCGGCACGACTATCGCGTCGACATCGCCGGGGCCTTCCCGGCCAGCCAATACCTCGACGATTTCGTCGAGGCTCAGGGCATCGTCGTTCCCCAGACACGTCGGGCGTACCGCAATGACGCCCGCGGGGCCACGCTCTGGGATGAGCTGATGGTCGACATGCAGTTCAGCGACATGCACTTCAGCGCCACGTGAACCCACTGTCGCAGACGGCGGCAGCTGACGCGTTGTCCTCCATACGCACTCAATGGTGCTTTGAATGAGAACAATTGGGATCCGCAGTGGTCTCCGAAGGTGGCCACTGCCGGTGACGTTGACTCGAAGTAGACAGATCGGTATGTTTGGATCTCGTGACTACCGCACGTGCCGTCAGCCGCAAGGGTCGGGGCGCACGTGAACGCATCACCGCGGCGGCCGACAAGCTGTTCTACTGGGACGGCATCCACGCCACCGGCGTCGACGCCCTCATTGCCGAGGCCGAAGTCTCCAAACGGACTTTCTATCAACACTTCTCTAGCAAGAACGAGCTCATCGACACCTACCTTCGAAACGTCGACGACGCTGGCGGCTCCCCGATGGAGCGGCGTTTGGACACCGCAGGGCTGGCGCCCCGTGAGCGCCTCCTGGCCATCTTCGACACCAAGGCCACCGGACGGTTCCGCGGATGCCCCTTCCACAATGCGGTCGTCGAGTCGGCAGGCACTCTCACCACCGCGGAGAACATCGTCCGCACCCATAAGCAGGGCTTCACCGACCGACTCACCGCCGTGGCCACCGACGCAGGCGCCGCCGATCCGTGGCTGCTGGCCCAGCACCTGCTGATCCTCTTCGAAGGGGCCACCGCGTTGGCCACCACCCTCAACGACACCTCACCGATGGTGCACGCCCGCGCCGTCGCGGCGCAGCTCATCGACACCGCCATTCGCGCCGACACCGACGCCTAGGGCAGCCCGCGTGGTCAGGGCAGCCCAACTCCCCTCCCCGAGAACCGAGTACCGCCACTGACCCCCACCTGCCCAGCGATGCACTCGACGACCGCGACTTTCGGTTGATGGGTCGTGACTGACTGTAGGTCGAACTGAGCTGGGCGGGCTCTCCGTGGGCAGGGTGGAAGCCGTTGGCGTTGTGATCGCCGACGCGTGGCCGTTAACGGTCGCTTCCGATGGCGTCAGCCAGGCGGGCGACCTCGTCGAGGTTGTCATTGCCGGTGAAGAAAATGATCTCATCGACATCGAGCTGCGTGTACTGATCAATCAGCTCTCTGATTGCCGATCTCGACGTGCAGACGACAACACTCCTGGCGAGGTGTTCGGGTGCGTACTGGTAGAAATGTCTGACGTTTGCCCAGCTGACCTCAGGGTCACTCAGGGCAAGGTAGGCCAGTGCAACCAGTTTCGGCTTACCGGAGCGGCCCGCTTCCCGCCAGGCTCGCTTCGCCTCCGTGAAGGCGGGTGCCGTCATACTGAGGGGCAGCGCTGGCGGGCGTCGCGAACCCTGCACGTTCGGAGTCCGCGGCCCAGCGCGGAATGGCGGACGCAGTGACGTTGCGGACTTGATTTGGAAGTCCAATGCCGATGTGCACGAGGATGTCCTGTTCGTCGTTCAGTTGGCGGAGAATGCACTACGTCTGCCGTTTCCTGTGCTCCGCTTGCGTTCTGCGGACACGGTGGGCATGCGTAGTACTTCGCGGCGGCGAAACCATATGACAGCATGTTGTCGTGACATACTCTAGAGCCATTCGACAGCGTGCTGTCAAGTCTGATGAGCCAGCGTGCGTCGCCTTCGCCGAACTCATCGATCAAATCGGCAGGTTGGCGACCGTCATCGAGTTAATCGGCAATGGTCTCGCGCGGCCCAGCGGTCAGAGCTTGGCCCGCTGGCAGGTTCTCGCGGCCGTCGATACCCAGTCAACATCGGTCTCGGGCATCGCCGAACAGCTCGGACACACCAGGCAAAGCGTCCAGCGCATTGCCGACCTCCTCGTCGATGACGGGCTTGCTCTCTACCGTGCGAATCCGGCGCATAGAAGGGCCAAGATGCTCGAGATCACGCCCGCCGGACGGACGGCACTGCACCGGATGCAAGCACTGTTCGACCAGCTCGTGCAGCGGACTAGCGCAGATCTGGAACCTGAACACCTTGACCGCGCCCGCCATACGCTCGACGAACTCCGTCAACGCCTCGAGGCGGAGTTGCCCCACCTCCCTCGAAGCTAAGCAGCGCCGCCATGAGCAACTGCCCTTGCACGTCGACGTCTACCGTGACTAGCTTCGCTAGCTGGCAGCAGGGTCGATGAGTCCGAAGCGCCAGGGGTTGAGTAGTGCGTCACGCAGTCGGCCGCTGAACGATTCGATCCACGCGTTCTGCCACTGCGGGAGGCTCGAGTTTCGGTGCTGATCAGATCGAACGAACTACCACTCCCCGTCAGCGACTACGTCGGGGCCAACCCCACCGATGG
>NZ_JBEVLO010000293.1:0-19625 GCF_040509115.1 Mycobacterium sp. | reverse complement strand
CCCGCTGGGAGGACAGGCTCGCCGACGTCGGGGTGGCCGCGTTGCACGCCGAACTCGCCGACGTGGACGCGGAAGCCGCGGCGTCGATCTTGCCCACCGACGGCAGGCGCATCGTGCGGGCGTTGGAGGTCGTTGAGCTGACGGGGCAGCCGTTCGCCGCCAGTGCACCGACGATCGGCGAACCCCGGTGGGACACCCACATCGTCGGGTTGGACTGGGACACCGACCTTCTCGACGAGCGTCTGGCCAAGCGCACCGACGTCATGTTCGCCGACGGCCTCGTCGACGAGGTGATCGCACTGACCGACAAGGGCCTGACTGACGGTGTCACCGCGTCGCGGGCACTGGGCTATGCGCAGGTGCTCACCGCCCTTGCCGACGGCGGGGGAGAAGACGCCATCGCCGAGGCCAGGGAACGCACCTTCATCGGTACCCGGCGCTACGTGCGGCGGCAACGGTCGTGGTTCCGGCGCGACCATCGCGTGCACTGGCTCGACGGCGCCAAGGCGGACAACGTCGACGCGGTGCTGCGCGGGTGGGAGACGCGGCGGGCGGGGGCGGGGCCATCGGGGCGCTCGGACGTATCCTGATCAGGTGAAGTTCGCGAAGGGACACGGCACGGAGAACGACTTTGTGCTGCTACCGGACCTCGACGCCCGGCTGGAGTTGTCGCCGTCCGCCGTCGCAGCGCTGTGCGACCGGCGCCGCGGGCTGGGTGCCGACGGCGTTCTTCGGGTCACCACGGCCGCTGCGGCGCTCGCCGTCGGTGTCTTCGAGGACATTCCCGAAGGCGTCGACCCCGCCGACTGGTACATGGACTACCGCAATGCCGACGGCTCCGTCGCCCAGATGTGCGGCAACGGAGTCCGGGTGTTCGCTCACTACCTGCGGGCCAGCGGGCTGGAGCAGCGGGACGAGTTCGTCGTCGGCTCGCTTGCCGGCCCTCGCCCCGTCGTGCTGCACCGGGCCGATGCGCTGGCTGCGGACGTCACCGTGGACATGGGCAAGGCCAACCAGTTCGGCACCGGTTCGGCGGTGGTCGGCGGACGCCGGTTCGGCGGCGTGGCCGTCGACGTCGGCAATCCGCACCTGGCCTGCGTGGACGCGGCCTTGAGCGAGACGGACCTGGCCGCTCTGGACGTGGCCGCCCCGGTGTGGTTCGACGCCGCGCAGTTCCCGCACGGCGTCAACGTCGAAGTCCTCACCGCCCCGGTCGACGGCGCGGTGACCATGAGGGTGCACGAACGCGGCGTCGGCGAAACCCGGTCGTGCGGAACTGGAACGGTCGCTGCCGCGGTCGCCGCCCTGCGTCATCGGGGCGCCGAGACCGGTGCCCTGCAGGTCCGGATCCCCGGCGGAGAGGTCACCGTGACGATCACCGACGCCACCAGCTACCTGCGCGGGCCGTCGGTGCTGGTCGCCAACGGCGACCTGTCCGAGGAATGGTGGCAGACCCATCAACGTTAATTGGGGTGCATGAAAAGTGAACTCCGTGCGAATCTGTATTCGCCAATGACTCATCCCCATCTCCCCAGTACCGGCGAACTCGACCTCGAAGACCGCTCGGCGCTCCGCCGCGTGGCAGGTCTGTCGACCGAACTCGCCGACGTCACCGAAGTCGAATACCGCCAGCTGCGCCTGGAACGCGTCGTACTGATCGGCGTGTGGACCGACGGCAGCGCCAGCGACGCCGACGCCAGCCTCGCCGAACTCGCCGCCTTGGCCGAGACCGCAGGCTCCGAGGTGCTCGAGGGCATGATCCAGCGCCGGGACAAGCCCGATGCGTCGACCTACATCGGATCGGGCAAGGCACGCGAACTCCGCGACATCGTCGTGGCCACCGGCGCCGACACCGTGATCTGCGACGGTGAACTCAGCCCCGCCCAGCTCAACTCGTTGGAGAAGATCGTCAAGGTCAAGGTCATCGACCGCACCGCGCTGATCCTCGACATCTTCGCCCAGCACGCCACCAGCGCAGAAGGCAAGGCGCAGGTGGCCTTTGCGCAGATGGAGTACATGCTGCCGAGGCTCCGCGGCTGGGGTGAGTCGATGTCCCGGCAGGGCGGCGGCGCAGGCGGTAGCGGCGGCGGCGTGGGCACCCGCGGGCCCGGCGAGACCAAGATCGAAACCGATCGTCGACGCATCCGCGAACGAATGTCCAAGCTCCGCCGCGAGATCAAGGACATGAAGAAGACCCGCGACACCCAACGCGGCCGTCGTCTGCAGAGCGACCTGGCATCGATCGCGATCGTCGGCTACACCAACGCTGGAAAGTCCAGCTTGCTCAACGCGCTCACCGGAGCCGGGGTCCTCGTCGAGAACGCTCTGTTCGCCACGCTCGAACCCACCACGCGCCGTGGCCATTTCGAGGACGGTCGACCCTTCGTGCTCACCGACACCGTGGGTTTCGTGCGGCATCTGCCGACCCAGCTGGTCGAGGCATTCCGTTCGACCCTCGAAGAGGTCGTCGACGCCCAACTTCTGGTCCACGTCATCGACGGATCGGACGAGAACCCGCTGAATCAGGTCAACGCGGTTCGACAGGTCGTCAACGAAGTCGTTCAGGAGTACGGCATCGCTCCACCTCCGGAGTTGTTGGTGGTCAACAAGATCGACGCGGCCACCGGCCTCGGTTTGGCTCAGCTTCGGCGGGCACTACCCGAGGCGATCTTCGTCTCGGCACGCACCGGCGACGGTGTCGAACGCCTGCGGTCGCGTATGAGCGAATTGGTGCCGCCGACGGATTCGGCCGTAGACGTGACGATCCCGTACGACCGTGGCGATCTCATCGCCCGCATGCACGAGGACGGGCGCGTGGACGCCACCGAACACACCGAAGCCGGGACGAGGGTCAAGGCTCGCGTTCCAGCACCGTTGGCCGCGAGCCTGCGCGAGTTCGCCACGTTCTGAGCCGCCCTCGAAGGAATCCCACTGGAGTGCGGTAGACTTCGTGACAATGTTGGTGTCGCTTCGCGCCGTCAACACGTCGTGGAACGCTCGATCATCCCGAAGCCTCCGGCCACAGTGACGTGGCTCACCGCATTCTGGCGATCAGTGCATTGCACTAGCTCTTCTCGCGGCGATCGATATTGCCCACCGGCAATCTCGCCCATCGAGCCCGTATTCGCCTGACCTCACTCGTCTCGCGCAGCCGCGGCCGTAACCATGCCCCGAAAGGCATTTACTACATGACTGCAGAACCAACCTTCGACTCCCTCGGCGTGCCGGAGCGCTTGTGCCGCGTGCTCGCGGACCGTGGCATCGCCACCCCGTTCCCCATCCAGACCAGCACCCTGCCCGACACCCTCGCCGGGCGTGACGTGCTCGGCCGCGGCAAGACCGGCAGCGGCAAGACGCTGGCCTTCTCGATCCCACTGGTGGCACGCCTCGCCGGCAACACGCGACGTCCGTCGCGTCCCGCAGGCCTGGTGTTGGCACCCACCCGCGAACTGGCCACCCAGATCACCGCCGTCATCGAGCCCTTGGCCGCTGCCCTCGGCATGACCGTCACCACCATCTTCGGCGGCGTGTCGCAGGCCAGGCAGGTCAGCGCGCTGCGGGCCGGCGTCGACATCGTCGTCGCGTGCCCCGGTCGCCTCGAAGACCTGATGAAGCAACGCCTCGTCACCCTCGACGCCGTCCAGGTCACGGTGCTCGACGAGGCCGACCACATGGCCGATCTGGGCTTCCTGCCCGGCGTTACCCGCATCCTCGCCGCCACGCCGACGGGTGGGCAGCGACTGCTGTTCTCCGCGACGCTCGACAACGGCGTCGACAAGCTCGTAAACCGCTTCCTGAGCAAGCCGGTCACCCACTCCGTCGACGAGATCGACGCACCGCCGGTGGCCATGACCCACCACGTGTTCCACGTGTCGGGCGCGCAGGAGAAGACGCAGCTCGTGCACCGCCTCGCATCGGGCACCGGGCGCCGGATCCTGTTCATGCGCACCAAGCATCAGGCCCGCAAGCTCGCCAAGCAGCTCACCGACGCCGGCGTGCCGTCAGTCGACCTGCACGGCAACCTGTCTCAGCCCGCCCGCGACCGCAACCTCGCGGCGTTCAGCTCGGGTGACGCTCGCGTGCTCGTCGCCACCGACATCGCCGCCCGCGGCGTCCACGTCGACGACGTCGAACTCGTCGTGCACGTCGACCCGCCCGTCGAACACAAGGCATACCTTCACCGCTCCGGCCGCACGGCTCGCGCGGGAAGCGCCGGCGACGTCGTGACCGTCGTGCTTCCCGAGCAGCGAAGGGACACCCAGCAGCTGCTGCGCAAGGCAGGCATCACGGCCCAGCCGCAGCAGGTGCGCGCCGACTCCGAGAGCGTTCTCGAGCTCGTCGGCGAGATCGCCCCGCATCAAGAGCCCCCGGTGCGGCCGACGACGCCTGCTCCCGTGCGCGCGGGCGGCAATGGTGGTGGTCGCCGCGGATCCGGGGGATCTCACCGCGGCGGCAGCGGTGCGCACCGTGGGGTCGGCGGCTCCAACGGCCGGCCCGCAGGTTCGGGCGGCGGCAGTCGACGCGGCGGTGGGCCTCGCAAGCCGAGGTCCGGTTACGGCCGGGCCCAGGCCAGCTCCTAGCTCTGAGCGGCCGTCCGGCGGTCGTCGCCTCGGGCGACGATCGTCGGCGGCTGATGGGCCCGCACCGGCGGCAACGGACCGTCGAACTTCTCAACCTCGACGAGAACGTGAGCTCCGGTACACCCCTTGGCAAGTGACGACGTGCCGATGTCGGCCGTCAACACGTTGGGATTGCCGTGTACGCACATGGCGTCGGTGTCGGCAGGATCCTCCGGGTCGTACCACGCGCCCGTGGAGAGTTGCACCACGCCGTGGCGTAGGCGATCGTCCACGACCAGGCCGGCCAGGCATGCGCCGCGGTCATTGAACACTCGCACGACGTCGCCCGCTGACAACCCACGCCGCCCCGCATCGTCCGGGTGCATTCGAATGGGTTCGCGCCCTTGCACTTTCGAGTCCACGCTCGTCTTCCCGCCGTCCAGCTGACTGTGCAGCCGGGTGGCCGGTTGGTTCGCGAGAAGATGCAGCGGATAGGTGACCGCGCGCTCGCCACCGAGCCACTCCTCCGGCTCGTACCACGCGGGGTGACCAACGCAGTCGTCGTAGCCGAACCCGTCGATGTCACTGGAGAAGATTTCGATGCGCCCGCTTGGCGTGTTGAGCCGATGGGCGACGGGGTCGGCGCGGAAGTCGGCGAACAGCGACAACTTGGTATCGGTTGGCAACCGCAACTGACCTGCCGCCCAGAAGTCGTCGAATGACGGAACGTCGAAATCTAGTTCTGCAGACCACTTCTCGTACATGTGAACCAGCCACTCGCGCGCGGTGCGGCCCTCGGTGAACCGTTCCCCGAAGCCGAGCCTCTCGGCCATCGCCGAGTAGGTCGTGTAGTCGTCGCGGGACTGCGCATACGGCTCGGCAAGCGCTGGCATGGCCATCAGCATCGGGTCGTTGCGCGAGCCCGAATAGTCTTCGCGCTCATACGCAGTGGTCGATGGCACGACGATGTCGGCATGCTTGGCCATCGCCGTCCAATACGGATCGTGCACCACCACCGTGTCGACCCGGCCCAGGGCACGCCGCAGCCGCGGCAGATTCTGATGGTGGTGGAACGGATTGCCGCCCGCCCAGTAGACGCACCTGATGTCCGGGTAGGTCAGCGTCCTGCCGTTGTAGGTGAACTCCTCGCCGGGGTGCAGCAGCATGTCGGAGATCGCCGCCACCGGGATGAAGGCCTGGACGGGGTTGGCGCCCTGCGGGAAGGTGGGTAGTCGGCACCGCAACGGCGCCGACCCGACCTCGTTCTGCGATCCGTAACCGTGGCCGAAACCGCCTCCAGGCAGCCCGATCTGGCCGAGCATCGCGGCCAGCGTCACACCCATCCACGGGGCCTGCTCGCCGTAACGCACACGCTGCAGCGACCAACTGACCACCACGATGGTGCGGTGCGCTGCCATGCGTCGGGCCAGTGCGACGAGGTCTTCTGCCGCCAATCCGGAGATCTCCGCTGCCCATTGCGGTGACTTCGGAACGCCGTCGTCGAGGCCGAGGAGGTACCGCTCGAACTCCGGATAACCGGTGCAGTACCTGTCGAGGAACGCGCGGTCGGCCAGGCCCTCGGTGGCCAGAACGTAGGCCAGCGCCACCATGATCGCTACGTCGGTTCCCGGCAACGGAGCCAACCACTCGCAGTCCCCGTCGGTGTCGTCGCGCAGTGGGCTGATGGAGACGACCTGCCCGCCCCGTTCGCGGAGGCTGCGCAATCCGCCGCGGGTCGGGTGATCCGTGGTGCCGCCCGAGTTCACGGCCGAGTTCTTCACCCCGACACCGCCAAAGCCCACCAGTAGTTCGGTGTTCTCGGCGATGACGTCCCACGCAGTGGAGCGCTGGAACAGGTCGTCGTGGGTGCCGACGACACGCGGCATGATCACCCCGGTGGCGCCGAGGCTGTAGGAGTGCCGCGAAAACGTATAGCCGCCCAGCATCTTCAGGAAGCGATGGACCTGGCTCTGGGCGTGGTGAAAGCGGCCGGCGCTGGCCCAGCCGTAGGACCCGCCATAGATGGCTTCGTTGCCGTGAATGTCGACGATGCGGCGCAGCTCGTCGGCGAGCAGCTCGGTGAGCTCATCCCACGACACGGCGACGAACTCGTCGGCGCCGCGCCGGGTGGTGGGGCCGGGACCGTCGTCGAGCCAGCCGCGGCGCACGGCGGGGGTGGCGACGCGGGACTGGTGCCGAATCGAACCCGCAAGGTTGCCGAGCAACGGGGAGGGGTCGGCGTCACCGTCGAACGGGCGAACCGCGGCGATGTCTCCACCGCGGACGTCGGCGGAGAACGCCCCCCAGTGTGTGAGTGACGTCGAGGCCATTGGGGTGATTCTAAGGGGGTGTTGCCTCCAGCGGGCGCCGCCCATCGGTGGCTGCGCCGTCGCGTGACGCCCCGCGGTACCGCAGGTATCAACCATCCGGTTGGGTGGTATATCGTCGTCGGCAAATCGCACTCCTGCCGACCGGAGGTCATCCATGGGCGCCATCAAGTACGACCGCACCCTCTTCGAGCCCGAGCACGACCTGTTCCGTGAGTCCTACCGCGGCTTCCTCGAACGCCACGTCGCGCCATTCCACGAGCAGTGGGAGAAGGACAAGATCGTTGACCGTGGCGTGTGGCTTGAGGCGGGCAAGCAGGGCTTTCTCGGCATGGCCGTGCCGGAGGAGTACGGCGGTGGCGGCGAGCCCGACTTCCGCTACAACGTCGTCATCACCGAGGAGACCACCGCAGGCCGCTACAGCGGACTCGGCTTCCCGTTGCAGAACGACATCATCGCCCCCTACCTGCTGCGGCTGGCCACCGAGGAACAAAAGCAGCGGTGGCTGCCCGGCTTCTGCTCGGGCGAGCTGATCACGGCCATCGCGATGACGGAACCCGGCACGGGCAGCGACCTCCAGGGCATCAAGACCCGTGCGGTCAAGCAGGAGGATGGCAGCTGGGTGCTCAACGGCTCGAAGACGTTCATCACCAACGGAATCAACTCCGACCTCGTCATCGTGGTGGCGTGCACCGACCCGGAGAAGGGCGCGCTCGGCTTCTCGCTGCTCGTCGTCGAACGCGGCATGGACGGGTTCGAACGCGGCCGACACCTCGACAAGATCGGTCTGGACGCGCAGGACACCGCCGAGCTGTCGTTCACCGATGTCAAGGTTCCCGCCGAGAACCTGCTCGGCGAGGAAGGTTCGGGCTTCGTCTACCTGATGCAGAACCTTCCCCAGGAGCGCATCAGCATCGCCGTGATGGCGGCCGCCGGAATGGCGGCGGTGCTCGAAGAGACGCTGCAGTACACCAAGGACCGCAAGGCATTTGGCAAGCCGATCGGCAGCTTTCAAAACACGCGATTCACGCTGGCCGAGTTGTCCACCGAGGCCACCGTGGTGCGCATGATGGTCGACCAGTTCCTGGCGCTGCACCTCGAGGAGAAGCTGACCGTCGAGCAGGCGGCAATGGCCAAGTGGTACTCGACCGAGGCTCAGGTCCGACTGAACGATCGGTGTCTGCAGCTTCACGGCGGCTACGGCTACATGCGTGAATACCCCGTGGCGCGAGCCTTCCTCGACTCCCGGATCCAAACGATCTACGGCGGCACGACCGAGATCATGAAGGAGATCATCGGGCGAAGTCTGGGGGTCTGACCGGGTCGCCGACGCCGTGTTTTGACCGCCCACCCGCGCGACACACACCCCGAACGGGTTGGATATCCCTCAAGATGGACGTCGACTGAAGCAGAGTTGACGCGTTGGACACTCAAGGGAAGCCGGCGTCGAACGCGGGGAGGACACAATGACGGGGCACAGAACCCGGCTGAGAACGGCGATCGGACGTGCCTGCGTCGGATTCGTCGCGGCGGTGGCCTCAGCCCTCCTCGTGGCACCCATCGCCGCCGCGACGCCCGAAAGTGACGCCGACGGCGCGATCACCGCAGCCTGGGACGGGGGTGGTGGTCCGACGGGGCCACTCGGCATCAAGGACGGCGGCGTCTATCCGGTCGGATCTGGCTTCGGCCAGAACTTCGCGGGCGGACGGATCTTCTTCACTCCGGACACTGGCGCGCACGCGATGCAGGGCGCGATTCTCGACAAGTATCTGGCGCTCGGCGGTCCTGCCGACGGCGACCTTGGCTTTCCGACCATCGACGAGGGCGACGGCCGAGCTCCCGGCAGCCGGAACACCACCTTCAGCGCGGCCGACCGGCCGGTGATCTTCTGGACTCCCGACACGGGAGCCCGCGTCGTGCGCGGTGCGATCAACGCCGCGTGGGACAAGGTCGGCGGATCCGCAGGCGTCCTCGGCGTGCCCACCGACGACGAGACCTACCGCGGCGACGAGATCAGCCAGACCTTCACCGGCGGCCAGTTGACCTGGAACCGCAAGACCAAGGCGTTCACCACCACCCCACCCGAATTGGCCGACCAACTCGCCGGGCTGGAGATCCCCGGCGACGTGACGAGCGCCATCAACGCCGCCCGCCGGGCCGCAGGTGGGCCGCTGGGACCACTCGGCGCCGCCGACGGAGAGCAGTACGCCATTGGCTCCGATGGCGCCGGGCAGAACTTCGAGGGCGGAAAGATCTTCTACAGCCCCGAAACGGGAGCCAACGTCCTGACCGGTCAGGTGCTGGCGAAGTACGAGAGTGTCGGTGGGCCGCAAGGCGACCTCGGCTTTCCGACCAGCAACGAAGACGACGGTGGAATCGCTCCGTTGAGCAAGATCGCCACGTTCGCTGCCGCCGATCAGCCCGCGATCTTTTGGACGCCCGATTACGGCGCAGTGATCGTTCGGGGAGCGATGAACGCGGCGTGGGCCAAGCTCGGTGGCGCGACCGGGGAACTTGGTGCGCCGACTGCAGATCAGACCGAGAGCGGCGACGTCATCACCCAGAAGTTCAGCGGCGGCGCGATCTCCTGGGACAAGAAGACCGACGAATTCACCACCGAGCCAGCGAATCTTGCGGGAGAACTGGCCGGGCTCGAAGTCCCCGGGCAGGAAGCCCCGCAGCCGCCACCGGCCGCCGAGTCACCCAACGAGAGCAGCCCGACCGGCTTGCGATTCAGCTGGTGGTGGCTCCTCGGCATCGTCCCCGTCCTCCTCCTCGTGGGCGTGGTGACCGCGGCAGTCCTGCTGAACCGGCGCCGCCGGGACGACCGCGCGCCGCTGGATGGCTTCGACGACGACGACGATGACGATGACGACGAGGGGTCTGGCGCGAACTACCTCGACGCGCGAGCGAGCCGCCAAAGCAACTGGGCTACGCCGGACGACGAGCACGAGGGCCTCGGCGAGAGCTCGCGCGAGGGAGCCGCCGAGCCCTTCGTGGCGGATCTCCGCCAAGATCAGGACGCCATCGACACCGCTCCCACGCGCATCGTCACAGACGACGCCGAGCTCACCGACGACGCCGAGCTCACCGACGACGCCCCAACCGGTGAGGAGGCCGCCCCAGCCGGCGACGAGGCCGCCGTAGCCGGCCATGACGAGCCGGAACCAGAGCCCGAACCGGAACGTCATCCGTGGTTCAACGAGCCCGACGAGTCACCCGAGGTCGTGGATGACGAGCCGGAGCCGAAGTTCGACCTCGTGTCCGCTGATGAGCCGGAGCCACAAGCGGACAGGCCGCCGTACGAGGAGCCGGACGAGCCCGAACCTGCCAGCGGGCCGCCCAGCGGTCGGCATGCGGCGATCCAGCTCACTGAACCCGACGTCGCAGAGACGTCCCTGCGCTTGGCGGCAGGCGATCCCTTCACCGCACCCGAGGGGTATCCGATCAAGGCCGACACCAGAACAGGCACCTACTGGATGCCCGAGAGTGGTGGCTACGACCAGGCCAGGGCCGAAATATGGTTTGCCAGTGAAGAGTTCGCGTTGACCAACGGATTCACCAGAGGCTAGGACGCTTCGACTAGATCTTCCTGATCACGGTAACGACCTTGCCCAGAATTGCGGCGTCGTTGCCGGGAATCGGATCGAACGCCGGGTTGTGGGGCATCAACCACACCTGACCGTTGGTGCGCTTGAACGTCTTGACCGTGGCCTCGCCGTCGATCATCGCCGCCACGATGTCACCGTTGTCGGCCACGTTCTGTTGCCGGATCACCACCCAGTCGCCGTCGCAGATGGCGGCATCGATCATCGACTCACCGACCACCTTGAGCAGGAACAGCGACCCCTCGCCGACGAGCTCCTTCGGTAGCGGGAAGACGTCCTCGACGGCCTCCTCGGCGAGGATGGGGCCACCGGCCGCGATGCGTCCAAGTACGGGGACGAACGTCGGCTCGGGCAGGGCGTCCGATCCGGCGACGTCGGTGACGACGGCAGCCGGCTGCCGGCTCGGATCGTCGGACGCGCGCACGTCGACCGCGCGCGGCCGGTTGGCGTCGCGCCGCAGATATCCCTTGCGCTCCAGCGTGCGGAGCTGATGCGCAACCGACGACGTCGACGTCAGACCGACGGCGTCACCGATCTCGCGGATGCTCGGGGGATAGCCGCGCGTGGTCACCGACTCGCGGATGACGTCGAGGATGGTGCGCTGACGGTCGGTGAGAACCGTGTCGTTGCTGTCACTCATGGCGCCGAATGTAGTCGCCAGGTCGATGAGAATCAAACATGTGTTCGAGGCGTGTCGCCTCATTGTCGTGCCGGCCGACTTGTCGGTGGCCCGGTTTATCGTTTGCAACAGTTCGATCACATGTTCTAGTCATCGAACACCTGAGCGATTAGAGTTCGAACACGAGAGCGAAACACATGTTCGATTGGCACCACGCGAACCGACCAGCCAGCCACCGACCAGTGCACCGGAAGCGCCAACAGAAAGGCCTTGAGATGACGATCATCACTCGCGAAAACCCCACCGACCTCGTCCTGCGGCCCGTCCGGCCGACTCGTTCGGGCGCCGGTCGACGTCCCGCGGCGACCCAGCGGCCCGCGGGAGCCCCGCTGCACTACCGCAGTTCAGGGGTCCTGATGTCCAGGGCTTCGCACCGGCGTCGCCCCGTCACCCCGCTGGCCACCGTGCTGCTCGCGCTCGTCGCCGCAGGCATCACGGTGTGGCTGGGCCTGATGGCGCAGCTGGGTGGCACAGCCGAGACGCCGACGCCCGTCCCCGGCCGCCTGGCGGTCGTCCAACTGCAGATGGGCGAGTCTCTGGAGCAGCTGGCGCAGCGGGTGTCGCCGGATGCGCCGGTCGCGTCCGTCGTCGATCAGATCCGGGATCTCAACGAACTCGACACCCTCGCCGTCGACGCCGGGCGGACTCTCATCGCACCGGTCGGGTGAACCGCGGCATGCGCCGTGAAACTCGCTGTCGTGCAACGGTACGCTCGTACGCGACCGAAGTACCCAGTCGCGGCGAAGGAGCGGAAATGCACTGCCCGTTCTGCCGCAACCCCGATTCCCGCGTCGTGGACTCCCGGGAGACCGACGAGGGCCAGGCGATCCGACGGCGCAGATCCTGCCCGGAATGCGGGCGCAGGTTCACCACCGTCGAGACCGCGGTGCTGGCGGTCGTCAAGCGCAGCGGCGTCACCGAGCCGTTCAGCCGCGAAAAAGTCATCAAGGGCGTCCGTCGAGCATGTCAGGGTCGGCAGGTCGACGACGACGCACTGAACCTCCTTGCGCAGCAGGTCGAGGACGCCGTCCGGGCAGCCGGCTCACCGGAAGTGCCCAGTCACGAAGTCGGCTTGGCGATTCTGGGTCCACTTCGCGACCTGGACGAGGTCGCGTACCTCCGCTTCGCCTCGGTATATCGCTCGTTCTCCTCGGCCGACGACTTCGAGCGTGAGATCGAAGCGCTGCGCGCCCACCGCGGCGTCAGTTCGAGCTGAACCGTCAGTCGAGCTGGCGGACTCCGTCGTCGACCACGCGGCCCCCCACCTTCACCCAGCCGTCGGCGCTCCAATTGGTGCGGAGCTGAGAGCCCCTGCCCTGCGTGATCACGAGATCGCGACTCAGGTACTCGGTGATGCGGACCGCCCCGGCGCCTGTCGCCTCGTCCTCGACGATGCCGAGGTGGCTGGCGAACATGCGGGAGCGAATGGACCCCGCAGCCTGGTCGATCCACGCCCACACGTAGTGCTCGACGTCGTCGCCGTAGTCGTCGGGATCGGCGTCGAGGACGGCGTCGACCGAATTCAGGTCGTATATCGAGAAGTCCGGCGCCCACTCGGCGCGCGCGCTGATCACCGAGAAATCGCCGTCCGGACGCTCCTCGTGACCGGTCTGCACCAGACCCGCCGGAACCTGCAACGTCTTGACCGGCGTACCGCGGACAGCGAGCCACCACGAGGCCCCGACGGTGGGATGTCCGGCGAAGGGTAACTCGACCGTCGGAGTGAAGATGTGCGCGGTCGCGGTCGGTGCGCCAGACTCCGGAAGGTCAATGAAAATCGTTTCGCTGTACCCCAATTCGGTGGCGACCCGCTGCCGATCGGTAGGTGCCACCAGGCTGGCGTCTACCACGCCGAGTGGATTTCCATAGTCGCCGTTCGCGTCGGTGAACACCCGAAGCACGGTCACGTCCAAGGCCATGGAGCGATGCTACCGGCGGCCCAGGGTGGTCGACCCGAAGGGCGTTCACCGGCCGGGCCGGTGTCGCTTCGCATCGTCAGGTGGCGGAGCGCTCGTCGTGTCCCATGGCGTCGAGCACGGCGACGCGGGTGCCGATGCTTCCCGTGAGGCCGTTCTCGCTGACCCCGGTGCGCAGGAGGTTGCGCAGCAGGTCCTGGTCGTAGACAGCGGGTTCAGTACCGTCGATGAACTTCTGGACGAGTTCGACGAAGCGGTCGGGATCGTCGTGGAACGGGAAGTGGCCGGAGCCCTCGAAGACTTCCAGTTGGGCGCCTGGCATCGCGGCGTGGGCCATGCGGGCATGACTGACGGGGATCACCGAGTCTTGGGAGCCCCAGATGAGCTGCACTGGAACGGATTCGGTCAAATAACATCGATCGAGCATGGTGACGACCTGGCCCCGCCAGTCCACCACGGCGCGCAGCGTTCGAGCGAACGCCGACGATGCGGTGGGTTCGGGCAGATCGGCGAGGATGCGCAGCACGTCGGGAATGTCGCGTCCGACACCCGTCGACCCGAACAGTGTCCCGCCGATGCTTCCGATGACCTGCAGGGCGGGCAGCACGCCCGGTAGTCGCAGCAACGCAAGCGCTTCACTGGCCATGGGCAGGGACGCGAACCGCAACGCGACGTTGACGTCCTTGGTGACCCCACCCGCCCCGACCAGAATCAACCGGTCGACCAATTGTGGGAACTGGTAAGCGAATTGCATCGCCACCCCACCGCCGAGGGAATGGCCAACGACCGTCACCCGCTCGATGTCCAAGACACTCAGCAGATCGCGCATGCCGTTGGCATAGGCGGCCACCGAGTAGTCGGCCCGCGGCTTGTCGGACCTCCCATGGCCCAATAAGTCCGGTGCGATCACGGTGAAACGCTGGGCCAACTTGGTCTGCACGGTGCTCCACGTCGTGGAGTTGTCCCCGATGCCGTGAATCAGCAGGATCGCAGGACCCGAGCCGGCGATCCGAAACGCCCGCCGGTACCCGTGGATGGTGCGGTAGTGAAGCGTCGGCACGACCTCGCGCACTGGCTGCAGGTTGGGCTTACGGTTCGTCGCCATCGCCACACTCCGTCGTCGGGCCCCGGTCGGGGCGGCCTTGTCAAGACCCTCCGTCGCCACCCTCGTCGGTCAACCCATCACCGGTCTGCTGGGCGAGAAAGCGCTCGAACTCGGCGCCGAGTTCCTCACCACTGGGCAGGTCCTCGTCGCGCGCCAGAAGGGAGCGATTTTCCTGGGCGGCAACGAACGCATCGTACTGGCGCTCGAGAGCGGTTACCACTTGAGCGACCTCTTCGCTGGATGACACCTGTTCATCGATCTTGGTGTGAACCTCGGCGCCCGCCTCGCTCAGCGTCGTTAGCGGGATCCGCAACGATCCGGTCTTGGCGACCTGGCTCAGCAGCGCCTCCGCCGCGGGCGGGTAGTCGGTTTGCGCCAGGTAATGCGGCACGTGAACGGTGAACCCGACCGCGTCGTGGCCATGTTGCGTCATCCGGTACTCCAACAGATTGGAGACGCTGGCAGGCACCTGGACCTCACCCACCCACGGTTGATGCTCGGCGATGAGCTCCTTGTCGGTCGAGTGCGCCGTCATCGTGACCGGGCGGGTGTGCGGCACCGCCATGGGGATGGTCCCGAGGCCGATGACCTGACGGACGCCGAGCCGCTCGGCCAGCAGCCGTACGGCGGTGATGAACCGCTCCCACCGGAGATCTGGCTCCAGACCCGCCAGCAGCAGAAACGGCGTTCCCACCGAGTCGTGCATCGCGTACAGATTGAGCTCGGGATCGTCGTAATGCGTGAAGTGGTCGGTCTTGAACGTCATCAGCGGGCGCCGCGAGCGGTAGTCCAGCAACTCGTCGATCGCGAACGAGGCCACCAGTTCGGTGTCCAACGTGTCCTTGAGATGCGATGCGGCGATCCTGATGGCGTGTCCGGCATCGGAGAAGCCCTCAAGGGCGTGAATCATCACCGGTCCGCGGCCGTCCTCCGACGACAGCTGGGGTGCGGGGAACTCCAGTTCGTAGATCCCGGTCTGCTCGGGTTGGTACTGCTGCCCTGCGCCTTCTGGGTGATCGGCCATTCTGCCTCGCCTCCTCGTAGAGTCCAGTGTCTCGCACTTCGCCGTTGTTGCCAGCCCGGCCCCTTGTTACTGGTGAAACACGGGGGTGCCGCACGCGCATTCCGTCGCCCGCTGCCGCTGCCAGCTGCATCGGGCAAGATCTCGGCATGCGTCGCACCGTAGTGGCTCTCCTCGCCGCGATGACGGTGGTGGCCACGTCGTGCACGGCCCCCTCGTCCCCACCCAGCGAGCCGCGGCATTCGTCCCCCCGAGCCGAGAAGGCGCCGCCGAGCAAGAGCGCGGTCGAGGTGGGTCCGGACCCACGGGTCGGCGCAATCTTCCTTGGCGGCCCGACGATGCACACTTGCACCGGCTCGGTGTTGGACTCGGCGGCGGGTGATTTGATCCTCACCGCGGCGCATTGCATGGCCGGTGGCGTCGACGCATCGTTCGTCCCGGCGTTCGCGAATAACGCTGAGCCACAAGACTTCTGGAATATTGGCGAGGTCTATCTCGATCCGCGGTGGGTGTCGGACCAGGATCCGTTGGCCGACTTCGCGATCGCCAGGGTGAGCCGCGATGGTGGCGATGCGATCGAGGCGCTCACGGGTGGCGGTTTTACTCTCGGGGCGACGCCTCCGGTGGGGACCGACGTCACGGTCACCGGGTATGCGTTCGGCGTCGGGGGAGTCCCCATCGGTTGTGAAGCTGCCACGGCGGCCAATGTCAGAGGCTTTCCCTCGTTGCGGTGCGGCGGCCTGGTGGCAGGCACCAGCGGATCGCCGTGGACGACGGGCTCCACCGCGCTCGGGATCGTCGGGGGGCTCGAGGGTGGGGGTTGTCTGGAGAACGTCTCGTACACGCCGCCGTTCGATGATGCGATCAAGCGACTGCTGGCCCGCGCGGAGGCCTCCGGGCCGGGTGACGACCCGCCCGCGGTGTTCGACGACGACTGCTAGTCAGGCCCGGAACTGGCTGAGCGCGCGCAGCTTGTTCATCACGTCCAGTGCGGCGACCTTGTAGGCCTCGGAGAACGTGGGGTAGTTGAATACCGCGTCGACCAGGTATTCGACGGTGCCGCCGCAGCCCATCACGGCTTGGCCGATGTGCACCATCTCGGTGGCGTTGGTGCCGAAGATGTGGACGCCGAGCAGCTTGAGGTCCTCGGTCGAGACCAGAAGCTTGAGCATGCCGTACGAGTCACCCGCGATCTGGCCGCGGGCCAGCTCGCGGTAGCGCGACACGCCGACTTCGTAGGGAATCGAGTCCTTGGTCAGGTCGACCTCGCTGGCGCCGACATAGGACACCTCGGGGATGGAGTAGATCCCGATGGGCTGCAGCTCGGTCATTCCCTTGCAGGGCTCGCCAAACGCGTGGTACGCCGCGAGCCGGCCCTGGTCCATCGAGGTGGCCGCGAGTGCTGGGAAGCCGATGACGTCACCGACGGCGTAGATGTGGTCGACCTTGGTCTGATAGTTGTCGTCGACGAAGATTCGGCCCCGATTGTCGGCCTCCAGTCCGGCGGCCTCGAGGTCGAGGTGCTCGGTCTGGCCCTGACGGCCAGCCGAGTACATCACGGTCTCGGCGGGGATCTGCTTGCCGCTGGCCAAGGTGGTGACGGTGCCGGAGGACCCGACGTCGACGGCGGTCACCTCCTCGCCGAAGCGGAACGTCACCGCGAGGTCTCGAAGGTGGAAGCGCAACGCCTCGACGATCTCGGGGTCGCAGAAGTCCAGCATGGTCGGCCGCTTCTCCACGACCGTCACCTTGGTGCCCAACGCGGCGAACATCGAGGCGTATTCGATGCCGATGACGCCGGCGCCGACGACGACCATTGACGTGGGAATCGTCTTGAGGTCCAGGATTCCGTCGGAGTCCAGTACCCGTGACTCGTCGAACTCCACTCCGGTGGGCCGCAGCGGCTTGGTTCCGGTCGCGATGACGACCTTGCTGCCCCTGACGGAAATGCTCTCGGCGCGGTTGGGGTCCTCCACCTGCAACGTGTTGGCGTCGACGAAGCGGGCATGGCCGACGTAGAGCTCGACGCGGTTGCGCATCAGCTGGGAGCGCACGACGTCGATTTCCTTGCCGATGACGTGCTGTGTGCGCGCAAGCAGGTCAGCGGGGGTGATCTTCTCCTTGACCCGGTAGCTTGCGCCGTACAGCTCGCGTTGACTCATACCGGTGAGGTAGACGACGGCCTCGCGCAGCGTCTTGCTGGGGATGGTGCCGGTGTTCACGCAGACGCCGCCGAGCATCAGGCCCCTTTCGATGACGGCGACGGACTTGCCGAGCTTGGCGGCGGCGATGGCGGCCTTCTGACCGCCGGGGCCGGACCCGATGACGACGAGGTCGTACTCCTGCATGGAACCCATGTTGAACAGGTGTACGCCGCTTGGGCTGATCTTGCATGCCGAGGACGTCAATAGCGCGTGAACAACGGGCTGTTGTCCACAGTCCGCCGTTCGTCCACAGCTGGCCGGGTCGGGCGGGCGTCGGGACCGGTTCGTGACACCGGCTCCTGCGAAGTTCGGCCCATGACGACTTTCAGATCATCGGACTTCCACCTCAACAGGCCTGGCTCGCTGATTGCTGCGGTCCCTGCCGTTCTGGGCTTCGTGCCCGAGGACTCCCTCGTCCTCGTCACCGTGGAACGCGGTCAACTCGGGTGCGTGATGCGAGCGGACCTCGCGGACGATCTCCTCGAGTCGATCGAGCGGATGGCCGACGTGGCGTCGGCCAGCAGCCCCGACGGCGCCATCGCCGTCATCGTCGACGCGGAGGGCGCCGCCTGCCGGGCGTGTGCCGACGACCATCGCCGACTGGCCGACGCCCTCTTCGAGGTCCTGGCCGACCGGGGCATCGAACTGCTCGCTGCCCACGTCGTGGACAAGCTGGTCGCGGGCGGTCGCTGGCGGTGCGCGGACGGGTGCCTGGCGGAGGGCACCATCGAGGACCCCGGGTCGTCGCCGATGGCGGTGGCGGCGGTATTGGACGGCCGCCGGCTCTACACCTCCCGCGCCGAATTGCAGGACGTGATCGCGGTCGCCGACCCGGAACGTGCTGCGGCCCTTCGCTTGCAGATGGAGTCCGCCGATGACGACGATGCAGCGCGAACCGACGCCCAGGCACGCGAGGACGTGGAGCACGCGTTGGACCTGGTCCGGCTACTTGCGGAGGGACGCGACCCGGCCGAGGCCGATCTGGCGGCCCTGGGCCGCGCGTTGACGGATCCGCGCGTGCGGGACACCCTCTACGCGCTCGCCGTTGGCCGCGACGCCGACCACGCTGAGGCACTGTGGGCGCTGCTGGCGCGGACTCTGCCCGATCCGTGGCGGATGGAAGCCCTGGTGCTCCTGGGCTTTTCGGCGTACTCCCGGGGTGATGGACCACTGGCGGGGATATCGCTTGAGGCGGCGCTGCGTAGCGACGAGAACCACCGCATGGCCACAATGCTTGATCAGGCATTGCAGACCGGGATGCGGCCGGACCAGATTCGTGAGCTGGCTCAGACTGGATACCGGATGGCCAGGCGGCTGGGCGTAGAGCTGCCGCCACGCCACCGGCCGGATACGCGCGCCGGCTAGACCTTCTCCACCAGAACGGCGTGCGCCATGTGGTGGGGGAGCTCGACCTGCTCGTGGCCGGGAATCACGATCAGCACGCTGCCGTGGTCGCCGATCTGCACCGTGACGCGCGCGTCGGGAACCACCCCGGCGTCCTTGAGACGACAGATCAAGGCGGTGTCACCCTGAACGTGCTCGGTGAGCTGGCGAACCCGCACGGCGACAGGAAAGCCCGAGGGCAGCTCGGTCAGTCGCACCAGGCTGACGTCTTCGGAATCCGACTGCGGAACGCCGAGTTCGGCGAGGCCGGGGATCGGATTGCCGAACGGCGACGTGGTCGGATTGTCGAGCACGTGGACGAGGCGCCGCTCGACGTCCTCGCTCATGACGTGCTCCCAGCGGCAAGCCTCGGCGTGGACTTCCTCCCATGGCAGGCCGATCACGTCGACCAGCAACCGCTCGGCGAGTCGGTGCTTGCGCATCACGGACACGGCGAGCGCTCGGCCCTTGTCGGTGAGTTCCAGATGGCGGTCACCGGCCACGTGCAGCAGACCGTCGCGCTCCATGCGCGAAACCGTCTGGCTGACCGTCGGTCCGCTCTGTTCGAGACGTTCGGCGATCCGCGCGCGCAGCGGCACCACGCCCTCTTCCTCGAGGTCGTAGATCGTCCGCAAGTACATCTCAGTGGTATCGATCAGGTCGTTCATGTGTGGCCCTCCGTATTGACCCCGAGTCTACCGGTGACGGCGCCTGAACTGGGCTGCAACCTCATGGCGACACAAAGTGTCCCGCGGGCCGAACTCGACGTGGTTCGCCGATCGACGGCACCGGGAGAAGGGTGATGCCCGCCGCGGGTCGCGGC
>NZ_JBEVLO010000292.1:0-5857 GCF_040509115.1 Mycobacterium sp. | reverse complement strand
CGTCGGGATCATGCCTGCCTACTTCGCCGAGCTGTTTCCCACGGAGGTCCGCGCATCGGGCATCGGCGTGCCCTACTCCTTCACCGTCGCGATCTTTGGTGGCACCGCCCCCTATCTCGCAACGTGGCTGGCCGCCCATCATCTCGAATGGGTCTTCCCGCTCTACACCGTCGTCCTGGTCGCCATCGGACTAGTCACCACGCTATTGAGCCCGGAGACGAGAGGAAGACAACTCACCTGATGGTGGAGTGCTGCCGTGAGGCCGTCCTGCCCCGCGGTGAGAACGGCCAAACCCGTTGAATAAAGCAATATTTGAATGGAATCACCTGGCTGCCGGTCACCCAGGTACGAGGAAGGGACGCAACCATGGTCGACGAGACGGCGATCGAAGTGCTACGACGGTTCTACGTGGCCGAGACGGCATACCTCCAATCGGAGAACAAGGACTTCTCCCTTCTGGCGCCGACGCTGCATCCCGAATGTGTCGTGCTGCATCCGTCGTCACTGCCCTACGCCGGCCGATGGGTGGGGCATCACGGCGTCCAGGCCTGGCTGGCGAAGTTCGGTGCGACGTGGGTGACCCTGGCTGTCACCGACCCGAAGTTCTTCTCGTCCGGCCCAGACACGGTCTTCGTCCGTTGCACCGTCCACGCCGTGGCCAGAAGCAACGGAAACAACGTGAGTTGGCCCATGCTGCAAATGATTACGATGAAGGACGGGCTCATCATCGAGATCGAGCCGTTCATGTGGGACACCGCAGCCACCCTGAGTGCGTTGCACGGGTAAACGCCATGGGCGCATCGACGGGCACGTGGCGCAGCAATCGCGGGCGGGCCCCCCAAGGTCGATGGTCGCCACCGAGAAGGAGCCCCGATGGCATGTGGTAGTCAGCTCGTCCGGTGCTGGGTGGGCTCCGAATCGGTGAAGACGCGCACGTCAGCCATGACGGCGTCGCTGCCAGGGCAGGCGAGGGCCGCGTCGACGGCCGCGTCGTCCACGAACTCACATAGCGCGACGGCGATCGTGTCTGAGGCATCGGTGGCGGGGAAGTACGCAGTGGCGCTGTGCAATCCGTAAGGCCCCCACGTGTCCATCACCAGTGGCAGATGGGTGTTGACGTAGTAGTGCCGGTCGAATCTCGTCGTGGAGTCTCCGGTGTATGTCACGAACATGGTCGTCATCGTGGTCCGTCCAGTGTTGGCAGGAAGTTCGACGGCAATTCGGTGAACGCCGCCGGTCGCTCCAGGCGCGCGAGGTGAGCTGTGCCGGGTGGGCCGACGACTCGTCCGGCGTTCAAGTCGCGGGCGAGTGGCTCACCGCCGCTGGTGAAGTGGGCGGGCCACTACCTCGCCGTCTGGGTCAGGCGGCGTCGGTGAGGTCATTGATCTCATCGTGGCTGAGCTGCACGATCGCCGCCGCGGGGAGGGTGGTCATCGTAATCAGAGTCCTTTCCAGGCAGATTCGTTGATGCGCGACTGGTCGTGGCGCTCCGGTCGCTGTTCGGTGAGCTGCCGCAGCAGGACAAGGCCGTCGGCACTGGCGCTGCCGGGTTCAGCGCCGTAAACCGAAAGGTGCTGCCCTGGCGAGCTGAGGACGTCGAGAGCCTCGAAGGTGAGCCGCAATGTCCCGACCTGGGGATGGCGGAACTCCTTGAGCTCCCGGGTGCGGGGCCGGACGTCGTAACGGACCCAGGACGCGGCGAATGCCTCGCTGCGTACGCTGAGCGCGCCGACGAGCTGCTCGATACGCTCGTCGTTGGGAAACCGCGCCGATGAGGCGCGCAGATTGCCTGTGGCGATGCTCGCCGCCCGGTCCCAGTCCGCATAGAAATCCCTGGCGAACGGATCGAGGAAGATCATCCGGAGCAGGTTGTCGAACCGCTCGAAACCGGCGTACAGCGCCTCCGCCATGGCGTTGGCCGCCAGGATGTCCTGGGCGCGTCCGACGACGAACGCGGGGACGTCCCGTAGACCGTCCATCATCCGCGACACTTCGGCACTGACGGGGCCGTCGGGCACCGCAGTGGCCTTCGGCGCGCAGTGACCCAGCCGGAACAGGTGAGCAGCAGCCGGATCGTCCAGGCGGAGCACCCGGGCGATTGCCTGCAATACCTGCGGGGAGGGGAACCGCTCGCGCCCCTGCTCGAGGCGGACGTAGTAGTCGGTGCTGACCCCGGCCAAGAGTGCGACCTCCTCGCGACGCAAGCCGGGCACCCGGCGAGACGCGACGTCGGGCAGGCCGACCTCACGTGGCATGGTGGCGTTGCGGCGGGCCCGCAGGAAGTCACCTAATTCGTTGCGTTCGTCCACGGTGACACGCTAATCGCAAAGGACCACTTTCCGGTGTGTGCGGTGCACCCACCCTGTGGCTAGTCGACCCGCGGTCGCGCGGTTCGTCAGTGCGGAACGCTTCTACTCGACCTGTGCGACGGTAGTGCTCCTGGACTCGGTGGCGATGGTCAGCGCCGGGAGCGCTTCAGCGTGTTATCGTTGATATCGGATTCTCGTTCCCCCCAGTTCGAAACACGACGGGTGTCGACAATCGTTTCGCCGATCCTGGACGGGAATTGGCTGCTCCCTGAAAGTGGTTGCGCCGCAAGTGCAGGCGTGGACACTGCGCCGCTCTTTGTCGGAGTGGCCTCGTCATCGGCCGTTCGGCGGCAACCATGGGCAACTTCGGTCGGGAGGGAGGAGTCGTCGTCGCTGTGACGCTACCTGGGTGGAATTCATGTCCGACGAGAGGATTGCCCCTCGAATCTCGCGCGCGCTCTTGAGAAGCTACCTACTAGAAGGTAGTCTGGCCGGCATGCCTACCTTGGTTACGGCCGTCGCCGCGGTCCGTCGCTGCGCTCCCACCCCTTCCGCCAGCATCGACGGGCCCCGGTGACGCCGGCGTCATCCGCGAGTGTCGCCCCATCTAGTAGGTAGACGAAGTTTGACCGAAGCCACCTGCACGGCTTTGGTAGGACCCGCCGCCGGCGGGCCCCCGGTGCGAGTAGGACGTGGGCACAGCTCATCTGCGGCCTGCTCGCGTCCTCCCCTGATGATCAAGGAGCAGAACATGACTCAGATGGTTGGCCACGAGCGCGATATCGCTGATAACAACGCGTGGCTCAAACGGTATTACTTCACCCGCGCCGGCTTTTCCATCGTGTGGGTGGCTGCCGCCTTCGCATTGGCGAACAGCGCGACTGCCATTGTCGCCGCGCTGCTCCTGATCTACCCGGCGTGGGATGCGATCGCCAACGTCATCGACGCGCGGCGCAATGGCGGACTCCGACGCAATCCCACTCAGGCATTCAATGCGGGCGTCAGCACCGTGACGACCATCGCCGTCGCCGTTGCGCTAACCCAGGGCATGAATGCCGTGCTCGGCGTCTTCGGCGTGTGGGCGTCTCTCTCGGGTCTGCTGCAACTCGGCACCGCCGTGCGGCGCTGGAAGACCAGCGGGGGACAGTGGCCCATGGTCCTCAGCGGAATCCAGTCGACGGTCGCTGGAGCAAGCTTCGTTGTGAAGGCTGGTGCGCCCGCCGTGCCTCAGATCACCGAGATCGCCCCATACGCCGCGTTCGGCGCGGTCTACTTCCTCATCTCGGCGATCTGGCTGACGGTCGTCGATGCTCGCCGTCGGCGGGCCTGACCACATTGCCGTTGATCGATCGCCAAGCGGGGGAGAACCGTCCCATGCTTCGCGCGGTGCAACGGCTCCGTGCGGGCCAAGATCCGGCTGAAGGCCGCGCCGGACAACCAACCGGGTCCGACGCGGATGTTCGTACTTGCGTGGGTGTTCGACCGACCAACTATCGGATCTGCTGGTGGTTAGGAGACCGCAGACATGAGAGGAACCCCAATGATCGACACCGTGCGCAGCGATGACGTGGCCGCCGAGTCACGACCACTGATCACGGGCGCACGGCGCATTCTCTTGTTGACCGCCGGTGCGGTCCTCGGAATGTTCGGTGTCGCTCCGGTGGCAGCGGCCGACGATGCCGGACCGCTGTACCGACTGGTGGACACCTCGGCGCAACGCCTCCTCACCGCCGATCCAGTGGCCGAGTCGAAGTGGGTCAACGGTGGCTCGATCGAGGACGAGGCAAGAGCCAATCAGGTGCTCGACACCACTGGCGCCGACGCACGCAACCTCGGACTCGACGAGACGTTCGTCCGCAGGGCCTTCGAGAACCAGATCCACGCCACCGAGGGTGTCGAATACACCCTCTTCGGACAGTGGAAGTTCGACCCGGCGCACACGCCGAAGTCGGCGCCCGATCTGAATGAGATACGGACTGCCATAGACGGTTTCAACCGCGCGATGGTGACGGAGATGGCCGAACAGCGCGACGTCCTGTTTGGCGGGGGCTGCAGGGCCGCCCTCGATGCCGCGCGGACGTCGGTTGCCAGCGACCGCGCACTCGACCCGCTGTACCGCCACGCGCTCGACTTTGCGACCTCGTCGTACTGTGTGTGACGTTGCCACCGCACCACACCGATAAAGGTGTGGGCGGATCGCCCCGAGCATCCGGTTGGCGCCATTCGGAAGGCGCCGTTGAGTCAGTCTCGCGCATCCTTCTGCTCGGCCGGCAGGGGAGCCGGGCCGCTGAAGCCGGGAACGGCTTTGGGGGTCTGCGGCTCCCTGGGAGCAGCGGATCGCGTCGCCGTCTGACCGGTCTGCATCGGTGATTTCGACACCGTGAGTTCCGTAGTGTTCTCCGACGGTGACGTACCAGCCCCGAGTGCGAACATCGTGATCAGCGCTCCCGCGCCGACTGACACGAGTCCCAGCTTCCCTAGCCGGACAGCTCGGTTGGGCGCGTAGTTCTGGGTCGTCATCTGATCTCCCTCGTCATGGTCTTCGGCACCTGTGAAGGTGTCGTCGGCGCGACCAGTCTCCTGGCCACGGGAGGCTCAACGCGAGTGCGAAAGGATCAATTCCGTGATCAAGGCAACGTCACAGTCACGCTTGGATGCAATGCAAACGGAGGCAAGAGATCCTCGCGCGTTGCGACATGATCAGCGCCGAGTCCAGCCGCACGTGCGAGGTCAGGGTCAGGGCGTGACGACGACGTTGCCGCCAGGCCTGTTCTCGGCGGCCTCGTGGGCGGCAGCGATGTCCTCTAGCGGGAACGTGGCTGCGATCGTGGGGCGCAATTCTCGGCGCTCTAGAGCGCTATTGATCGAGTCGACGGCGGCGGCGCGTAGCCGGGTCGGCATCGTGAACACCTGGATCGTTCTCACCGACACAGCCTTGTATTGCAGGTCGTAGTAAGGAATGACGGGCTCGCGGTTCGAGGTCGACGAGTAGCTCGCTATCGTGCCGTAGGGCGCGACGACCTTGGCATCGACGCGGATGTTCGCGGCGAAGTCCACCTCGACGATTTTGTCGACTCCCTGGGGAATTATCTTCAAGACCGCTGCGGCGACCTCGTTCTCGCGGTAGTTGATGACGTGGTGGGCACCCGAGTCGCGGGCACGTTGCTCCGCCTGGGCTGAGCTGACCGTGGTGATGACGGTGGCCCCGGCTGCCGCGGCCAACTGCACGGCCAGTTCGCCCACTGATCCAGCGCCACCCTGAACCAGGATGGTCGAATCCGCCACGGGCCCGTCTGCGAAGACGCCAGCGTGCGCGGTGAAGGCCGGAACTCCAAGGCAGGCAGCGACTTCGAAGCTGGTACTGGCTGGGAGATCGCTGGCACAGCTCTCTGGCACCGCGACGTACTCAGCGGCCGTTCCGGACTCGCCGGGCGCCGGGGCGTCGTAGCCGTGTCGGTGGACGGCGTTCCAGATCCAGACGGCGCTGCCGATGCGGGCGGGATCCACGCCTGCCCCGACCGCTACGACGATCCCAGCACCGTCACTGT
>NZ_JBEVLO010000291.1:0-4282 GCF_040509115.1 Mycobacterium sp. | reverse complement strand
CTGGCTGGCGGTGTGTGCACTGGCGGCGGTATCCGCGCTGCACTTGCATTAGGAGCTGATATGGCTTGTGCGGGAACCCGATTCATTGCCACGGAGGAATCCGGCGTTGTCACCGAGCACAAAAAGATGCTTGTCGACGCCGATCTGGCCGACATCGTCTGGAGCGCGGATATTTGCGGCATCGCCGGAAACTTCCTGCGGCCCTCACTCGTCGCTTACGGCATCGACCCGGATTGCCTGCCACCGTTGGACGCGGCCGGGCGACCGACTATTCCACGAGATATCAAGCCGTGGAAGATGATCTGGAGCGGCGGGCACAGTGTCGCGGGGATCAGCGATGTGCCGACAGTCGCTGAGCTGGTGAGCGAACTCCACCGTCAGTTCGCCGATGGCTTATGTGCAGTGGGCGGCAAACCATGACATTTCTTGACGGTTACCGGGTGCTCGACCTCACCGATGCGCGCGGCCTGCTAGCCGGCCGCATCCTCGCCGATTTAGGTGCCGATGTGGTGCAGGTTGAACCCGCGAACGGCTCCAGCGCGCGCAGTCGCGCACCTCGTTCCGGCGAAACCTCCTACCTTTGGGAGGCATTCGCTGCCAATAAGCGTGGAATCGCCGTCGACTTCGATTCGCCTGACGGCGTTCGCGCTGTCCGTGACTTGGCGGCCGTGGCCGATGTTGTCTTGGAAAGCGCGGGCGTGGGGGTGATGGCAAACCGGTCGTTGGACTACGACGATTTGCGTTGCCTCAATGAGCGCCTGGTCTACGTGTCCATCACCGCGTTCGGCCGCAATGGGCCCAAGGCCGCCTACGCCGAATCTGACTTGGTGGTGTGGGCTGCCGCGGGCTTGGTCGCGGTTCATCGCGACGGTGATCGACCACCGCTGCGAATGTCGTTGCCTCAGAGTTATCTTCACGCTGCCGCTGATGCCGCATCCGGTGCGCTGCTGGCGTTGCTGGCGCGGGAACGGACTGGACGTGGCCAGTTGGTGGAGATCGCAGCCCAAACGAGCGTGTCGTGCGCCACACTGGGGTCGGTGCTGGCTGACGCGGTGGGCGACGTGCCGCGGGATCTGGAAACTGGGGCGCCTACTCGCGTCGATCAGTCCGGCAGCGGCTCAGGGACCGCCTCTGCGCTCAAGAAGTGGCAGTGTGCGGATGGCGTGGTGGAGTTTCATCTCGGCATCGGGCCGGCAGCGGGCCGGTTCACCGGTCCGTTCTTCGCCTGGATGGTTGACGAGGGGATCGGTGTGCAACGGTTCGCAGCTTTGGACTGGCGCGCCGTGCCCACCATGATGCAGGCCGGAGAGTTCACTGACGACGATATGGCTGCGGCGCGCGCAGCTGTCGCAGACTTTTTGGCGACCAAGACGAAATCAGAAGTCCTACATGCTGCCCGAGACCGCAAGCTGCTCTGCGTTCCGGTGTACGACACCACAGACGTGCGCACCAGCGAGCAACTCTCAGCGCGTGATTACTTCGTGCCTGTCGGTGACGGTGACCGTCGACAGTTGATTCCGGGCCGGTTCGCGACCGTCGACATCGGTCCTGTGACACCGTCATTGCCGGCCCCGACACTGGGCGAGCATTCCGACATCGTCGGACGCGAGTGGCTCGGCAAATCGCTACGGGTCGGAGCTGGTCGTGATTAAGCCCCTCGACGGGCTCCGCGTCCTCGATCTGTCCTGGGTGGTGGCGGGCCCGATGATCGGCAGGGCACTGGCCGATTTCGGTGCCACCGTGGTGCGGGTCGAATCGTCGGCCAGGGTCGAGACCGCGCGTTTCATGCCGCCCTATCACGGCGGGGCGGTCACAGTTGAAAGTTCGGCGCTCTACGGCACATGCAACGCGGGCAAGCTCGGTATCGAGGTGGACCTGCGCACTGATCGAGGACGACGCGTCGTGCGGGATCTCGCCGATTGGGCCGAGGTCGTTGTGGAGTCCTTCTCCCCTGGCATGGTCGCACAGTGGGGTCTGGACTACCCCACGCTCTCCGCCGAGCGAGACGACCTCATCATGATCAGTACGTCGATTAACGGTCAGACCGGACCGATGGCCAAGCTGGCCGGTTTCGGCAATGTCGGATCAGCGTTGGCGGGTCTAACCGACATTGTCGGCTGGCCCGACTCGATCCCGTTCGGGCCGTTCGGTCCCTACACCGATTTTGTTGGACCGCGATTCTCGCTGGCAACGCTGCTTGCAGCGTTGTTGCACCGTGAACGCACCGGTAAGGGTTGCTATATCGACGTCTCTCAAGTCGAAGCCGGGGTGTTCTTCACGTCACCGGAAATAGCCGACAATGCCGCCAACGCCACCGTGGCACAGCGCATGGGCAATGCCGATCGCGATTTTGCCCCCCATGGCGTCTACCGCGCACTCGATGACCCCGACACCGCTGACGCTCAACGCTTCGTCGCCATCGCTGTCACGACCGACCAACAGTGGGCTGCTCTGGTGGAGTCGATGGGCAGGCCGGACCTGGCCGCCGATAGCGCACTGACGACCGCCTCCGGCCGGTTGGCACGCTCGAGTGAGCTCGACATTGCCGTCGCCGGGTGGACTGCGACGCTCGCGGCTCGCGATATCGAGGCCGCTCTGCAATCGGTGGGCGTACCCGCTCACATCGTGGCGACAAGCAGGGACTTCTGCACCGATCCGCAGGTGGTTGACCGGGGACATCTGGTGCGATTACCCCACCCTTTGCACGGCAGCACAACGGTAGAGGGGCCACGCTATCGACTCTCTGACACCCCAGGTGCGGTCCAGAGAGCGGCGCCGACGATGGGCCAGGACACCGACTACGTCCTGCAGAAAGTGCTCGGATATTCCGCCGACAAAATCGCCGAATTCCATTCCGACGCGAAATGAGGACACTCGTGCCAGCTGAAGACCGCGCTGATCCCTCTGATAGGACGTGGCGCGGCGCCTGGGACGCCATGATTTCTGCGGTCGGCACCGACCTTTCCGACGGCGACATCGTGTGGGGAGCCGATGCGGTGGAACCGGGCACAATCCGACGCTACTGCGAACCCCTGGAGTTGGGTTGCCTGCTACACCACGATCCCGCAGTGGCAGCGAAATTCGGGTATACCGATGTGATTTCGCCCTACACAGCGGCGCTGTCGTGGACGGTGCCGGCGATGTGGCAGCCGGGCCGGCCGACGCTGTACGACACCCCCGAGCGCGACGCGCAGCCGGCGCGCAGCCCGATCAACAATCCCGATCCTGGACCCGCCCCACCAACCACGGGATTCTTCGCCACCGATATGGAACTGGATTTTCTGCGCCCGGTCCTCGCCGGTGAGCGCCTCGGGAAGCGCGGGCAGAAATTGTTGTCGTGCGCGGTCAAAGAGACATCGGTGGGCCGGGGTGCCTTTCTGACGTTCGAAAGTGAGATCGTCTCGGACAAGGGCGATGTCGTGGCTAGATATCGCAATGGTGTCTATGCCTACAACCCGCACCCGAGCTGAACCTGCCGAGCCAATGAACTTTGCAGCAGAGCGCTCCGCGGGCGCATCGACCCGATACTTCGACGAAGTGCGTAACGGCGAACAGCTGCCGACCGTGACTTTCACGCTGCCGATCTATCGGTTGGTGGTTGCTGCCGGCGCCAATCGCGACTTCAATTCCATCCACCATAATGCGGATTACGCGAAGAGCACAGGCGCCCCGGATATGTACGCCAACGTGTTGTTCTTACTCGGAATGTGGGAACGCATCGTCAGGGATTGGATCGGCGAAGGTGGAACGATCAACTCCCTCAAGGGATTCCGCATGCGGAGGTTCACTACGGTGGGGACAACCGCGACGATATTTGCGCACGTTGCGGATAAACGAATCGAGGACGGGATGGGCATCGTCGTCCTCTCTGTGCGCACCGAGGATACCGATGGCATCACCGTCGGGCCGGGAACGATAGAAGTGGCATTGCCCCTTCACCGGAACTGAGGTCGCAGGGGATGACTCCTGCCTGCCTTCCACTCAGTCGCTCGCCGGCAACGGCTTGGCCTCCTTGAGGCTCATCAAATCAGTTCCCACGCTAAGGGCGCCGGCACCGGACTTGGTCACCAGCACCTCGGCGCCGTCTTCGCCGACGTAACGCTTACCCATGATGGTGCCGCCGGAGAACGCCGGATCAAGGGTTACCTCGTCGGTGTCTTCGACGTCGATGGGCACCATCGGTGCGCCCCCGGCGCGGAGTTCGGCCAGACTGGGGGCAGACTTCACCACAATGACCTGCGTTTCGCAGACTTGGCTTCGCAGGCGGGTGCCGTTTTTGATC
>NZ_JBEVLO010000290.1:0-15287 GCF_040509115.1 Mycobacterium sp. | reverse complement strand
CGGCTTTCGCCGCGCCGCCCGTCCGGTGCGGATCAGTAGTCGAACTGGCCGACGTTCTCGGTGGTGATCAGCAACGGATCACCGAGCACCAGGGTCTTGCTGGCCTCGTCCCACTTCACGGCGGTCATCTCGTCGTTGACCTTGTTGGTCGGCTCGAATGCCTTGCCGCTGGCGACCTGCTGGCCGGCCCACGCCGTCAGGTAGCCGAGGTTTGCCACGTTCCACAGGATCGAGCCCGACGAGGAACCGTCAGCCAGGTACGGCGCCATGGACTTTGGCGTCCCGACGCCGACGGTGAAGACCTGGCCGATCTTGCCCGCGTCCTTGACGGCCTGCGCGACGCCGACCGCAGAGGTCGTGCACTGCCCCAGCAGACCCTTGAGGTCGGGATGTGCGCTCATCAGATCGGTGGACATCTGCGTGCCCTTGGCCTGATCCTCGCCGGAGTACACGACGTCGACCAGCTCCGCCTCGGGGTACTTCTCCGACACGTAGGCCTTCTCGGCGGCGATCCACGAGTTCAAGTTCTCGGCCGTCTCGCCGCAGGACACGATGGCCCACTTGCCCTTTCCGCCCATCGCCTTCATCAGGGTCTCTGCGGTGGTGGTGCCGATCCCCTCGGCAGTGGCCTGGTTGATGAACGCCTCGCGCACGGAGTTCGGCGCATCGGTGTCGGCGGTGAGGACCTTGATGCCGGCATCCTGGGCCTGCTTCATCAGCGGCGCCATCGAGTCGGGATCGTTGGGTGCCACCACGAGCACGTCGACCTTCTGCTGGATGAAGGATCGGACGATCTGCGCCTGGGCGGCCGCGTCGGCCGAGGTGGGTCCCTGGTACAGCCACTCGATGTCACCGAGATCGGCCGCGGCCTTCTTGGCGCCGGTGTCCATCGCCTCGAAGTACGGCGATCCCTGCAGCTTCGGCACGAACGCGACCTTGATCTTGTCGCCTGATGCTCCTTCGCTCTGCGATGCACTGGCACCGCCCGAGGTCGATGGAGCGGCCTCTTCGTTCTTCTTGGTACAGCCGCCGGTAACCATCGCGATGGCCAACGCCACGCTGATCGCACCGACTACACGTTGGGAAATCGCCATCGATTCATCCTTCGGCCCGGGCTGAGAATCACGCGCCCACGCCACGTCGACGTCGACTACGTGCACCTCGCCCGAGACCTACCCGGGCAGGCGAACACCCGACGCGTGCGTTTCATATATCGAACTCACCGTCGAGTGATGAAACACACACTAAGCACCTGATTAAGGCGTTGTCAACAACGTCCGCTCACCGTGTTCCGCCTCCCGCCAAGACGAAAGACCATGCGGCGTTGCGGTCTTCGACGACGACGGATCCATTACTCTCAGTCGGATGGCGGACCCTGGGGTCGAGGCACACGACTCTCCGGCGCGTGGCGGGCGCGTTCCGGCCCTGACTCGCGCGGCGGCCGTCCTCCAATCGATCAGCGACGCCGACCGACCCATGACCCTGGCCGAGCTAACTGATCTCACGGGCTTTCCCAAGAGCAGCGTGATGGGAATCTGTCACGCCCTGGCGGACGAACTCCTGCTGGCCCGTGGCGTCGACGGCACCTATGCCCTGGGCTCGCGTGTCTTCGAGTTGGCATCGACGGCGCGCGTGCAAAGCTGGCCGCTTCATGACATCGGGTTCAGCTACCCCGTCGACGAGAGCTTCTTCGTCGCCGAGATCGGGGCGCTCCACGGCGAAGCCGACCGACTCGGCGCGCGACTGCACGTGCACACCGCCAAGGAAGATAGGGGGAATCAATCCCGGCAGATCCTCGAATTCGTCAGCGCCGGTTTGGATCTGATTCTCGTCGAGCCGGTGGCCTCGGAAGGCCTTGAGGAGGCATGCGCACGGGCCAGGGCCGCCCGCATACCGGTGGTGGCCATCGGCTCGGCGGTCAGCGGCGCCGACGCGTTCGTCGCGACCGACAACACGAAGGCGGGTTTCCTTGCGGGCTCCGCATTGGCGACGGCACTGAGGGGGCGCGGTCGCGTCGCCGTGGTCGGCGGCATCCCGATCACCGCCAATGCCGACCGAATAGCAGGCTTTCTCGCCGCGATCGCCCCGCATCCCGACGTGAAGGTGGCCGCCACCAGCTACGGCCAACTGGACGCCCGCTCGGGGCAGCGCGCCGCCAGGGAGATCCTCGCGGCCAACGCCGGGATCGATGGCTTCTTCGCCGCCAACGATCAGATCGCCATCGGCATCTCGCGCGTCTTGCGCGGTCGCCGACTGCACGTACCGATCGTCGGCGTCGACGGCGCCAGAAACGCCGTCGAGGAGATCCGCGCCAACGGACCGATCATCGCCACCGCTACTCAGGACCCGGCCGCCCTGGTGCGGGCGGCGATGGACATCGGCATCGCCCTACACAGCGGTGCGTACGTCGCCAGGCCGTCCCGATACCTCGCGCCCCGGTTGATCGACGTCCACAACGCCGCGGAGTACGAACCATGGGGATAGCCGGACCACGCACCCCCGCCGTCCATCGCGGCGTTCGCGTGCTCGATGCCGTCTCGGCGGGCACCGCCCGCACGCCCGCCGCTCTGATCGGGAAGCTCGGACTGCCCAAGAGTTCGATCTCCGATCTGCTGAGCACCCTCGAGGACGTCGGATTCATCGCCCGCGGGACGGACGGAGGCCTGCACGCGGGCGCGCGATGGTCTGCACTGTCCGACCCCGACGCGTTGGCGCACAACCTGTTTCGCGCCTGCGCGACACCCGATCTCGAAGGGCACACGGTCTCGCTAGTTCGACTCTTCGGCAATCAGGTGGTCTTCGTCGACGTGCACCTCGGCAGGCTGCCGCTGCCACTCACGCCGCGGCCCGGCCAACGCGCCAACGCGGCCGCCTGCGCCGGCGCGTCCGCAATCCTGACCTCGATGCCGTCCGGCGAGGCGGCGGACGCGGTCTGGGCGGTGGCCGCTCACCTCGGGCTCACCGCCGAGGAGGTGCACCTCTGCCTGCACTTGCGGCACGCGCGGAAGCGGAAGGTCTACGAGTCCTCGTCCCCACCCATGGGCCGCCAGCTCGCCTGCTCGGTGGCGGGCACCCGGTACGCGCTCACCCTGCACGTCCCCGACCGGTGGCCGGAGCCCACGACCCGCAAGGCCGCCCGCGCCCTGCACGCGGCGGCCAACGACTTCTGACGTTCAGGCGATCCGAACGTCCTGGCGTTTCAGCTCCGCCTGCACCGCGGAGACGTCCACGTCGTCCAGCGACCGGGCGGTGCGGATGGAGAGTGCCGCCGCCACCCCCGCACCTTGGCCGGTGACCGCGCAGCAGGACATGTTCCTGGTCGCTGCGTGTGCGATCCGATCCCCGCCGGTGGCCCGCCCCGCGACGATCAGATGGCGGACCGCCTTCGGCAGCAGCGACCGGTACGGGATCTGCAGATAGCGGCCCGTCGTCGGCAGTACCAGGACGCCGTACCCGTCGATGAACTCGGGGTAGATGCCGATGCTGTCGGTGAACCGGCCCTGGTCGCGCACGTCGCCCTCGGTGAGGTTGTAGACGGCGTCGATCTTGCGGGTGTCGCGGATCCCGATGGTCATGCCGAAGTTGCGAAGCCGGGCGGTCGAGCAGCCCGGTGTGTACCGGCGCAACGCCTCGATCGCGAGCATCGCCTGCCTGCGCCCCTCGATCTCGAACCGGGTGAGGCTGTCGGGATCGGTGCCGTCGCAACCGGCAAGGTGGACCAGGTTCATGTAGGTGAGCTCGCCGGTGTCGTGCATGGCACCCCACGTACCGCCGATCGTGTTCAGGTCGGCGGGGAGCACGCCATCGGCGATGGCCTTCGCGAACGGCTTGCCGAGATACGGCGAGTAGAGGTCGGCGTCCTTCTCGTCGGTATCGGCGGCGGCGAATTCACCCGCCGCCCAATCGCGGTAGGTCTGCGGATCCTCGGCCACCCCCTTGAGAAAGGCCTTCTTGTCCACGCCGGCCAGGTGGAACATCACCGAGGCCGCCATCATCTCCTCGACGGGCGTGTGGTCTACCGGCGCACCCGCCCGCGTCGCCACGTCGGCGTCCCCGGTGGCGTCGACGACCCGCTTGGCCAGGATCGCCTCCCGACCGGCCTTGGACTCGGTGACGATGCCGATGATCTCGTCGCCGTCCATCAGGGGTGCTACGAACTGCCGGTGCAGCATCGCGTGGATGCCCGCCTCCTCGACCAGCCGGTCGGCCACCAGTTTGAAGCCCTCGGAGTCGAGTTCGTAGGACAGCGACTGACTTTCGGGCACCGCCGCACCCATCGCCTTGGCGCGTTCCTCGAACTCCCACCCGATGCCGCCGGCCTCCACCGTCTGCTCGCGGCGGTACCACGCGAAGCCCTCGACGCCGACGGTGGTGATGTTGCCGCCGAAGCACCCGAACCGTTCGACCAGAGCCACGCTGACGCCGGCGCGAGCCGCGGCCAGCGCCGCCGCGAGACCGCCGGGACCGGATCCGACGACCAGCACGTCGGTCTCGTGGATCACGTCGATCTCGCGGCTCGGTTCGGTGACGGTGCGAGGGTGCGCAGGCATGGAGCGGAATCCTAGACCCCGCAGGTGGCCATCAGCCGACACCCGGTAACGCACAATCGAGCGATGCGACTGGCGGCGGTGAGAGGTGCCGCCAGGCGAATCCTCGTCGACTCCGATCCCGGCAGGTTGCGCCTGCGCAGCGCCGCGACGACCACGCTGGCCCTCGTCGTGGCCATGGTCGCGCTGCTCGCCTTCACCCGCGTCGCCCATCAGCCGATCACGGTGGCCATGCTGGGCACGATCGTCGCAATGCAGTCCTCGGCCGCGGTGAAGGACAAGCTGCAGCACAGTCGAATCGTCACGACGCTGCTGCTCTTCTTCCCTGCCGTCGGAGCGGTGTCGCTGGCCTCGGTCCTCTCCCAGTTCGGCAAGGTCGCCGACGTCGGTTTCATCGCCGTGCTGTTCGGCGCCGTCTGGGTGCGGCGGTTCGGTCCACGTGGCAACGCGCTGGGAATGGTCGCGTTCATCTCGTACTTCTTCGCGTTGTTCCTGCGCGCCTCGCCCGGACAGATACCGATCCTCGGCGTGGCGATCACCGTGGGATTGGCCGCCACCCTTGCGGTGCGCACGCTGGTCTTCCCCGACCGACCTCGGGTCGAGGTGCGCCGCCTCGTCCGTGCCCTGCGCGGGGCGTCGAGCTCGGTGCTGCAGGTCGCGACCGTTCGCAACGACCACGACCTGACCGCACTGCGGCGCCGCCTGGACCGCTTGGGTGAGACGGCGCTGATGATCGACGACTGGCTCGATCGCTACGACGCGGCGCAGTCCTTGAGCGTCACCAGCGAAGACCTCGCGATGCGAATCTTCGACGCCCAGATCGCCATGGAACAGCTGGCGAGCCTGTTGTGGTCACTCGACCCGGCGATGGAGTGGCCGAGCGGCCTCGTCGACGCGGTCGCCGCCGTGCAGATCTGCCTGCACCAGCATCCCTCCGACGACGAGCTTCGCATCGCACGCAAACACGCCGGCGCGGCCGCCGACCGCGCGGACCTGTCGACCGCGCAGGGCGTCGCGACGGTGACCGCGTATCGGGTGGTGCAGGCGCACCTGGCGATTCACCACATCACCACGAACGCGCTGGGCGCCACCGCCGCGAAGCCCGAACCCGAGCCATCCCCCGCGGAGGAAAAGCCCGGGCTCAATCCCAGCACCAAGGCCGCGATCCAAGTGGCGGTTGCCACCAGCGCAGCCACGATCCTTGGCGAACTGATCTCGCCCGATCGCTGGTACTGGGCCGTGCTCACGGCGTTCCTGGTCTTCACCGGCGTATCGACGCGGGGCGAGATCCTCACCCGTGCCGGACATCGGCTCGTCGGAACCATCGCAGGCGTGGTGGCAGGCGTGTTGCTCGCCGCGGTGGTCGGCGCGCGGCCGCCGCTGCAGATCACCCTGTTGGTGGTGTGCGTCTTCTGCGCGTTCTACCTGGTCAAGGTCGCCTACGCGTGGCTGACGTTCTTCGTGACGGTGCTGTTGGCGATGTTGTACGGATTGCTCGGGGACTTCAGCATCCACGTTCTCGAGCTGCGCATCGCCGAGACCGCGGCAGGCGGACTCGTCGGCATCGCCTCGGCCTACTTCATCTTCTCGACGGGGACGCGGGCCACCCTGGTCGAGAACGTGGACGACTACCTCGACCGGCTGATCGAGCTGATCGACGCAGCCGTCGATGCGGTGGCCACCCCCGGCGGTGAGACCGACCTGGTCGCCGAGACCCGACGCCTCGACAACGCGCTGCAGAGCGTGATCACGGCAGGCAAGCCGCTGGAGATCGGACCCGCGGTGCGAAGCCGCCGCGGTGTCCGGCGTCTGGTGCGAGGGCTGCAGGTGAGCAACAGGTCGGCGCACGCCCTGGCGCGGGCAGGCGTGAACGCCTCCAGGGCCGACCCCGACACCGCTCCCCCGCAGGCAACGACCGCCGCGCTCCGTGATGCCGCCGCGCACGTCTGCGCCACCATCGAGGCCGTGAAGCAGGTCGTCACCGGAGCCGGCGTCGACCTGCCAGACCAGGCGACCGGGGCCTTGATCCTCGGGGTCACGGGGACGTCGGACATCCCGCCTGGGCCCGTTCGCGGCGCCCTGCGGGCCTTGAGCAATCTGGACCGCGCTCTCGTCGACGTCACCTCACGCGTCTGACGACGCCCCATCGGGGGCTTCTTCTTGGGATCGGTAGCTGCGGCGGCTCGATCTACTCGTGTCACCCGCCGCCGGAGGCGGCAAGACCGACACCCGCCGCCGGAGGCGGCAAGACCCAGAGCAGCGAAGGGAGCCCGTCATGAAGATCACGCTCCGGGGACAGATGACCGGCCTCTACGCCTTGAAGCCGTGGTTCACCCGACGCCTCGTCCCAATCGTGACCGCCGCTGCCACCCGGGGTGTGTCGCCAGACGTGTTCACCGCGGCCGGCGTGGCTGCCGCCGCTGCGGCCGGCGCCGCGGTCGCCTTCGGCTGTTGGCCGCTCGCCGCGCTGTTCATGGTGCTGCGGCTGGCAGGTGCCAACCTCGACGGTGCCGTGGCTCGCGCCCGTGGGGTGAGCAGGCCGTGGGGATTCGTCGTCAACGAGATCGGCGACCGCAGTGCTGATCTGCTGGCCTTCGCGGGCCTGGCGGTGTGGGCAGCGCGGCAGCACGGACCCGGACTCGACTGGCTGTCGTGGCCGGTGCTTCAGGTGCTGGTGGCCGCGCTCGCCGCGACCCTGCCGACGTTCACGTCGTTGGCCGCGGCCGCCGCAGGCGCGACCCGACGCAACGGCGGTCCGCTCGGCAAGACCGAACGTTGCGTGTTCGTGGTGCTGGCCACGGCCGTCCCCGCCCTCATGCCCGTGCTGCTGGTGCAACTGGTCAACGGCTCCCTGATCACCGCCGCCTTGCGGCTGCGGGCCGCGCACCGCGAGGTCAAGGCGCTACCGAAACCCTTGGCGGACAGTGCCCGCGTGGTACCGATCACCGGACCGATCCGGGTGGGTGGGGTGGCGGCATGACCACGAATCGGATCCCGAGTCTGCTCAGGCACTGGCTGTGGCGAATGGTGTGCGCCGTCTCGGGCGGGCTCACCGTCGACGGCCGCTTGGGCACCAGGGGCGGTTGCGTCGTCGTAGCCAACCACTCCTCGCACGCCGACACCGCGGCGCTGCTGGCGACGCTTCCGCCCTCGGCCCGGCCCGTGTTCGGTGCCGCCGCCGACTACTGGTTCGACGTCCCGGTGCGGCGCTTCGTCGCCTCCTCGCTCGCGGGGGTGTTGCCGGTGCGGCGGTCGGGTGCCGGTGGCTACGCCGCGCTGCTCGCGGCGGCCGGCCCCGCGCTGCGAGCCGGACGCACCGTCGTGCTCTACCCGGAGGGCACCCGCTCGACCGATGGTGTGATTGGGGAGTTCCGTTCCGGTGCAGTGCGTTTGGCTCGTGAGTGCGGCGTGCCGATCGTGCCGGTGGCGGTGATGGGCACCGCTGACGTCCTTCCCAAGGACGGCCGCTTCTCCCCCGCGCCGATGCGGGTCTCCGTTGGCGCGCCACTCGATCCGCACGGCATCACGGCAGCTGGATTGCGGGCGCACGTGCTCGCGCTGCGCGACGAGGCCAGCGTCGTCGCGGCCAATGCGGCTTCCCATGGGCTTCCGGTTCCGGCACGGGCGGCCTGAGACCATGCTCATCGACTGGTACCTGTCGCTGCTTCACCGCGACCGGCGCATGTCACTCGACGTCGACCTCGGTCCGCTGCACGTGCATCTTCACTCGCGAGCCGTGTTCTTCATGTGGGTCGTAGTGGCTCTCCTGGCGGTCGCAGGCATCGTCGTCCTCGTCTCCCGCAGAAGGGAATTGATCCAGAAGTGGCGCACCTGGGTGCTCATCGCACCCGCCGTCGGCATCCCGGTCTGGATCGGTCCCGGCGCCACCGCCGTGCTGGCGGCGGCTCTCGCCGTCGTCGCGGTGCTCGAGTACGCAAGACTGGTTTCGCTCAGCAGGATCGACGCCTACGTGCTCCTGGCCCTGGCCGCGCTGTACCCGGTTGGCGCATGGCTGCGCCCGTCGCTGTTGCAGCTCGCCCCGGCCGTCGTGCTGCTGTGCGCGCTGCCATCGGTACTGAGCGGTGACGTCGAGAACGGTCCCAGGCGAACCGCTTTCACGGCCTTCGGGTCGGTGTGGATCTGCTGGTCCCTGTCGTATCTCGTCATGGTCTGGCCCGACACGTTCCTGCTGTGCTTCGCCGTCGCGGCCACCGACGTCGCCGCGTGGTGCGGCGGAAGGGGCTTGCGCCGCCTGGCATGGGCACGCAGGCCCCTATCTCCCCTGAGTCCCAACAAGACGGTCGGCGGGATGGTTGGCGCAGTCGTCGGGGCGTTCGTGATCCTCACCCTCCTCGGCACGATGTCCATCGGCCTGCTCGTCGCCGTCTCCCTGGGTGGCGTCTTCGGCGATCTGCTGGAGTCGATGCTCAAACGTCAGGCGCGGGTCAAGGACGCCGGCGACTGGCTCCCAGGGTTCGGCGGCCTTCTCGACCGGATCGACTCGCTCTTGCCCGTCCTCCCACTGGCCTACTTCCTCGGATGAGAAACGACATGAATCCTCCTTCACCGCCCACCGTTCCGTTGCGCTCCGTGGTTCCGTTCGGCTCGTCTACCCGGCCGACGATGCGCCTGGCCTGCAGCACGATCACGATCGGTCGGTCTGCGTGCAACGACATCGTGGTGCCGGACGTATTGACCTCGCGCCAACACGCCACGTTGGTGACGACGGACCAGGGCGCTCACCTCCAGAACACCGACCGCATCAACCGCACCTTCGTCAACGGCGAACGGATCAGCGATGCGGCGCTCGTCGACGGCGACGTCGTCACGATGGGCAACGTCGACTTCGTGTTCACCCGTGGCCGCTTGATGCCGCCCGCCCCGGCTGCGGCCAGAACCGGCGGCCTGGAGGTCGAGGACGTCAGCCTCGCCGTCGATCGCCACGAGGTGCTGCTGGACCGGGTGTCGTTCACCGCGCGTCCCGGAACGCTGACGGCGGTGATCGGACCGTCCGGCGCGGGTAAGTCCACGCTCGTCGACGTGATCGCAGGTACCACGCGACCGACCGGCGGAACGGTGTCGTTCGAGGGCCGTGATCTCAATGCCGCGTACGCCGCACTGCGTAGCCGGATCGGCGTGGTGCCCCAGGACGACGTCGTGCACGGAAAGCTCACCGTCGCACAGGCGCTCGACTTCGCTGCGGAACTTCGCATGCCCGTCGACACCACCGGAGACGATCGCAGGCGGGTCATCACGCAGGTTCTTGGCGAACTCGAGCTGACCGCGCACGCCGCGACCCGCATCGACAACCTGTCGGGTGGACAGCGCAAGCGGGTCTCGATGGCCGTGGAACTGCTGACCAGCCCCACGATGCTCGTGCTTGACGAGCCGACGACGGGGCTGGATCCCGCGCTGGACCGGGCGGTGATGGCCATGCTGCGCAGGCTCGCCGACGCGGGTCGCGTGATGGTGGTGGTGACGCACTCGTTGACGTTCCTCGACCTCTGCGATCAGGTTCTGCTGCTCGCACCGGGCGGCAGGACCGCGTATTGCGGCCCGCCATCGGGCCTCGGCGCGGCACTGGGTTCGACCGACTGGGCTGAGATCTTCACCGGTATCTCGGTGGATCCCGCTGGGGCTCAAAGGAAATTCTCCGAGTCGCGGCAGACCGGGGCCATCGCCCTGGGACGACCGGTGACCGCTCAAGCCCTCGACGCGGGGAAGCCGCCGCAGAGCGGGCTGTGGCGTCAGTTCTCGACGATCGCCCGTAGGCAACTGCGGCTCCTCGTGGCCGACCGGGGTTACGTCCTGTTCCTGGCCGTCCTGCCGTTCATCGTCGGACTGCTGCCTCTGACCGTGATCGGCGATGCAGGCTTCGGACACCCTCCCACCGATGGCTCCGCACCGTGGGAGCCGAGGCACGTCATCGCGTTGACGAGCTTCGCCGCCATCCTGATGGGAATCACGCTCACGGTGCGCACCCTGATCGGGGAACGCACCATCTTCGTGCGCGAGCAGCGGGCCGGATTGTCGGCGTCGGCCTATCTGCTGGCGAAGATGGCGGTGTTCGGCGCCGTCGCGGCGATCCAGTCGGCGATCCTCGTTCTGGTCGTCACGGCGCCCTGGATCGGCAAGCCCGGCCCCGCGGATGCGGCCGTGTTGGGCAACGCGACCCTGGAGCTACTGGCGGGCATCGTGGCGACGGCGGTTGCGGGAGCCGTTCTAGGGCTTGCGATTTCAGCACTGGCCCGGACCAGCGATCACGTCATCGTGCTGCTGGCGGCGACGCTGATGCTGCAACTGGTGCTCGCCGGCGGACTCATCCCGGTGACGGGACGCCCATTATTCGAGACGGTCGCGTGGTTGATGCCCGGCCGCTGGGGCTTCGCCGCCACCGCGTCTACGGCCGACCTGACCAACCTGGTCACCAGCATCGCGAACGACGCACACTGGCAGCACTCGGCATCGACGTGGCTGTTCGACGTGACCATGCTGGGAGCGCTTGCCGTCCTCTTCGCCGGTGTCACGCGGTGGCGGATTCGGCTCGGGAGATGACTCTCGACTCGATCACCACCCACCTCCGGCGAGGCACTCGAAGAAGTGGTCGGCGGCTTCGTGCACCCGGTCGGGGTCTGCACTGGAGAGCAGGTCGAGCAGGAGGCCGCGAATCGTCGCCATGACGAGGGTCGCCCTGCGGATGGCAACGTCGGGCTGGACGTCGGGCCCCTGCGCGCGGAGCAGCGTGTCCATCACCTCGGCACCGGCCAGTTCGAGGAACTCCGAGTACTGCGCTGGGTCTTGCAGGGCACTGCCATAGACGGCGAAGAACATCGCAAAAGTGGCCCGTCGCCGGGGATTCGAGCCCCAGGCCCACATGGCGCGTGCAGCCGTCACCAAATTTGGATGTTCCCCAGCCAGCTCGCCCGTACCCGCCGCGGTGCGCTCCCTCAGACGACCAATCACGGCCTGAACCATCTGTTCCTTCGTGCCGAAGTGATGCACGAGTGTCGTGGGTGCCACGCCGAGGCCCGAGGCGACCGTCCGCCACGTCAGATCCGAGAACCCGTACTCGGCCGCATAGTCGACCGCGGCGTCGAGAAGCTCGGCCCGCCGTTGGTGATCAACCGGCCGTCCGGCCATTGCGCATCCTCCGGGTTCGCGGGATTCGGAATTCCTTGTACAGTCGTTCTAGTAATTAGATCACGTCGTCAGGAGGGACGAGTCGCATCATGGGCGAAACCGCTACTACCGGCGCCCCACATCTCGTCGGAGCTGCCACGACCGTCCTCTCGGCGGGCCCCGTGCGACTGCGGGCGACCCCCGACCGCGGGGCGGATCTGGAGGTGAGGGTGTCGGCCCCGATGACGGGCCGCGACCTGCCGATCATCGTGTTCTCGCACGGCTACGGATCGTCGCTGCGGGCCTATGGGCCCCTTGCCGACCACTGGGCGGCCCGAGGATTCGTCGTCGTCCAGCCGACCCACCTCGACTCCCGCACTCTTGACCTCGCCCCCGACGATCCGCGCAGGCCGCGATTCCTCCAATTCCGGGTCGCGGACGTGATCAACGTCCTCGACAATCTGGACGTCCTCGCCGCGGCGGTGCCGCATCTCGACGGCCGGCTCGATCCGGAGCGCATCGCGGCGGCCGGCCATTCGTTCGGCGGGCAGACGACGGGCGTCCTCCTCGGCGCAACGGTCATCGACCAGGATGACGGAACTCGTTGGGGTGCTGCCGATTCACGCATCAAGGCCGGCGTGCTGCTGGCGACCGCGGGCACGGGGGGCAGCGACCTCGAGCCGTGGGCCGCCGAGCAGTTCCCCTACCTGAATCCCGATTTCGCCGGGCTGAGGACACCCACCCTCGTCGTCGCGGGGGATGCCGACGACAGCCCGCTGAGCACCAGGGGCCCGGACTGGTCGGCCGACCCCTTCCGCCTCAGCCCGGGGGCAAGGGCGCTGCTCACCGTGTTCGGCGCAGAACACTCGCTCGGCGGAATCCCCGGATACGAGGCGGCGGAGACAACGGACGAGGATCCGGCCCGCGTGGACCTGGTCCAGCGCGTCACGACGGCGTTCCTACGCAGCATCCTCGACGACGACGCCGCGGGCTGGAGCCGCATCCTGGCTCAGGTCCGCGACGAACGCCCCTCCATCGGAAGGATCGAATCCGCGTGAGTCTGAAAATCATTGGCCTGGAGGAACACCTATCGACCGAGGATGTCTTCGCCGCATGGCGGCGTCACGATCCGCACCTCCTCGACGATCCCGTGATGCGATGGTCGGTCGAGGGCAACGTCGCTGCCCCGCTCACCGACCTCGGCGAGGGCCGCCTGCGGGCAATGGACATCGCGGGCGTCGACGTGGCCGTGCTTTCGCTGACGACACCGGGCCTTCAGAATCTGCCCGCACCGGAAGCCGTTGCGCTGCAGGCACCCACCAACGACGTCATTGCCGACGCCGTACGCCGCAAACCCGACCGATTCCAGGGCTGGGCCACCCTCGCCACGTCCTCCCCCGCTGCGGCCGCCGCCGAACTCGGACGCGCGGTGACCGAGCTCGGGCTCAACGGCGCAATGCTGCACTCGCGCTCGGGAGACGAATTCCTCGACGCACCAAGGTATTGGGACATCTTCGAGGCAGCCGAACACCACCGGACGCCGCTCTACCTTCATCCGAGCATTCCACTGGGCGCGGTGAACGACGCCTACTATCACGGGTTCGGCATGTTGGGCACGGGTGCCATCGGGTGGCACTACCAAACCGGAATCGTGTTGATGCGCATGATCCTGGCAGGCGTCTTCGACAGGTTCCCCGACCTGCAGATCATCGTCGGGCACTGGGGGGAGGTGGTCTTGTTCTTCCTCGACCGCGCCGCCATCCTCGACGACGGCGCGCAGCTGCAGCGGCCGTTGCTCGACTACTTCCGACGCAACGTCTCCGTCACTCCGGGCGGCATCGCCAGCCATCGATACCTGAGCTGGGCCATCGAGGTGCTTGGCGTCGACCGCATCATGCATGGGACCGACTACCCCTTCAACGGCCCGCACGAATTCGCCGCAAGGGACTTCCTCGTCCACGCCCGGCTCGGTGAAGGGGACCGCGAGAAGATCGGCTCGACGACCTGGGAGCAGCTGACCGCGGGCATCCGCCGCTAGCCCCACCTCGACGACGTTGGCGTCGCTGGTTCGAACGCCCGGACCGGCCGGGCGGCGAATGGTCGCCGCGCGAACATGCATGGGCGTCCTCCACGCCCGCCGAGTTGCGTCCCCTCTGCCCCATTGAATGTCGACAGTAAACAACCGCCACAGATATGTTGACTGTCAACAGTTGATCGGTTAAAGTGGGCTTCGCAAACTTCGAGGTCCAAGACGGGATGGGCGCACTCGGGTTCCGCCGACGACGGACGCTCGCGCCGCCAGAGCCGGCTGCCGCCCGCGCACGTAATGCGCTGGCCAGAAAGACATTTCAGCCCGACCAAAGGGATTGCTCATGATGCCGAAGGCGTTGGACGCCTGTCGTGACGAGATCGCAAGGCAGCCGTTTCATGCGGCTTACCGGGTCGGCGAGACCCATCCGAACCCGTTCGGGCCGGAGTAACGGATGGCAGGCAACTCCACCCATCCCGGGCGGTCGGTAACCAGCAAGCTGTCGGCAATCCTGCTGGCGCTTTGCGACGGTGGCGAGCACACCCTGACCGAGATCGTAGGCGCTACCAATCTGCCCACCTCGACAGCTCATCGCCTCGTCCTGCAGATGATCGCCTGGCGTCTCATCGAGCGCAGCGAGGATCGCAGCTATCGAATCAGCTTCCCGGTGCGGATGATTGCGAGCGACTACTCCGCGCCTGAGGCCAGCTACGCACACACGGTCATGCGAGCGCTCCCGGTGCTGGCCGAACTCTCAGCGGCGACCCGCTGCCCGGCGCGGATAGCCACGTTGCGGGGTGCAGAAGTGTGCACGTTGCAGCCGCCTCCGAACCTGCCCACCGATCGCATGCACTCCGAGGGATTCCTCCACGCCGCCGTTCCGGCGCATGCGGCCGCCTCGGGCAAAGCGCTTCTCGCCTTCTCTCCGGCTGGCGTCGTCGACCGCCTCATCGCAGCGGGGTTGTCTGCCCACACCAGACGAACCATCACCTCACCCGAGATCCTCCGCCAGAATCTGGCGATGATCAGGGTGACGCAGATGGCGACCTCACAGCACGAGTTCGAATGCGACGAATCGGCTATCGCGTCTCCGATCTTTCATGGCAGCGGTCACGTCGCCGCAGCCATCGAAATCTCCGCCCGCGACTTGGACCGCGAACTGAAACCGGCCGCGACCGCTCTATGGGTTGCCTGCCGCAGTTTGTCGCGCCAACTGGCCACCGACTTACACCTGATGAGACCTACGGGCAGCCACATCACACGACCGCAGCGCACCACCCCGCCGGTGCGTTGCGATTAGTGGATGTGGCTGCCGCCGTTGATGTCGATGGTGGTGCCCGTCAGGTAGCTGGCGTCTTCGCTGGATAGGAAGGTGATCACGGCGGCGACTTCCTCGGTGCTGGCGGTGCGGCCGACGGGGATGCCCGCGGCCAGCGCGGCCTCGGACTCGTCGGTGGCGCCGACGCGGATGTTGGTGTCCACCGCGCCAGGGGTGACGGCGTTCACGGTCACGCCGGTGTCGGCGATCTCCCGTGCGAGTGACTTGGTGAAGCCCAGGATCGCGGCCTTGGCCGAGGAGTAGGGCACCTTGC
>NZ_JBEVLO010000289.1:0-8047 GCF_040509115.1 Mycobacterium sp. | reverse complement strand
CGACCAACCGGTCGTGTACATGACCACGTGGATACCCGCTGACCTTTTCCCCACCCTGTCTGCCGAAGAACTCAACGGCGGCTCCCTGCACGACTGGATGCGCAGCGTCGGCTACCAGCCTCACGGCGGCCCCCGCCGAGTTCAAGCAGTACCCGCCGACCCCGTGGTGACACGACATTTGGGATGCCAGCGCGGCGAACCCGTGCTTCTGATGCAAGGCGTCACTCAAGACACCTACGGACGCGGCCTGGAGTGGTTCTCGGCATGGCATCGACCGCACACGGTCTTCGACATCGACGCCTCGGTGAACCCGACCCCAGTCAACAGCGACGCAGTGCCCACCGACCTAAACCGCGTACGCGAACTCGTCACGGAACTCACGTCGTTGATTGGCTTGGAGCAGAACGCTTCTCACGCTGGCTGACGCCGCGGACATGACCTCGCATGAACAGCCTGTTCGACTCCGCGGCAGCCGGTAGCCTTCACGGCCTGTATCAACAGGGGCTCGTTTGACGCGCCGCCACGCTGACAGCCGGCTATCAGCGAGTGCAGAACATCAAGTCTTGATCAGCTCGAATATCGGTATCTTCCGCGCGGTTCGCGCTTGGTGTTCCACCATGATGGGGACCAGTTCGCCAATTGTCCGGAATAGCTCGTCGCGTTCGTCGCGCCGGATCTCGTGGGCGACAACGCCGTACTCCTCGTCCCCAATCTCGATGCGAGCCTGCGGAACTGCCCGTAAGTTATGGACCCACGCCGGGTCATTCGGTGCGCCAAGAGAGGAACCCAAGACGAACAATCGCCTATCGACTACGACGAACGCCAGCGGAGTCAGACGGGGTTCACCGGTCTTGGCACCCACGGAGTGAAGAATGAGCACATTGCCGCCGGGCACATCGGCCACCTTGCCGTGATTGGACCGGAATTCATCGATGACAGCCAGGTTGAGCGCCTCGTTGCCCGCTGAACCGTCGGCCTTCGCCCGTTCGACCATAATCGGACCATAGTCCGTTTCGCGTCTGCGGTCCAGTGCGCGGCGAGATACTGCGATCGAACCTAGGTGCCGGACGGGGAGTCGGGGCCAGGTTTCGGGTTCGAGAGAGCGCAGCCCGTCGCCCGGGAATCGCCGGGGGGACACCGCTTCGCTGGATGTCCGCCCCCTGGAGGTCGAGAATGTAGAATTCGCATCGGGACTCAGCCGGACCGCCAACGATCTCCTTCCCACTTCGTGGGTCAACATGCCTCGCCGCCAACGGGAGTCACGATTCCTCATCGGTCAGCACCGTGATGCGACAGCGCTCCCCGCGCTGGTGCGCAACCGCGCCGACGGTCCTGGCGTTCGTCATCGGACTCGGCGTCGCCGGCGGTGTCGCTCCGCCCGGCACGGCCCATGCCGCCTGTTTTCAGCAGGGTGGCTACAACCCACCGCCATGCGCCACCACCACTCCGGCGGCCGACGAGAGTAAGACCCCGAGCAGCTCCTCAGACACCGGCCCCAGCTCCACGCAGAATGCCCCCGCCTCGCCGTCGACGGCCCAATCGAGCACCGGCCGGGGCGGATACACCCCACCCGACTCCGGGGTCACCGCCTGCCAAAACCAGAGCGCCATGGGCGTCGCCATCGGCCTGCAACCCACCACCTGCCGGCCAACCCAAGGCCCCAACACCCCACCCGACTCCGGAGTCACCGCCTGCCAAAACCAAAGCGCCATGGCCGTCGCCATCGGCCTGCAACCCACCACATGCCCGCCAAGCACACGGGGTTGAGAGCCGTGGCCGCACATGTGGCGCCGTTGGCGCCCAACACGTTGCTCGTCGCAGGCACCCGCTCCATCGGCTGCCTGCAGGAGATACGGTTCGCAGCAACGGGTTTGCCCTACGGCCGCGATTTCACCGAGCGTCGTCACCGCCCGGCGCACGGTCGCATGCATGTCGCGCATGCGGCCTATCACAACGGAGCACGTGAATCGTAATGCGGACACATTGGCTTTCACGAAAGATGATGTCTGCTCGCAACGTGCTGGCCCATCTTGCATCACCACGTTCATGAGCGCATTGCCGATGTTCGAAAGGGGAGGCGTTACATGCGAGTTCCGCTAGTCAAGAAATCCGAGGTGTCCCCGGCTCAGCAGGAGTTGTACGACACTTTCGTCGAGCGGGTCGGTGACAATTACTCGACTTTCACGACGATGACGTCCGACGGTGCGTTGGTGGGGCCGTGGTCAGTCTGGTTGCAGGAGCCCGCGACGGGCCTGGCAATCGATCAGCTCCTCGAAGCCATCGGCGGTATGCCGGGACTCGAGCCGACGACAATTCAGTCGGTCATCCTAACGGTGGGCTCGCACTTCAACGCCGCGTACATCATGTACGCCCACTCCGCGGTGGCAGCCGAGGTTGGGGTGTCGGAGTGCCACGTCGCCGCGCTGTGTGCCGGAGAGTGCCCTCCCGATGTCGACTCCGAGACCCGGGTCGCCGTCGGGGTCGCAAAGAAGCTGCTGCGCGGAGGGGCACTGCCCGGTCCGGTCTTCAAGCACGCGGTCGAGGAGCTCGGACGAGACGGCTTTGACCACCTCGTCTACCTCGTGAGCCAGTACTGCCTGGTCGCGATGTCACTGAACGCGTACGACATCCCAGAAGAGGACGACTGGAAGGCTTTTCGTGACAGGCAGTCATGAATCGGTGCTGTCCGAGATCCTTGACCATCCAAAGAAAGATCATTAGATGCCATTCACTGGACGCCGCGTCGTGACCGGGCACACGGCCGAGGGCAAATCGACGGTCATCTTCGACTCGGTGCTGCCACTGCTGGGCGGTGCCGACGAGTCCGGCAACGAAAACCGCCACGGTTCGACGTCGCGGGTCATGTGGACGACGACCGAGATGCCCGCCGACAACAACGGATCGTCCGATAGAGCGACGCAGGACGTTCCAACCGCCGTCGAGTGGGGCAGCCTGCTACGGATCGTTCAGTACGAGCCGGGGGTAACGCCCCGTCCGCACCGCACGGCATCCATCGACTTCGTCACCGTGCTGTCGGGTTCAATTGACTGTGAGCTGGAGGAGGAAACCGTCAGCCTGCACGAAGGTGACGTGATGATCCAGCGCGGCACGATCCACAATTGGATCAACAACACGACCGAGCCCTGTGTCATGTTCTTCGCCATGACCGGCTCGCGGCCAATCGAGGCCGGCGAGACAACCCTGTGGCCGACAGGCTGAATCACTGTGTCGATGCTTGCCATTGCGACAGCCCGCCTGACGGCCGGCGGCGCCGGGCCACAGAACACTTGATCCGGGGTTGGAGATTGAAGTGACTGAGCATTCGTCGTCGGGGCGCACCAACGAGTCCATCGGCTCATGTCCTGCCCAGCCGAGTGTCGCCGCCAGGACGACGTCCGCAAGCATCGCCACCTGTCGTGATTGGTCGCGCGCGGGCGTCGTCGAATGCGGGGGTGTTCGGGTGAGAGCTCAAATGCGGAGCGTCGCCGTGGTCATCAGGGTCACGGGATGTCTCGATGACACCAACGTCCAGGCGGTGGCGGGGCAACTCGCTCGGTTCGCCGGCTTAGAGGTCGCGTTGATCCTCGACGTCCACGGCCTTGAAGTCGGCGCCAGACGGCCCCTCCCCCGTCTCATATCGACGTTCAGCGCTGAATGTCACTGGCGTGGTGTCGAATGGGTCTTAGTGGCCGAACATGCTGACCTCCACCTCGATCGGCTCCCGCCAGCTGAAGCGCACGGCGCCGTGGGCGCTAAATCGGTCGCCGAGGCATTTTCTCTCTGCGCCCGCGTCATTCGCGCGCGCCGAAGCCTGCCACTGCTCGAATAGGCGACCGAAGGCGTATCAGCTCAAGCAGCTACCCTCGACGCCACGCACCGATCGATCCAATCGGGTCCTGGCCTGCCATCGAACGTCGTTCCACGTCAACCTATTTTGGCGGATCTCAGATGGGAGGGGCGCAGGAAGTAATGTGCCGATGAAGAACTCACCGGCACGGACCAACGGAATGACACCGTATGCGATGCGGGTGATCGAGGGCTAGTATCCGAGAACTCCAGGCGCCGAACTCATGGTGCGGGGCCGGATCTCGGAACCCGAACCCAGGGCCGCGGGGACGGTCAGCCGGCCAGCAGTATCTGTGCCAGTCGTGTGGTGGTCTGCACGCCGTCGTCGTAGCCGCCCTCCCCCTCTAGCGAGTTCATGATCGCCAGGGTGTAGCGCTGGCGGGGACCGGCGAACCCGACGCTGTTGACCACCCATCCGCCTTGTTCCTGCGACCACCCGTTCTTGTTGCCGGGGGCCATCGAGGCGCCCGCTCCCCAGACCCCCCACTGTTGATTGGGGTCGAGGTGCTGCATTTCAGCGACGACAGCGGCGGTCTGGGCCGGCGGCAACCGGGTGAGGGTGTGATTCATCAGCCGGTCGAGGTCATCGCTGGTGGACTTCTGAAATCCCCAATCGGGGTAGGTGGCGCTAAATCCCCGTTGCGCTTGCAGATTGGTCATCCCGTAGATGGGGAAGTTGCGGTTGAACGCCATGTTGTCGGGTCCGCCGTAGCGTTCCCAGAGCGTATCGGCGGCGTCGCTGTCCGAGGAGTGCATCATGTCGGCCATGAGCTGGTTGTCGGCCGGGGTGAGAGTGATTTGACCGGTCCGCGCCCGCGTCAGTAGGTCGACGACCATGGCGAGTTTGATGGTCGACGCGGTCCACATCATCGTGGCGGCCGCCTGGTTGCGGTATGCCTGCCCGGTGGTCCGATCGCGAAGGACGTAACCGGTCGTGCCGGGACGGTCGAGGAGGTAGGCGTTCGCCTGCGCGAGGCGCTGTGCCATGTCGGCGTGGGCGACGGGGGCGGCGACGAATACGAGCACCGCCACTGTGACGAGTCCGGCGGCGAGTGCCTTCACGGACCCAGCTTGGCAGCCCCGTCGGCGACATGACCCGAGGCACGCCGACAGCAACCCGATTTCCTACTGCCTTCCTACGTAGTTTCGATCCGGCCGCCAAAGGCGCGTCGAGCGGGGTCGACGCCAACGCAGGAAGATACATCGACATACCAACATGCGTTAGTATGTGGAGATGGCCGAACCGACCATCGATCACTGCGACTTGCTGTGTCTGGACCTGCCGCACGCCGAACGGATTCGCGCTCTCCTGCCGCCGTTGGCCGACGCCGAACACTCGGCTGCCGCGGCGAGGGCTCTCAGTGACCCGACGCGACTGACCATCGCCTCCGCGCTCCTGGAGGGCGACGAGCTCTGCGTGTGCGACATGGCCTGGGTGGTCGGCCAGTCGCAGAACCTCGTGTCCCACCACTTGCGTCAACTCAAGACGGCCGGTCTAGTGACATCTCGGCGCCAAGCCCGGATGGTGATGTACCGGCTCACCGACCGCGGCCGGTCCTTGACTGACGCCGTCTTCGGACATGCGGACCGTCGACCGGCAATCGAGGCGCGCCATGTCTGATGCATGCTGCGGACCCGGCACCGCTGGGGCCGACACCGACGCCGACACCGAGTCCTGGTCGGGCAGGCTGTGGAATGTCCGCGAGCTGCAGCTGGCGGCGGCGGCCGCGATCTTGCTGCTCGCAGGATGGGTCGTCACCCGAAACGGCCTTCATACCGTCGGCTTGCTACTGGAACTGGCGGCAGTCGCCGCCGGGGCTGCCACCTTCGCCCCCGCCGCCGTCCGCAATCTTCGCCACGGTCGTCTCGGAGTGGGCACCTTGATGACGATCGCGGCGATCGGCGCCGTGGCACTCGGACAGGTCACCGAAGCTGCGCTGCTCGCCATCCTGTTCTCGATCGCCGAAGGGCTCGAGCACTACGCCGTGACGCGCACTCACCGGAGCCTTCGCGCCCTGCTCTCGCTGGTGCCAGCGTCGGTCACCGTGGTCCGCGACGGGCATGAAGACGCCGTGACGGCAGATGATTTGGTGGTCGGAGACCTGATGGTCCTGCGACCAGGCGAGCGCGCTGCCACCGACGGCGTCATCACCTCCGGTCGGACGAGCCTGGACCTTTCGGCGATCACCGGAGAATCGGTTCCCGTGGAGGCCGAGCCGGGCACCGTCGTACATGCCGGCGCGATCAACGGCGGCGGCGCGATCGAGGTCTCCGTCACCGCAGCCGCCGCCGACAGCTCGCTGGCGCGCATCGTCCACATCGTCGAGCAGGCCCAGGAACGCAAGGGCGTCGGTCAGCGGCTGGCCGACCGGATCGCCCGTCCACTCGTCCCGGCGATCCTGGTGTTGGCCGCCGCAGTCGCCGGAGTTGGTGCGCTACTGGGTGATCCGGTGTTGTGGCTCGAGCGCGCTCTGGTGGTGCTCGTCGCGGCCTCACCCTGCGCCCTGGCCATCGCCGTGCCCCTGACGGTGGTGGCCGCCATCGGCGCCGCCAGCCGACAGGGCGCTCTCGTGAAGGGTGGCGCCGCGGTCGAGGAATTGGGGCGCATCGCCGTGATCGCCCTCGACAAGACCGGCACGCTCACCCGGAACAGTCCTCAGGTCGTCGAGACGGTGACCGCGGGCGGTGTCACCGACGTCGAAACCCTGCGGGTCGCAGCTGCGGTCGAAGCTCGAAGCGAGCACCCGCTGGCCAAGGCCGTCGTCGATGCCGCCGGCCACGACGTGGGGGTGGCCGAGGACGTGACCGCTCTGGCCGGCCACGGCATCACCGGTCGCTTCGAGGGCTCTGCAATCCGGTTGGGCAAGCCGGGCTGGATCGCGGCCGGGCAGTTCGCCGGTGACGTCGACCGCCTTCAATCGGCGGGAGCGACGGTGGTCCTCCTCGAACGTGACGGGGTCGTTGTCGCGGCCATCGCGGTCCGCGACGAACTGCGGCCCGAAGCGCCCGAAGTTGTCGGGCAACTGCGCGAATTGGGCATCGACGTCGTCATGCTCACCGGTGACAACGCCCGCACGGCGAAGGCCGTGGCCGAGGCCGCCGGCATCACCGACGTACACGCCGACCTGCTGCCCGAAGACAAGGCTCGCCTGCTGTCGGAGCTGGCCGCTGGCCGGCCGATCGCGATGGTCGGCGACGGGGTCAACGATGCACCCGCCCTGGCCACCGCCGACATCGGCATCGCAATGGGCGCCATGGGTACCGACGTCGCCATCGAGACCGCCGACGTCGCGCTGATGGGAGAGGACCTGCGGCACCTCCCCCAGGTTCTCGTCCACGCCCGTCGGGCCCGTCGAATCATGGTGCAGAACATCGGATTGTCGTTGGCCATCATCGCGATCCTGATCCCCCTCGCCGCACTGGGGGTTCTCGGGTTGGCCACCGTGGTGCTGATCCACGAGGCTGCCGAAGTGTTGGTCATCCTCAACGCGATCCGCGCCGCGCGCACGCAGTCGCTGCCCGGTGTCCCCCAGCGTCGCAGTGCTGCCGCGGCGAGTAACCACGTGACCCTGCCGGCTCCTCCGCCACCTGTCGACGCCTGCTGCCCCCCAGCGACGTCACCCCTGAAGATGGTCCCCGCGCAACGGAGCACCTGCGGCGAGGATTGCACCTGCTGCCGCACCGTCGAACCCGAGAAGTCACGCGATGAGTCGATGCACTCGCCGAAGTAGACACGACGGCGTGCGAATCGCGTCAGGTGAATCATCACCGCCCGTCACGGCACTGGTAGTCAAGCGCTGTTGGCTGCCCAACGGTCGCGCAGACGAGCCTCGGCGGGTGGCGTCGTGAGCCGCCTCGGAGTCGCGGCCCGCGACGTGTACCGGCGGGAAATGGCCGCTGCGAAGCGCGCACCGGCCGCCCAGGAGCGGTGGCGACACCTGGAGCGAGCGCACATCGTTTCCCAGCCCGACCCCTGGCTGCACACCTGTAACCACGCGGCCATGTTGACGCTCGCGCTGCGCCAACGGGATCGTCGTGAAGCACTGGGCCAGGTGGTCCGCCTGATCGTCGCCGCGCCGGGCTCGATGACCGGGCGCTATCCGGTGGGCAACACCGGTCGGGTCGAGGCAGGTCTGCTGACCCCGATGGCGGTGCCCGCCGACCTCGCCTCAGTCGTGGGCGGCTGACGGGAATCGCGGTG